>DATGGM010000312.1:0-2048 GCA_035308525.1 Bryobacteraceae bacterium
TTTTCCAGGATTTCCGAGAGCCGCGCGCAGTGCGGGCAAGTGGTCTGCATGATGTCAAGCACCACGATCCTGCCACGATAGTCCCCAAGATCGCGTTGTTGCAGGTGCAGGTCCGGAAGCGAGAAACCCGGCGCGCGGCGCCCGGACAATTCTCCCGACCCGAACAACAACGCGGCCGAAGCCAGAAACGCTAAAAAGTATCGCATCAGGTCAAAGTTAACACGGTGTGCGGCTTGCTTTCCGCAGCCTGATTGGCTAGTCTGATCTCTGGGTACTGCCGCTGTCCGTCCGCTAAAAGTCGATTCGCCACGCACGGTCTGAGCCAACGTTCGAAGACCGCGCGCGCGGCGAGTCCATTCCTTCTACTTCCCAAAATGTTTTGCAGGAGAACTGGAATGACGGATTTTTTTGACTTGACGGCGCTCGGCGCTACGGACGAAACATACCAGGCTTTTGACCCTTATGCGGCGCGCGGCCTGCAACTGGCTCGTGTATCCGTGGTGCATGGCGACCGGTACCGGGTGTACGCCGCGCGCGGCGAGATGCGGGCGGAGGCCATCGGCGCGCTGCTCTATCGCACGGAACGATCCGACTGGCCGGCGGTGGGCGATTGGGTGGCCGCTCAGCCGGTCGGCCCGGAAGAGGCTACCATCCATGCGGTGCTTCCCCGCCGCACGCTGTTTTCACGCCGCGCGGCCGGCGACCGCGAGCAGGAGCAGGTGATTGCCGCCAATATCGATCTGGTGCTGATCGTCTGCGGCTTAGACCACGAGTTCAACCTCCGGCGCATCGAGCGCTATCTGACGCTGACGCACGCCAGCGGCGCCGATGCCGCCATCGTGCTCAACAAATGCGACCAGTGTCCGGACGTGGACGCGCGCATTGGCCAGGTGGCAGGCATCGCGGGAGGCGCGCCGGTGGTCGCCATCACAGCGCGCACGGTGCAGGGGATCGAGCCGGTATTGCGACTGTTGCGTCCCGGGCTGACCATCGCATTGCTGGGATCATCCGGCGTGGGAAAGTCCACTTTAGTGAACCAGCTGCTCGGGGAGGAGCGACAGGCAGTCCAGGAAGTGCGCGCCGGCGATAGCCGCGGGCGTCACACGACCACATATCGAGAGCTGCTGGCTTTGCCGCAAGGTGGCGCCCTGATCGATACGCCGGGCATGCGCGAAATCCAGATGTGGGCGGGACCCGACAGCCTGGATTCCACGTTCGGCGACGTCGCGGCTCTGGCGTCCAGGTGCCGCTTCCGCGATTGCAGCCACAAGTCCGAAGATGGATGCGCGGTCCAGGCTGCGGTCCAGGCGGGCGAGTTGGACGCCGACCGCTGGCGGAGCTATGCCAAGCTGCGCGCCGAAATCGCCTGGCATGAACGGCAGACCGACGTGCAGGCCGCCCAGGCACTGAAGAAGAGATGGAAGGCCGTTCACAAGGCCATGCGCGTCCATTACAAGCACGGCCAGCGCACGGAATAACTGCTCGCCATTTACACGCCGCTCCGTCTAACATGGAACCATGCGTTTTGTTGGATTGTTCTTAGCGATTTGCGGTTTGCTGGCCGCCTCCGACTGGCCGCGATTTCGCGGGCCGAACGGCACCGGCGTCTCGCCGGACAAAGGCCTTCCGGCGGATTTAAGCCGCGACCGCAACGTGCTCTGGAAGGCCAAAACGCCCAAGGGTCACTCTTCGCCGATCGTAGTGGACGGGCGGGTCTGGATCACCGGCTTTGAAGGCGATCAGCGCATTCTGCTGTGTTTCGATGCCAAGACCGGCGCTCTGGCCTGGCGCAAAGCCGTGACGCGGACGCGCGCCGAGGCCGTCAACCCCCAGAATGGTCCGACCACCCCCACGCCGGCCACCGACGGAAACTCCATCTTCGTGTACTATCCGGACTTCGGCCTGCTCGCCTACGACCGCGATGGCAACGAACGCTGGCGCGTGCCGCTGGGTCCGTTCGGCGCCATTCAGGGCATGGCCGTATCGCCGATTTACGCCGCGGGGAACGTGGTGCTGCTGGTGGATACGCCCGAAGAAGCGTGGCTGAT
>DATGGM010000313.1:0-23834 GCA_035308525.1 Bryobacteraceae bacterium
CGGATGGCTGGGGTCGTATGCCACACCGTCCGTTTACAAACCCGCCGGCGGGCCGGAGGAGATCGTGGTGGCCGGCGCCGTGGAACTGACCGGATACCAGGCCCGCACGGGCGAGCGGTTGTGGTGGGCACGCGGCGTCACCATGGCTCCCGCGGCGCTGCCCCTGGTGGCCGGCGACTCGGTTTACACGTTGGAGACCACCACCGGCGAGGATGCTCCGCCGCCGTTTAGCTCTCTGCTGAAGCAGTACGACAAGAATAAGGACGGTAAGCTGCAACTCTCTGAGCTGGCTGGTGACAGCCTCAGCGACAAGATCATGTACCGCATTGCCAAGTCCATCGACAAGAACACCGGCAACAACGATGGCGAGGTGACCGAGGAGGAATGGAAAAAGGCTTTCGATTCGAGCGAGCCCAGCGGCGGCCTGGTGCGCACGCGGTTGAACGGCTCGGGCGACGTTACCAGGACGAACGTGCTGTGGCGCCATACGAAGGGGATGCCGTACGTGCAGGCCGCGCTGCTCTACCAGGGCGTGCTGTATGTCGTCCGCACCGGCGGGATCGTCACGGTATTCGATCCGGAGACCGGCAAGGTGCTGCGGGAGGCGCGCTTGAAGGACGCTCTCGGTGAATACTACGCCCAGCCCGTGGCAGGCGACGGCAAAGTCTACTTTGTCAGCGAGGAGGGCAAAATCAGCGTGATCAAAGCCGGCGCCGACTGGGAGATGCTTTCTTCAGGCGACGTGGAGGGATCCGTGATCGCCACACCCGCCATCGCGGACAGCCGCATCTACCTGCGCACGGATGAGAATTTGTATTGCTTCGGGACTGCCGCGCCGGCCGCTGGCAAGTAAACTGGAGTGACGGCTTGATTGAGGTTGAACATCGCGATCTATCAGAACGAAAACAACGCGCGAAATCGAAGTTGCAATCTGATGCCTACGGTAGAGGATTTTTTGGCCGCTTTATGAAGCATGTTGGCCGCCAAATCTAAGATTGCCGCGGGCGGACCTTGGTGTAAGAAAGCAAGTCCTGATTGAGCGCGAGGTTACAGCACCTCTTCCGACCACCCCTCCAGCACTTCCTTCACCTTGGCCGTAAACTGATCGCCCAGCGCACCGTCGATCAGCCGGTGGTCGAAGCTCAGAGACAGGTACATCACCGACCGGATGGCGATGGCGTCATCGATCACCACCGGCGCCTTCTCCACCGCGCCGACGCCCAGGATGGCCACTTGCGGCTGGTTGATGATGGGGGTCGCAATCACGCTGCCGAAGCTGCCGAAATTGGTGATGGAGAATGTCCCACCCTGCACTTCATCGGGCTTGAGCTGGCGCGAGCGCGCGCGAGTGGCCAGGTCCACGATGGAGCGCTGCAAGCCCAGCACGTTCTTCTCGTCAGCCTGGCGGATCACCGGCACGATCAGCCCGTTTTCCAGGGCCACCGCGATGCCGATGTTGATTTCGTTGTGGTGGATGATGTTGTTGCCTTCAACGGAGGCGTTCAGCAGCGGGTACGTGCGCAGCCCGACTACCGTGGCGCGCACCACGAACGGAAGGTACGTGAGCGAGATACCATAGCGCGACTGGAAATCGGCCTTATGGAGAGCACGCATGCGGGCGACCTTGGTGATATCCACCTTATGTATGGTGGTGACGTGAGCCGACGTGCGGCGGCTGGCGAGCATGTGCTCGGCGATCCGGATGCGCATGGTGCTCATCGGCTCGATGCGCGCTTTGGCCTGTACGGCGGCGGGCAGCGGCGGAAGGTCCTGCGGGGTGGGAGCCGGCGCCGCGGCTTGAACTGGCGCCGCGGCCTGCGCCGGCGGTGCCGGAGGCGCTTGGACGGAAGCAGGCGGAGCAGCCTGCTGCCGCGCGATGTAACCCTCCAGATCCTGCTTGGTGATGCGGCCGCTCGCGCCGGTGCCCTTCACCTTGCTGAGATCTATCGAATACTCGCGCGCCATGCGGCGCACCAGCGGTGATAATGGACCGGTAGCTTCGGCAGGTTCTTCGGCGGGCGGCGAATCGGGCGCGGCAGCCTGAGGTGCGGACGCGGCAACCGGCTCCGGCGCGGCAGCCTGAGGTTCGGGCGCGGCAGGAGGTGGAGGCGGTGGTGGGGCAGCCGCGGGTTCAGCCTGCGCCGCGGGTTGTGCCGCGGCGGGCTGCGGGGCCCCGCCGCCCTCATCGATCCGCGCCACGACGGTGCTGATGCCGACCGTCTTGCCCTCTTCCACCAGCACCTCCGATAGCGTCCCGGCAGCCGGCGACGGAATCTCGGTATCCACCTTGTCGGTCGAGATCTCGAAGAGCGGTTCGTCCCGCTCCACGTGGTCGCCTGCCTTCTTCAGCCACCTGGTCAGCGTCCCTTCCACGATGCTTTCGCCCATCTGGGGCATCACTACGTCGGTCATGTGTATTCCTCTCTAGCAGCAGGCGGCCACGCCCGCTCGAATCATCTGGCGTTCAAATATCCGTCCGAAATGCGCCGCCAGGCGCTCGGCAACTTCTTCCCAAGCAGCGTTAGAACCAAGTTGCGCCATGGACGCCACAGGTTTAGCCAGCCCGCACGGAACAATGTACTGGAAATAGCGCAGGTCGGTCGCCACGTTAAGCGCGAAACCGTGCGAGGTCACCCAACGGCTGATGTGCACGCCGATGGCCGCGATTTTGCACCCGGCTACCCACACTCCGGTGAGCCGCGGGATGCGGCCGGCGTGAATGCCGAAATCCTCCAGCGTGTCGATCAGCACCTGCTCGATGGCCCGCACATAGGCGCCTACGTCGCGCTTCCACTCGCGCAAATCCACGATCGGATAGCCCACCATCTGCCCGGGCCCATGATAGGTGATGTCGCCGCCGCGGTCCGTTGGATGAAACGCCACACCCGCGCGCGCCAGGATTTCCCGGCTGGCCAGCAGGTTCTCAGGATGGCCGTTGCGTCCCAAGGTGATGGTGTGCGGATGTTCCAGCAAAACGAGCTGGTCCGGGATTTCTCCGGTCTTGCGCCGGGCCACCAGTTGCTGCTGCCATTCGAACGCGCGCCCGTACTCCATGCTGCCTGGTTGCCGCCACTCGCACCTAAGCATTGATGGCCAGGCCGTAAACGGCGTTGAAGCCTTCCCCCATCATCTCGCTGAGCGTGGGATGCGGGTGGATGGTGTGCATGATGGTTTCCACGGTGGCTTCCGCTTCCATGGCCGCCACGGCTTCCGCGATCAGCTCGAAGGCCTCCGGGCCGATAATGTGCACACCCAGAATCTCGCCCAGCTTCTCGTCGGCCACCACTTTGATAAATCCGCCGTGGCTATCCAGAATGCTGGCCCGGCTATTGCCCGCAAAGGGAAACTTGCCCACTTTCACCTGGTGGCCTTCGGCACGCGCCTGCGCTTCCGTCATACCCACGCTGCCGATGCCCGGCTCGGTGTACGTGCAGCCCGGGATGCGGTTGCGATTGATCGGCACGGCCGGCTTACCCGCGGCATGCGCCACCGCCACCATGCCCTCCATGGTGGCCACATGCGCCAGTTGCGGCGTGCCCGCCACTACGTCGCCGATGGCGTATACACCCGGCTCACCGGTCTGCTGATACGGATTCACTTTGACGAAGCCCCGGTCCAGCTCCACGCGCGTTTTTTCCAGGCCGATGTTCTCCGTGTTCGGTTTGCGGCCCACCGCCACCAGCAGTTTCTCGGCCTCCACCTCTTCGGTCTTGCCGCCGGCGAGCGTGACGGTCAGCTGCACGCCCTTCCCGCCCTTCCGCACGTTAGCCACCATCGCGCCGGTCTCCACCCTGATGCCCGATTTGCGGAACGCGCGATCCAGCTCCTTGGAGACCTCTTCGTCCTCCACCGGCACAACCCGGGGGAGCATTTCGAACACGGCCACCTCAGTGCCAAAACGGTTGAAGATGGAGGCGAACTCCACGCCCACAGCGCCGGCGCCGATAATGGCCAGCGACTTCGGCACCGCGGTCAGGTTCAGAATCTCGATGTTGGTCAGGATCAGGTCGGGGTCGGGCTGCAGTCCCGGCAGCATGCGCGCTTCCGACCCGGTGGCTATGATAATGTTCCGCGCCTCCAGGGTCTGGGCGCCTTGCACGCCCTCCACCTCGATGCGCCCGCCGCCCAACAGCCGCGCGTAGCCCTTGATCCATTCGACCTTGTTCTTGCGCAGCAATCCTTCCACGCCTTTGGAGTGCTTGTTGACGATGCGGTTCTTCTTCTCGATGACCTTCGGATAATCGAGCACCGGGTTCTGACACTGGATGCCGTCGGCCTCCGGATTCAGGAAATGGTCCCAGACGTCGGCTGTATGCAGCAGCGCCTTTGTTGGAACGCAGCCCACCAGCAGGCACGTCCCACCTAATCGGGGCTGCTTCTCGATGAGCGCGGTCTTGAGGCCGTATTGGCCGGCGCGAATGGCGGCCGAATAACCGCCGGGGCCGCTGCCGATAACGATCAGATCGTAAGACACTTTTTCCATTCTACATCGCCCCTACAATAAAGATATGATTTGGCTTCTGCTATTAGTGATGTGCGGCTGGGGCGCCGGGATTCCGGCCGCCTACGGGCAGACCAGCCGCGCGAAGAAGTCCACCACCAAGCCGGCGGCGCGTCCGGACAAGTGGCCCGTCCAAAGCCTGAAGGTCGAGGGAAATCATAACTACACGCAGGCGCAGATACTGGCTGTGGCTGCTTTGAAGGTCGGGCAACTGGCCGGCAAGCCGGATTTTGAAGCGGCGCGCGACCGGCTGGTGGCCACCGGCTCCTTCGAAACCGTGGGATATAAATTCGCGCCCAGCGGCGACCAGAACGGTTACGCGGCTTCGTTCCAGGTAGTGGAAGTCAGTCCTGCCTATCCGATCCGCTTCGAGAGCCTGGGGATACCCGACCAGGACCTCACCGGCTACCTGCGCGGCAAGGATCCCATGTTTGCGCCGCGCCTGGCCGCCACTAAACAAGTGATCGACCGCTACAAGCAATGGGTTCAGGAGTGCGTGACCGCGCATGGCGGCAAGGACCAGGTGATCGCCAAGGTCACCGCGATAGCGCCCAATGAATTCGCGATTATGTTCCGGCCCGCGCGCTCGGAGCCATCCGTAGCCGAGGTGTCGTTCGAAGGCAACCAGGCAGTCCCCACCAGCGCGCTGCAGAACGCCATTGGAGAGGTCGCGGTGGGCGCCCCGTACAAAGAGGATACTTTCCGCCAATACCTGGACTCCGCCGTCCGTCCGCTCTACGACGCGCGCGGCCGGGTGCGTGTGGCATTCACCAAGGTGACGGTGGAGAAAGCCACCGATGTGCAGGGCCTGGCCGTGAAGGTAGTGGTGGATGAAGGCGGCACCTACAACCTGGGCGACGTGCGCATCGAGGGCGCGCCGCACTTCGAGCCCGCCCGGCTGCTGAAGGCAGCCAAGTTCAAGATCGGCGACCTGGCCGACTTCGGCCCCATCGGTGAAGGCGTCGATCGCATCAAGAAGACGTTGGCGCACCAGGGCTACATGCGCAACGACGTGCAAATCGTGCGTCAGATCGACGATGCCAAGAAAACCGTGAACCTGGTTCTTAAGATCGATGAAGGCGAGCAATTCCTTTTCGGGACGCTGCGCATTGCAGGACTCGATCTCAATGGCGAGTCGGCCATCCGCAAGATGTGGACGCACAAAGAAAGCACTCCATACAACCCCGAGTATCCGGACTACTTCCTCCAGCGGGTGCGCGAGGAGGGGCTCTTCGACAACCTGGGCGAAACCCGCTCGGAAACCAAGATCAACGACAAGACCCACCTCGTGGACGTGACGCTGTATTTCAAGTACGCTCCTCCGGTAAAGAAGAAGGAGCCGGATAAGCCGTTCTGACGGTGCGCCGGCTCTACGCCCCCAGCTTCCACAAGATCTGGCGGAGCATCCCCCGCACTACCGGCGCATCGCGCGCGGTCAGATTGAGCCGGCGCACCAAACGCCGTACCTTAACCTTGGTGGACGCCTCCGTCAGCGGCTTGCTGTAACCGCTGCGCTCCAACGCCTCCACCAGCAGTGCCGTGATCTGCTCCGCGTCCGCCGCGCCGGCGGCCTTTAACTCTTCGGTACGTCCGATAGCTGCTCGCGAATCGCGCGCCAGCTCGTACAGGCACACGGCGACGGCCTGGCCCAGGTTCATTGAGCGATCCACGTCCACCGTGGGAATGCGCATGAGCCAGTGGCAATGACTCATATCTTCGTTCGACAGGCCGAACTTCTCCGAGCCGAACAGAAGCGCGACCTGCCCTGCCGCCAGCCGGCTTCGTATCATCCGCGCGCCCGATTCCAGGCGGCGTAGCGTGTGTTGCAGCTCGCGATGGCCCACCGAAGTAGTACCCACCACCAGTTCGCAATCCGCCACCGCGTCCGCAACGCGGATGAACTCTTCGGCCGCGGCCAGCACTGGCGCGGCGTGCACCGCCGAGCGCGCTTCGCGGAACGCCACCTCGTACGGATTCACCACGCGCAGCCGCGTGAAGCCGAAGTTGGCCATGGCGCGCGCCGCTGCGCCGATGTTCAGCGGGTTGCGTGGCGCGACCAGTACCACGCGCAGCCTGTCCCTGGGGGAAAAATTTGCGTTGGAGGCATCTCGATGCATTTTTTTCTTGACTTTCGTCGCGAAGAACCTTATATATGAATCACATTGCGATTTTCGAATCGCAAAATTTGATGTTTAGGGAGAATCAATCGATGAAGAGCGCAACCAAAAAGGCAGCCCCCAAGAAAAAGGCGCCTGCAAAAAAGAAGAAGTAGCATGGGCGCCCTACAAAGGGCGTAGATCAGGTTTGAACCAATAGGCCCCGATTCGTCGGGGCCTTTTTCATTTTGTAGCCGGCCCCGCATCTTCTCCTCCCGCGCTCTGCAGCAGTGTCCGGAACGTCTCCCCCATTCCGAATAACAGGCTCTTCAACTGCGACCGGCGCTGCCGCTCTTCCTGCGGCCCCGCCCCCGCCAGCGCTGCCGCGAATTGATCCGCCTCTCCCGCGGCCAACAGCGTTTGCGCCATCGTTTCGAAGCGTACGGTCTTCAGGCCCAGCCGCGCGCCGTGCTCCTGCAGCGCCGTAAACGCTACGTGCGCGGTGATGTCCCGCGCGCCGGGATCGTCCAGCACATCTTCGTCGGCGTGGTGCCGCCGGTAGCTCATCAGGGTTCCTTGAGGGAAGCGTGCGGATTCGGCGCGGGTGTATCCGTAGTCGATCGTTAGCACCCCTCCCGCCTCCAAAGCGCCGGCGATGCGCTCCAGCCATGCGAGCGCGTCCGTATTCACTTCGTAGATCGCGCCTTCCGCGGGCGGGGGAAAGTAGCGGCAAAGGTACTCTGCGGATTCCGCGCGCGCGGGCCCGCCGGCGGTCCAAACGAAGCGGCCGTCCCATCCCACCAGCACTTCGCGGTAACAGCCGCCGCGAAAGGTTACCTGCTCCACCGGCAGCGCATCGAAGAACTCGTTGGCGAAGACTACGCCGCGAAACCGCTCCGGCAGCGCGCCTTCCGCGATGTCCAACGGCATGTACCGCCATTCGGAGAACGCTTTCGCCATCTCGCGCCGGCCCGCGCCCAGTTCCACCACCGTGAAGTCGGGCGGCGAGCCCATCTCTTTGTGCAGCGCGCGGATCTGCGCGGCCATCAGGATGCCGAATACCGGCTGGATCTGTTCGGCAGTATAGAAGTCACCCTGTTTGCCGAACGGGTCGCGCCCGCGCCGGTAGAATCCGTGCACCGGATCGTACAGGGCCGCCTGCATGAAGCGGCGGAACGAGATGGGTCCCGCGCGGCTAATTTCGTCGCGCAGGATCTCGGTCAGCGGGCTCACGGCTCCACGACCCGGGTTTGCGGTGTTCGTATGAACATTTCCACCAGGTAATCGTGCAGGCAATCGTAGAGGTACCGCTGCAGCGTCCAGGGGAACTGCGGATGCTCGATGTCGCGCGGATGCAGCGGCGCGTAATACGTGTGCAGGCCCAGCCCGCGATTCTTCATCTCGATGACCAGCTCGATGTCGCCGTCCCGCTCCCGTGCCGAGAAGTCCACCAGCGCGTGCTCGTAGCGCCGCAGCTCGGCTTCGACTTTCTCCAGTGGACTCACGGATCTATGCTAGCGTGAAAAAAAGGGCATGTCTCTACCCGCCACCGTCCGGGTCAAACTCAGCTCGGAAGCCGCCGAAGGCATCTCGATCACACGCGTGGTCGTGCAGGAATTGCCGCTGCGCGACCTGGTGGAGCATATGCTGGGCGTTACCGGCAAGGATGAGACGCGCATCCGCGAGCTGCTGCTGCGCGGCACTTTGGTCAGCGGCGCTTCGCGTTTCCGCTGGAGCGGATGGGACGCCGACCTCGCCGCGCTCCGCGAGCTGTTGGTCACCTTTCCCGGCGACGATCCCGCCCGGCCCTTTCAGCCGGAGCGCTGCAGGCGTGCGGTTCTCCGCGGCGGCCGCCAGGCCATCGAGATCCCCCGCGCCGCGGGCGTACGCAAGCCGTTGCTCAGCAAGGCTAGCTTCTGGGACCGGCTGATGGCCGCGACGGCCGCGGGCGAGATCCGCTACCTGCACTATTCCTACAAGGATCGCGCCGACTGCTACCGCCTGGATTTTACCCTGGCCGCCGCCGACAACCTGCGCGCCCAGGCAAAGATGGTCCGCTACTCGACCTTGCGCGACAATATCCGGTCGTCGGGGTTCCAGTGGGCGGAATTATACGCGGAGCGCTGACCGGGCAGCGCCTACTTCGGCGCCGGCTTCTGCTGGGGTTGCGGCTGGATGGTGATAGGCGGCCTGGCTCCCTGCGCCGGCATCGCCGGCGCCGGTGGGCCGAAGTACTCCTCGTTCATCACCACGGACGCGGAATTCTTGAGATCGTCCATGGTCTTCTTCACGAGTTCGGCGTCCAGCTTCCGTTCAATCTCCGGACGCACTTCCACAAAAGTCTTCTCCTGTCGCGACTCGACCTTGATGATGTGATAGCCGAACTGGCTCTTCACCGGTTCGCTGATTTCGCCAACGGGAATGCTGAACGCCACTTGCTCGAAGGCGGGCACCATCCGGCCGTGACCGAATGTTCCCAGGTCGCCGCCGTTGGCGCCGGACCCGGCATCGTCGGAATCGGACTTTGCCAGCGTCGCAAAGTCCGCCCCGTCCACCAGCTTCTTGCGGATGTCCTTGGCCTTTGCCAGCGCTTCTTCCTCAGTCAGTTCCTTCGAATCCTTCTTCAACGGAACCGCCGATCCCTTGGCTCTGATCAGAATGTGGCGGGCCTTCACCTGTAAGTATTCCGACTTGTGCTCTTCGTAATAGGCGCGCGCGGCAGCTTCATCCACCTTGGTGGTGGTCTGCAGGTTTTGGTAAAGCTGTTGGGCAAGCAGCTGTTCGGATTGGAAGGCCAATTGCGATTTGAACGCCGGCGTATCCTCCAGCTTTCGGCGGTGGGCTTCCTGGGCCATCACCTTCAGGCGAATGATATTCTCGGCGAACTGCCGGCGGCCCGTGGTGCGCATTTGATTGCGGTATTGCTCGGGAATCATATCGATCATATGATCGAATTCACCCGCGGTGATTTTTTCGTCTCCAACCGTGAGGATGACTGTTTCGGGGGGAACCTTGGCCGCCACGGGAGCGGCGGGCTGCACGCTGACAGTCGGCGGCGTGGCCGGTTGTGAAGCCGGCGTCTGCGCGTGCAGACATACCAGCGGTGTCAATAAAAGCAAACATTGCAGGGATTTCATCTGTTCTATGATACCAATAGCCTGCCGGCCCTTGCTGGACCGCGCGGGATCAAGCAGCCGGCTGCGGCTTCGCCGTTTCCACGTTCAGGGTGCTGCGCTTCCGCCCGAACGGGAAGTAGATGGCGAGTCCCACGATCAGCCAGGCAAAAAAGCGGAACCACGTGCGCAGGGGCAGGCCCATCATCAGAACCACGCAGCAGGCGATCGAGATCATTGGAAACAGAGGGACAAAGGGCACCCGGAAAGCCCGTGGTCGGTCGGGTTGCTTCTTTCGCAGGACGATCACCCCGGCAGAGACCAACGCGAAAGCGAACAAGGTGCCGATGTTGGAAAGCTCCGCGAATGTGTCGATGTCCCAGATTCCCGCCGGAATCCCCACCAGAAAGCCGGCGATCCAGGTGGATATATGCGGCGTCTGGAACCGGCGATGCACGGCGGAGAAGAAGCCGGGCAGCAGCCGGTCGCGCGACATGGCGAACCAGATGCGTGCCTGGCCGTATTGATACACCAGCAGCGAAGAGATCATGCCGGCGAGCGCCCCCGCGGTGACCACCACCCGCAGCCGGTTGTAGCCCAGCGCCTTCAAAGCGTCCGCCACGGGCGAAGCCGTGGTCAGGGTCGAATACTTGGCGATGCCGGTGAGCACCAGCGATACCGAGCCATATAGAATGGTGCAGACGATCAGGGTGGCGATGATGCCGAACGGCAGGTCCTTTTGCGGGTTGCGGCACTCCTCGGCCGCGGTGGAGACTGAATCGAACCCGATGTAGGTGAAGAACACAATCGAGGCGCCGGTCAGGATTCCCGGAAAACCGTGCGGCGCGAACGGATGCCAGTTGCTGCTGTTGATGGCCCGCGCCGAGCCCAGGCAGAACAAGAGAATCGCGCCGATCTTGATCAGCACCATAGTCGTGTTGGCCTCGGCGCTTTCCCTGACGCCCCGCACCAGCACCACGGTCACCAGCAATGTAATCAGCAGGGCCGGGATGTTGAAGATGCCCGCCGGACCCCCCGGCGCCGGTATGGGAGGGTATGCCAACGCCTGCGGCAAATGCGCTCCGAACAGGTTGTCGCACAAATCCTGTATATACGCGGAGAATCCCACCGCCACCGACATATTGGAAACGGCGTACTCCAGAATGAGGTCCCAGCCGATGATCCAGGCCACGATTTCGCCCAGAATCGCGTAGGCGTACGTGTATGCGCTTCCGGCGATGGGGATCATCGAGGAGAGCTCCGCGTAACACAGCCCCGCGAACAGGCACGCCAGCGCCACCAGAGCGAAGGAAACCGTAATGGCCGGACCTGCGCCGGGCCGGCCTAATTGGGAGGCGGCGTGCGTGCCGTTGAGGATCAGGTCGATGACCGTCGCCTCCAGGATCGACTTGGTCGGGATTACCGTGCCGGCCGCGGCGGTGCCGGTCAGCGTGAAAATTCCTGATCCGATCACCGCCCCCACACCGAAGGCCGTCAGGGTCCAGGGACCCAGCGTCCGGCGTAGACGCTTTTCCGGCTCCTGGGAAGCCTCAATCAGAGCGTCGATGCTCTTGGTGCGGAATAGTTGGCTCAACGGCCTTTCCCGAACTTAACGCTTACGCTGTCCTTGCACCATCTTCTTAACCTTCTTCTTGATCGAGCCGCGGGCTACACCCGCCGCGCGCTTCGCCTTGGGCGCCGCTTTCTTGCGCGCCGTCCTCTTCAGCTTCTTTCGTTCGAGTTTATCAGTGATTGCAGTGGTATTCATATTTTTTTTCGGGTTGTCCAGCTCCGCTTCAACTACGGTTTCAGCTACGCTTCAGTCCGGCGTACTTCTCCACCAGCTTCTTCAGGCCGTAACGTGGAAAGCTGACCGTAATCTTAGCATCGTCGCCCTCACCCTCGCGGCGTACCACCGTGCCGGTGCCGTATTTGGGGTGCTCCACGGTCATGCCCGTGCGGGCTCTCCGCATTATCGGCGGAGCGTTTGGCGCCACGGGCCTGGCCGGCAGGGCGGGCCGCTGGGGAGCGCTTGCCGCCGCCGGCGGTGGCTGCGTCGGAAACGCCACGCCGCGCTCAGCGAAGAATTGGGAGATGTTCTCCAGGGAATTGTAGGTCTTTCCGGTAAAGGTGTTCCGCTGCGCGCTCTGCCTCGCCTGGTAGCGTTCCGCGTGCAGATCCAATTGCGGGATGGAATCGTCCTCGCCCAGATCGATGGTCAGCTCCGAGGGCGCCTCGCTCAGAAACCGCGATGGCACCGTGCGCTCCTGTTCTCCACCCCCGAAACGGCGGCGATACTTGGCCCAGGTCAGAAACAGCCGTTTCTGCGCGCGCGTCATCCCCACGTAGCAAAGGCGCCGCTCCTCCTCGAGCGCGGCCACCGAGTCCATGGACCGCTGATGCGGGAACAAGCCTTCTTCCATGCCCGCCAGGAAGACGATTGGGAACTCCAGGCCCTTGGCGTTGTGCAGCGTCAGCAGGCTGATCTGCGCCTTTTCATCCACCGCGTCCGCGTCCGCCACCAGGGCGGCGTGATCCAGGAAGTCGCCCATGTTCTCGCCGCGCTCCGCCGCATCCGCGGCCGCATTCACCAGCTCGCGCAGGTTGTCCAGGCGGCCTTCCGATTCTGGTGTCTGCTCCTGCTCCAGCATGCGCCCGTACCCGGTACGGTCCAGCATGAACCGTATGGCATCCGGCAGAGGTTCGCTCTCTACCCGCAGCGAAAGCTCCTGGACCATGGTGCGGAACGCCACCAGCGCCGACTGTGCGCGCGCCGGAAACAGTTGCTGGTCGATCATGCGCGAGACCGCGTCCCAGAAGCTCACCCCGTGTTCGCGCGCGAACGCATCCACCTGGTCCACGGTGGTGCGGCCGATGCCGCGCGCCGGCGTATTGATCACCCGCAGCAGGCTGACGGAATCGTGGTTGGACATCGCCAGCTTCAGATACGCCACCGCGTCCTTGATTTCCGCGCGCTGGTAGAAACTGAATCCGCCCACCACCACATACTTGCGGCCATGCCGCCGCAGCGCCTCTTCAATCTGGCGGGATTGCGAGTTAGTGCGGTACAGCACCGCCACGCGGTCGTCGGGGCTCTGGTCCAGCAGACGATCGATGGTGTTGGCGATGAACACCGCCTCGTTCTCGGCGTCCCAACCGGCGTACAAACCGAGCGCGTCCCCGCGATCCGCTTCCGTCCAGAGAGTCTTGCCCTTGCGCGCCTTATTGTTGGCCACCACCGCGCCGGCCGCCGCCAGGATATTTTTGGTGGACCGGTAATTCTGTTCCAGCCGGATGGTGCGGGCGCGCGGAAAGTCATGCTCGAAATCCAGAATGTTCTTAATATCCGCGCCGCGCCAGCTATAAATCGACTGATCCTCGTCGCCCACTACACAGACATTGCCGTGCGCCTCCGACAGCAGCCGCATCAGCTCGTACTGGCTGCGGTTGGTGTCCTGGTACTCGTCGATCATGATGTAGCTGAGCCGCCGGTTATACTTCGCGCGCGTGGCCTCGTCGCGATGAAGCAACCGCACGGCCTCCAGCAAAAGGTCGTCGAAATCCAGGGCGTTGGCGGTGTGCAAGGCTTTTTCGTATTCGTCCCAGATCACCGCCAGCTTGGCCGCCGCCGGATCTTTCGCGTCCTTATAGAAATCCTGAGGCGTCAGCTTCAGGTTCTTGGCGTGGCTGATGCGCGACAGGGCGGCGCGATATTGCATGAACTTCTCGTCCAGGCCCAGGTGGCGGTAAGCAGCCTTGATCAGGGCGAGCTGATCTTCGTCGTCGTATATGCTGAACCGCCGCGAGAAGCCCGGGCGAATCTGCGCCAGCGGCTCGCCGTCGCTGCGCAATAATCGCACACAGAAAGAATGAAAGGTCGAGACATTCGGCGAGGATTCAAGCTCCAGGTCGCTCAATAATGCGGCCACCCTGCCACGCATCTCTTGTGCCGCTTTGTTGGTGAATGTCACCGCCAGGATGGCGGAGGGGGGAACATGCCGCGACACGATGATGTGCGCGATCCGGTGGGTGATGACGCGTGTCTTGCCGCTACCCGCGCCGGCCAGGATCAGCAGCGGTCCTTCGGTGCAGGCGACTGCCTCTCGTTGTTGTGGATTGAGACCCGTGAGGAAATCCATGACGCGGCGGCTAATCGAATTGACGGCTAATTCGAATTTTAGCATGCGGCCATTTCCGTTCCCGTCTTTGACTAACGTTCGTCTACAAGGACTTACCCGGTTCCACGCTAAATTAGAAGCTCCGGAGCGGATTAACTGGTTTGCGCAGAACCCTTTTCATCGTGCTTTACTCCTCGCTGGCCGCCGCCGCGATATTACTCGCCACCCGCTTCGTACTAGGACCGTTTCATTTGGCTATGGTAAGCGTTAACTCGCCAGTGAACGCCGCGGCGGCGCTCGCCGTATCGTTCGTCTTGCTGATGGCGGCGGCCGGATGCCAGCCAGCTACTTCACCACCGCGGGCGGCAGCTTTGGGTTTGAGCCTGATCCTGGTGGCTACAGTCGTTGCGTTCTGGCGAAACCTGCAATCTCCCTTCGTCTACGACGACTACACGCACATCGTGCAGGCCTCCCATGCCACGTGGCGGATCATGGCGGATGCCTTCAAGCCTGAGCCGGGCGGGCATGGGCTCTTCTTTCGTCCGGTCGCGTTCATCTCTTATTGGCTCGACTATCAATGGGCCGGGACCGCGGCCGCCCGCTGGCACGCCTGGAGCCTGGCCATGCACTGCGCCAATGTCGGACTGTTGTATCTGCTGATCAGCCGCCTGGGGATGTCCCGCGGGGCAACTACATTAGCGGCGGCGGTGTTTGCGCTGCACGGATCGCGCGCCGAAACGGTGGCTTGGTCGGATGCCCGTTCGGATCTGCTCGCCACATTCTTCTGCCTCGGCGCCCTGCTGGCAGCGTTGGATTACAGCCGCCAGGGCCGGCGCGCATCGGTCATCCTATCCGTTCTCTGCGCGGCGTTTGGTGTCTGCACCAAGGAATCGGCATTCTGTCTTCCGCTGTTGCCCATCGCGCTGCTGCCGTTTCTGGGGCGCGAAGAACGTCGCCGCGCCGCCAAAGCCAGCCTGGCACTCGCGTCGGTGTGCGCCCTTCTGTTCGCGTATCGATGGTGGGCGCTGGGAGGAATCGGCGGCTATCCCGACCGCACCGGCGTCAGCGCCATCTGGCATTCGCGGCCGCTGCATTCTTCCGAGGCACTGCTGTTCCGCCAGTGGGCCTTCCTTTTCTTCCCGGTGAATTGGTCCGTGCCGCTGGAGTATTGGCTGCGGGCGGCGGCTGTAGCCTTCATCGCCGGGCTGGCGGTGTGCGCCGTACGGTGCCGCCCACCAAGGGCACACGTGCTGGCGGGCGTAGCGTTTCTGCTGGCCGCCGGTTTGCCGGTGCAGCATCTGCTGATGTTCCAGCCGGATTTCGCCGGCGCCCGGGTCCTGTATCTGCCCCTGGCCGGATTGGCCATTTTTTGGGCCGCGGTCGTTGAAGGAGTTCAGGATCGCTCGCTAGGTTGGACGCTTGGCGCCGCCCTGCTCGCATTCAACCTGGCGGCCCTGGAGCATAACCTGGGTCCATGGCGCACCACTCCAGCAGCCGCGGCAGCAGTCTGCCAGGTGCTGGGCCGCCAGATGAAGTCCGATCCAAGGCCCGTGGTCTTCAGGGAACTACCCGATCGCCGCGACGGCGTATACTTCCTCGCCAACGGATTTCCGGAATGCGTCGAGATGAATTCCGGCCAGCCCATGAGCAAGGTATACGTCGTCGGGCGAAGTCCGGGACTGCCCCCGGCCAATGGCCGGCACTTCGTTTGGAGTTCGCCGGCTAACGAATTGCGCGAAGAGCAATAATTGCCATCACCGCGACCGCAGCACCTTGCCCGGCAGTGCGTTCGTCATTTTCCCTTCGTCGATCACCAGGTCGCCATTAACCAGCACAAAGCGCATCCCCTCGGAGAGCTGATTTGGCTCCGCGAACGTGGCCACGTCGTGGATGGTCTCCGGATCGAAGACCACCACGTCCGCCCACATACCCTGTTTCAACGCCCCGCGATCCGTCAATCGCATGCGCTGGGCAGGCAGCGCGCTGAATTTGCGGATGGCATCCGGCAGAGTCAGCTTATGCTCTTCGCGCACGTACTTTCGCAGGATGCGCGGGAACGTTCCGTAAGCGCGCGGATGCGGGTGCTCTTTGCCCAACAGCCCGTCCGGCGCGGTGCCCTCCGAATCATTGCAGATGGAAACCCACGGCTGGGCCAGCGCCAGCGCAATATCGGGCTCAGACATGATGAACAGCGCCACATTGGTGAACGCCCGGTCTTCAATCAGCAGATCGAAAATCGTGTCGAAAGGATCCTTGCCCCACAGCTTGGCGATGTCGGCTATAGTCTTGCCCTGCAACTGCAGCAGCTTCGGATTGGCCACCGCTCCCACCAGGATGGACTCCGGTCCGGTGACTTCCTGCCACTCGTTGTCCCACTTGCCGCCGGGCGTCTCCATCTCCTTCCGAATGCGCGCCCGCATCGCCGGATCCTTCAGCCGCTCAATCAGCTTGGCGTCGCCGCCGTCGTGTGCCCAGGGCGGAATGATCGCGGAAAATGTATTGAACCCCGCGGGATACGCGTAGGTGTCCGCCGTAATGTCCACGCCGGCATCGCGCGCCTGCTGAATGTGCGCGATCACTTCGGGCATGCGGCCCCAGTTGGCCTTGCCGGCGGTCTTCAGATGCCAGATCTCTACCGGAATATGGGCATCCCGCCCGATCCGGATGGCTTCGTCCAGCGCCGGAATGATGGCATCTCCTTCGCTCCGCATGTGGGTTGCATAGACGCCGCCGAACTTGGCGGCTTCCGACGCCAGCGCGATTAATTCCTCGGTGGTCGCATAGGGTGCCGGAGCGTATTGCAGCGATGTGGAAACGCCGACTGCGCCATCGCGCATCGCATCGCGCACCAGCGCCCGCATCCGCTCCAGCTCCGCGGCGTTCGGAGCGCGGTCGTCGTCCCCCAGCACCACGCGGCGGACCTGCGTCGCGCCCACATAGCTCGCCAGGTTGATGCCCATGCCCTGCTTTTCCAGGCGCGCGAAGTAGTCCCGAAACGTTCGCCAATCCGCCCGGATACCGTAGTGCTCGTACCCCACACGGTCGGCCTTGAACAGCGCGTCACTCTGCGGCGCTATGGACGATCCCTCGCCCGTAATCTCCGTGGTGATCCCCTGGTAGATCTTCGAAGGCAGGTGCGGGTTCACCAGGATGGTGAGCTCCGACTGTCCCAGCATGTCGATGAATCCGGGAGCCACCACCATGCCGTGCGCGTCGATCGTCCGCTTGGCGGCCGCGCCGGAGAGATTGCCGATGGCGGCGATCCGCCCCTGCCTGATACCGATGTCGCCGGAGTACCACGGCGAACCGGTGCCGTCCACGATGTGGCCGTTACGGATCACCACATCAAAGGAAGGGTTCGCGGCAAAAAGCAAAAAAGCCAATAGCAGCATGCGTGCGAGTGTAGCATGGAGGTTAAAATGTAAGGCAGTGCACCGCTTCGTTCTCCACAACACCGAAATTCGGGATGCCGCCGACCTGCTTCTCGCGCCGGGACAGGTAGGGCTGCTCTCCGGGTGGGGTGTCTTCAGCACCATCCGCGTCACGGATGGCGTGCTGTTTGCCTTCGAGCGCCACTGGGCGCGCATGCGTAAGGACGCCGCCGCGCTGCACGTCCCGCTCCCCCCCGATCCCGAACCGGTTCGCCGCAACCTGCTGGCATTAGTGGAGGCCAACCAGGCGACCCATGCCACCATGCGTGTGGTGGTCGTCCGTAATACCGGCGGCATGTGGGAAGGGCCGGGCGTGGGGCGCGCCAGTGACCTGATCGCGCTCACCTCCGCCACCAAGGAGTGGGGCAGCGGTGTGCGGCTCTGCTACACGCCCCGCGCGCGCTATGCGGCCGGCGAATTTGCCGGTGCCAAAATCACCTCGTGGGCCATGAACCTCACCTGGCTCGAAAGGGCGCAGGCCAAAGGCTTCGACGAAACCATACTCCTGAATGAACGCGGCGAGGTCTCCGAGTGCACTTCGGCAAATATCTTCGCCGCCCAGGGAGACCAGGTCTGGACCCCGCCGCTCAGTTCGGGCTGCCTGCCCGGCGTCACCCGCGAGTTGCTGCTGCACGAGATCCGCGTGCCGGGGTTCACCATCACCGAAAAGGCCCTCACGCCGGCCGGCCTGGAAAGCGCCGGCGAGGTCTTCATCACATCCACCACGCGGGACTTGTTGCCTGTGTTTGAAATTGAAGGCCGCGGCATGCCGCACCTGGGCCCCGCCTGCACTGCGCTGCGGGCAGCGTTCGGCGCCTACCTCCACGACTACGTCGCGCGCCACAAAGAAGCTTCTGCCACACGTTTATGACCGTCTGTTGTCCGAGTTGCGGCAGCCGCCTGTTGCGCGTCAGTCGTTACCGCAGCTTGAAGGAAAGATTGCGCGACCTGGTCGGCATCGCCCCGCTGCGCTGCTGCGATTGCGGCCAGCGATTCATTGCCCGCACCTGGAACCCTTCCGTCCTGCTGTATAGCCGCTGCCCGAAATGCTTGCGCATGGACCTGAATGTCTGGACCGACGAGCAGTACTGGCCCAACGCCTTTATGAAACTGATGATTACCTTCGGAGCCCATCGCTGGCGCTGCGAATACTGCCGCCACAATTTCGTCAGTTTCAGACCCAGGATGGAAGTATTCAGCTTCACTCGCTGGCGTGAGCGGTCTCGTGAGCAAAACAGCTCCGGCGGCCATGCTTAGGGCTTTCCGCCGCCCGTGAGCATCTCCAACGCCTTCTCCAGCGCGGCATCCCGGCCGCCCGCCAGATCGTCGGCCGCGAAGAACGGCAAGCGCACGTCGGGCGGTACGCCCGGCCCGTCGAACGCCTTGCCGTCCTTCGTCAAATACACTTCGTTGGGGAGTCCGAAATTCCACCCGTTAGGGAGCCTGCGCCCCAGTACATCCGAAAACACCCCCTGCGTATTCAGGCCGATGCGCGTAACGTGCGGTTCGCGGCCCATCAGTGCCATCGCAAAAGTTTCGCCGGCGCTGACCGTATCCGGACCGGTAAGCAGCACGGCATTCCCCCGAAAGCCGGGCCGCGCGCTGGGGCTGACCCAGGTCTCCTGCCCCGCGGTGAAATGCAGCGGCCCGTCTGTGTTATTGCGTGTCACCTTGGTATAAGCCAGGTATCGTTCACCCGTCAGCCGTGATGCGATCTCTACTCCCAGCGGGTCCGCGCCCCCCGAGTTGCGCCGCACATCCATCACCAGCCCGTGCAATTTCCGCGCATCGCGGAACACGGAGTCGAGCGCCGCGATGAGCGCCTGCTCCTCCGACAGGTAGCCGCCTGCCGCATAACTGTTAAAGGAGTCGATGCGCAGGTAGCCGATGGAATCCCGCAGTATGCCGAACTGCACGTGTCCGTTGCAGTACCGCTGCACACCGCCGCGCACATAATTCCCGATGATCAGGTCGCGCGCCTTTCCCCAGTCGTCGCCGGCCAGATGGTTGGCGTCTGGACGCATCCCATGGAAGTTATGTTTGATGTCGCGCGCGCCGATGCCGGTGTGCGCATCCTGCAGCGGTTCGATCATCTCTTGCAGGATGCCAAACAGTTCCTCCGGCTTGGTCGCCGCTGTCACCCGCGGCCGGTATTTCCGGTCCACGGCCTGCCAGTCTATATGACGGAGATCCAAGAACGCATAGTGTTCCGCGAAGGTCTGCCAGAAAATCGCATAGTTCGACTGCGGAGTGTTCTCCGGTTTCTGTTCGCAAGCTTTGGGTTTGGCGGCGACCCGATGCAGGATCACGTCGGAAACAGCGCCATCGAAGTGCCCGCGCTTTTCGTCCGGGGACCTCCCGGGCAACAGCCGGATCAGATCGCCATCCAGGCTGAATACAGCCGCCGGATCCCCAGCGTTGCCGGGTTTCCGTGTGCCGTGCGAAGCAGAAATGCAACTGATCGATGTGGTTTCGGACACGTCCAGGCTGTCGCCGTGGATCTCGACGAAATACCCGTAGCCGTCGGATACCCACAGTCCGTCCAGCCCCTGTGCGCCCAGCGGCACACACCAGGTGGCGGCCAGTGCGATCGCGGCCCAACCTGCACGCAAACAGCATTTGCCTTTCACTGTTTGATCTTACGATGCGGGAAGGAAGGTGGGGACAAAAAAAATGGTTCCAAGTGATCCGAAGCTCAGCCTTGCCCGACACCGGCATGCACGGCTCAGAGCTCTGCAGCCTGGATTCCCGACGGTGACTCCTCAGCTCCCCGCCACCCCTTTTGAGGACAACGGATTAACGCCTTGGAGGTCGCCTGGATCTATCCCGGCCGGAACCCGCGACTCACGACGGCCTTTCGCTCCCCTGCGATGACTGGCCGTTTCCGGCCCACCGTCACAGGATCGAAGTTCCTGGCCTGCCGCTTCGTCCTCGCTGCGCAACTTTCATCGAACTCGTTCGGCTTACAACTCCTTCGCTCTTCCCCGGTTAGCCCCGGTTCGGGCGAGATCGATGCCGTAAACCCGTTTTCCGACTCCAGCTTCGCATTCTCGGCCAGCCACCGGCTCTCTACTCCCCGTCGGGGCTTTTGCCCCCTTCGGATCAAAGCTTCAAGCTGGCCACTGCCCGAGAGGCTCACCTTCCGAATGCGTCCGATAATCCTTCGCTCCCCGCCGCCTGTTCTATTGGAATAGTTTCAGCAGCGGATCAACGTTCCAGACTCGCTTCGCTTCCGGTTGGCTCGCTGTTCCTCGAACCTCTTGGAACCAAGTGCCATATTCACTCGGAACGCCTTTTTAGTCAAACGATTTTTGCGGGTGAAGTGTGGTTTTCCTCAGGATTCTCGCCGCGTGTTTTGTTACAGTTGCGAAACAACGTTGTTGAATTGTTTGTGGATAAAACACGCTGCTCCGCCTTTGTTGCGGCACCAAAACCCGCTTCGCGACACCCACTATAATGAATGGTCTGCCGGAAGGGAAGAGAATGCATGTCTGAACAAAAACGCGCGCTCACCAGCCGCCGCGGGCTTCTCAAAGCATCGACTGCGCTGCTGGGCGGAGCGGTGTGGACCTCGCGGGCCAAGGCCGCGCCTGAGCCGCCTTTTCAGAACGTCAACACCCGCTCGAGCCCATCCACATTAAAGATCACGGACTTGCGGGTAGCCACCGTGCGCAAGCCCGGTCCCAGCCCCTGCACCATCATCCGGCTCGACACCAACCAGGGCGTCTATGGCCTGGGCGAAGTTCGCGATGGCGCGAGCGCCACCTATGCCCTGTTTCTGAAGAGCCGCGTGGTGGGCGAGAACCCCCTCCGCATCACGTACATATTCGAGAAGATCAAGCAGTTCGGCGGACACTCCCGGCAGGCGGGCGGCGTGGTCGCCGTCGAAGAGGCGCTCTGGGACATCGCCGGCAAAGTCTACGGCGTGCCGATCTACCAGATGCTAGGCGGCAAATTCCGGGATAAGATCCGCATCTACGCAGACACCGAAGAATCTCCCGACGCCATGGAGTACGCCAAGCGCCTGAAAGCCCGCAAGGAAGAAATGGGCCTGACCTGGTTGAAGATGGACCTGGGCATCAACATGGTCGCGAACATTCCCGGCGCCATCACCCGGCCTTCCGATACAACCCCGTGGGAGCGTAACCTGCTGCCGCACCCGTTTACCGCGGCGGAAGTCACCGACAAAGGCATCGAGAAGCTCTCCGAATATGTGGCCGCCGCGCGCGAAGCCGTGGGCATGGAGATTCCCCTGTCCATGGATCACCTGGGCCACATCGGGGTGCACTCCATCATCCGGTTGGGAAAAGCCTACGAAAAATACAATCTCTCGTGGATGGAGGATGTCATTCCCTGGCAGTATACCGACCTGTTGCAGCGCATCACCATCGAAAGTCCTACGCCGATTCTCACTGGCGAAGATATCTACCTGAAGGAGCCCTTCATCAATCTGTGCGCCAGGCACGCGGTCAGCAAAATCCATCCGGACATCTCCACTTCCGGCGGCATTCTCGAGACCCACAAAATCGGCGACGCTGCCATGGAATACGCCGTACCGATGGCCATGCATTATGCCGGCCTGCCTATCGGCGCGCTAGCCAGCGTCCACTGTGCGGCCGCCACCGAGAATTTTCTGGCCTGCGAAAATCATTCGCTGGACGTCCCCTGGTGGCAGGACATGGTCGAGGGCATCGACAAACCGATCATCAACAAGGGATTTATCACGGTGCCCGACAAGCCTGGGTTGGGTATCACGCTCAATGAGGACGTGGTGCGTCAGCATCTCGCGCCGGACAGCGGCTTCTTCGAGCCCACTCCGCAATGGGATAAAGAACACTCCTGGGACCGGTTGTGGAGTATGGCTCCCCGCTCCCGCCCGGTGAAACAAGCCCAGTCATGAAGAACCTCTTCGCGCTGGCGCTGCTATCGGTTTCGGTTTTGCCCGGAGCGGTGTCGGAAGTGAAGCTGAGCCCGTCGGCATCACCCGGCGCCGCCGACCCGGGCGTCACCGCGGTCACCATTACCGGGCATGGCTTCCCGCCTGGAACTATTCCGGCTGCGAACGTGACCGTAACATTCCAGCCCATAATCAGCGGCAGCGGGCCATCGGGCTCCGCCACGGCCACCAGGGTAACCGTCGTCTCCGGTTCCACCGAGCACGTCAGTTTCAAAGTGCCGGTGCCCATTAACGTGCCGGTCGCCACGCCATATCAGGTTTCCATCGCGGGAACCACATCCACCGGCAAGCGATTTAGCAGCAGCAATACCGCATCGCTCACGATCAACGCGCCCGTTTCCATCAGTACCGGCTCATCATTGCCAATAGCGACAGTCGGAGTCAACTATTCCCTGACCTTGTCGCCTGGCGGCGGAACCGGTCAGTACACCTGGACAATCAGCTCGGGCAGCCTGCCAGGCGGCCTTTCACTGAACGCGGCCACCGGCCAGATCAGCGGCCAACCAACCGCCGCCGGCGCGCCGGGTTTCACAGTTCAACTGACTGACAGTGACAACGCCTCTACGTCCAAGGCGTTTTCCATAACTGTTGATCCGGCGCTGCTCATCACCACCAGTTCACCGCTGACAACCGGCACGGTGAGCGTCAATTACTCAGCGGCCATAACGGCCACGGGTGGAAGTGGGCAATACACCTGGTCGGTCAGCCAGGGCACGCTGCCTGCTGGCCTCACCCTGACCGCTGCCACTGGCCAGATCAGCGGTCAGCCCGCCACGGCCGGCGCGCCGAACTTCACCATCCAGGTGACGGACAGCAATCAAGTCTCCGCCAACAAGGCGTTCTCGGTAACCATCGACCCTGCGCTGGTGATCACCTCGATTTCTCCGTTGCCGGTTGGCGAGGTCGGCATCAGTTATTCGGACAGCCTCGGCGCCACAGGCGGCAGTGGCAAATACGCGTGGTCGGTGAGCGCCGGTTCACTGCCTGGAGGTCTCTCCTTGGCCGCGGCCACCGGACTGCTTAGTGGGATACCCGCCACGGCGATCACTGCGAACTTCACCATCCAGGTGACCGACACCAATCAGGTAACGGTGACCCAGCCAGTAACCCTGACCATCAACCCTGCCGCACAGATTCAGTCGCTGGCGCCTGTATCGGCCGACGCCGGGCTCTCCCTGCAAGTGACCATCACGGGTTCCAACACGCACTTCGTGCAGGGAACCACCCAAGCCAGCTTCGGACCGGGTGTCTCAGTCGCCAGCTTGACAGTCGGCAGCCCGACCACCGCCACCGCCCAGATTTCCATTAGCGCCTCGGCCGCCACGGGGTCTCAATCCGTCACGGTAACGACGGGCGCGGAGCAGGCCACTCTGAGCAACGGCTTTACGATCTCTCCCGCCGTCCCCATCATTAATGTAAACACCACCGCGGCCACCCCTCTGGCTCCCGGGTTCAGCGGCTTCGACGACGAGTATCTCATCCATGGCGTGGAGTATTGGGATCCGAAGTATCTGGCCATGGTGCAGCCCTTGAAGCCGGGCTGGGTCCGCTATCCGGCCGGTACGCCGTCCATGGCCTTCGACTGGCAGGCCGCGCATCTCAACCTGTCGTGGATCGG
>DATGGM010000314.1:0-6512 GCA_035308525.1 Bryobacteraceae bacterium
CTGCCGGCGGCCAACATCGGAACAGCCTACAGCCAGACCCTGACAGCCGTGGGCGGCGCCGGCGGCTACACCTGGGCGGTGACGTCCGGTTCGCTGCCCGTGGCGATAACCCTCAACGCGGCCACCGGCGCCTTGAGCGGAACGCCTCAGTCATCCGCCCAGAATGCCACCTTCACCGTGACCGCGACCGACAAAAATAGTGCGACGGTTTCCGCGCAGCTCACCCTGGCGGTGAAGCTGGCCATTACCACCAGCTCGCCGCTGGCCAACGGCGCCCTCAACGCCCAATACAATCAAACGTTGACCGGGGAGGGCGGCCTGGCGCCGTATAGCTGGTCCGTAACTTCCGGATCGCTGCCTGCAGGCCTCACGCTCAGCGCCGCCGGCGCCATCACCGGCGCGCCATCCGCGGCCGGTACCTTCACCTTCACTGTTCAGTTGGCCGACAGCGCTACTCCGGCGGACACTCCCGTTACCAAACAATTCGTCATCACCATCGGCAACGGCTTGACCATCACCACGGCGCAAACGCTGCCGAATGCCACCGTCGGTGTCTCCTACACCCAGCCGCTGGCCGCTACCGGCGGAGCGCCGCCGTACGGTTGGGCCTTGACCACTGGTTCCGCGCCCTTACCCGCGCCCCTCACGCTGAATGCTAACGGAACCATCACCGGCACACCCACCGCCCCGAGTGTCACCACCTTCTCGGTCACCGTGACCGATAGCGCCAGCACCACGGCCAGCCAGCAGTTCACCCTGACAGTCGTGTCGCCGCCGCTGATCACCACCAACTCGCTGCCGGATGGCACCGTCGGCGTGTCCTATTCGCAGACCCTGGCAGCCACTGCCGGCACATCGCCGTACTCGTGGGCGCTATCGGGCGGCAGCTTGCCCACCGGCCTGACGCTCTCCAGCGCTGGCGCTATCTCGGGAAAACCCAGTGTGCCGGGCATGGCCAGCTTCTCCGTCAAATTGACGGATGCTACCGGAGTCACCGCCACCAGGGCATTGTCGATAACCATCGCTTCGAGCCTCAGTATCACGTCACCGGCAGCCCTGCCTGGCGCCATCTTCAACGTCGTCTATTCGGATCTGCTCCAGGCTACCGGCGGCACTATGCCGTACACCTGGAAAGTTACTGGTGGATCGCTGCCCGCTGCACTTTCGCTCCAGGCCAACGGCACCATTGCCGGCTTGCCCACAGCCGTGGGATCCTTTTCCTTCACGGCACAGGTTACGGACAGTGTGAACGCCAAGGCTTCCGCGCAGTTTTCCCTCACGGTCTCCTCCGGCCTGACCATCACCACGAGCACGCTGCCGGGTAGCGCGGTGGGCGCCGCCTATTCCCAGACGCTGGCTGCCGGCGGAGGTACGGCGCCGTATACCTGGTCGATTGCAGTCGGCGCGTTACCTGGAGGACTCACACTGACTTCCACGGGATCTATCACCGGGACAGCCGCCGCCGCCGGTACGTTTACCTTCACAGTGCAGGTAAAAGACAACACCGGGGCCACTGCCGCCAAGCAGTTGAGTATCGCGGTGACGTCCGGTCTTACGATTACGACTCCGGCCGCGTTGCCCGCTGCACCGCTCAACGGCGCTTACTCCAAACTGCTGGCAGCCACCGGCGGAGCACCGCCGTACACCTGGGCCGTTAGTGGGGGCGCGCTGCCCACCGGCCTGACTCTCGGCGCGACGACCGGCGCCATCTCCGGCACGGCCACCGTCTCCGGCCCGTTCAGCTTCACAGTCACGGTGACCGATAGCGCATCGGCCACCGCCAGTCAGCAGTTCACCCTGACTGTGATCGGTCAGTTGTCGGTGACGCCTCCTCTTCTGAAAGGAGCGGTCCGCGGTACCTACAACCAGCCGCTGGCCGCCACGGGTGGAGCGCCGCCGTACACATTTGCCATAACATCGGGAACACTGCCGCCGGGGATTACGCTGGCCGGCTCTACTCTGGGCGGCAAGTTCGTTAGCGTGGGTGACTTCACCTTCACCATCCAGGTGACTGACAGCGCCAATGCAACCGCGTCGCAGTCGTTCACCATCGTCGTCAGCGTTCTGACGATCAATCCGGCGGTTCTGCCGGGCGCGGTGGTGGGGACAGCTTATACAACCGCTCTGACCGCCAACAACGGAACGCCGCCGTATGCCTGGTCGGTCACTCAAGGCGCGCTGCCCGCCGGACTGACGCTGGATCCGGCAGCCGGCACGATCAGTGGCACGCCTACCGCCGCAAGCACTGCCAACTTTATGATCCAGGTTGTGGATAGCACCAACGCCTCCGGCGTCCAGCCTTACTCTCTGACGGTCGCCGGGGCCATCACGGCCAGTTACACCGGGATTTCGGGCACGGCGGGTTCGGACGAGCAATTAAGCGGAGCGCTGACGCTCGGCGCGCCGTCTACGGAGGCCATCACCGGAACGCTCACGCTGAGCTTCCAGCCGGATGCCTCGTTGAGTTCGCCGGCGGTCGATCCCTCCATTCAGTTCGCGACCAGCGGCACCACCGTGCCCATCGACATACGGGCGTCCACCACCGCGCAACAGTTTTCGCTGCAAACCGGGACCGTGGCCGGGACCATTACCCTCACGGTCACCTCATGGCAGGTGAGCGGTGTGAGCGTGACGCCGCCGGCCGCACTGACCCAAAGCATCCAGATCGCCAAGGCCGTGCCGGTGATCAGTGCGGTCACGGCTACCGCAACTCCATCCGGGTTCCAGGTGGTGATCACCGGATATTCCAACACGCGCGAGGTTTCCCAGGCGAACCTGCAGTTCACCGCGGCCGCCGGACAGAACCTGACCACCACCAGCCTGACGGTGCCGCTGACCAGCGCCGCCGCCACCTGGTTCTCCGGCAGCGCATCGGACCAGTTCGGCAGCCAGTTCATCCTGACGCTGCCCTTCACCGTGTCGAACGGCGCCGCCAGCGCCATCTCCTCGGTATCGGTGCAACTGGTGAACAGCCAGGGCACATCTACCTCAGCCAGCGCCACACTGTGACGGCCGGCATTCAGTCCGAAGCGGAGCTCGAAGAGTTACTGTCCGCGCCCACGGATGCGGACCGCGCGGCTCTTCGCGGCATGCAGGGCGCCCTGCTGATCCTGGGCGCGGGCGGCAAGATGGGTCCGAGCCTGGCGCGCCGCGCGCGCCGGGCGGCCGGCGAGGCGGGAATGCCGGCGCGCATCCTGGCCGTGTCGCGCTTTTCGGATGCGGCTTCGGAGAAACAATTGCAGGCCGCCGGCATCCAAACCATCCGCGCCGATCTGCTGGATTTCAGCAAACTCGCCCGCCTGCCCGATGCCGAGAACGTGATCTTCATGGCGGGACGTAAATTCGGCTCGGCGGGCGCCGCGCACCTCACCTGGGCCAGCAACGCGTATCTGCCCGCGCGCGTGGCCGAGCGCTATCGCGATGCGCGCATCGTGGTCTTTTCGAGCGGAAACGTATATCCGTTCGTGGCGGTTTCAAGCGGCGGCGCAACCGAACAGACCCCGCCCGCCCCGCTCGGTGAATACGCGCAGTCCGTGCTGGCCCGCGAGCGCATGTTTGAGTTCTTCTCCGCCCGTCACGGGACCCGCGTGTGCCTGCTGCGCCTCAACTACGCCGTCGAGCTGCGCTACGGAGTGCTGCGCGATATCGGCGTGAAAGTTTTCGAGGGCCGCCCGGTGGATGTGAGCATGGGACATGTCAACGTCATCTGGCAGGGGGATGCCAACTCCGTTGCGCTGCGCAGTTTTGGGCTGTGCGAGTCGCCGCCCGCGGTGCTGAACGTGACCGGGCCGGAAACTCTGCCCGTGCGTGAGATCGCCGCCCGGTTCGGCCGGCTGCTCGGACGCCCGCCGGTATTCCATGGCCATGAGGCGGACACCGCCCTGCTCAACAATGCTGCCCGGTGTCACCGCCTGTTCGGTCCGCCCGCGGTCGCCGCGGAAACAGCTATCGAATGGACCGCGCGCTGGATCGCGGACGGCGGCCTCGCCTGGGATAAGCCCACGCACTTTGAAACGCGCGACGGCCAATTCTGAAGCCTACGCGCGCGCCAGAATTCCGAAAATCTGCGCGCCATACTGCTCCGCCAGCCGGGCGCCCACACCGGGAATCTCCAGCAGCTCGCGCACCGTGGCGGGTTTTTTCGCGGCGATGGCCTGCAAGGTCTTGTCGGAGAAGATCCGGAACGCGGGCACATCCCGGCGGCGGGCTTCCGCCAGCCGCCAGTCGCGCAGCGCCTTTTCGACTGCCGCGCTCCCCCGCGCCGGCGCAGCCGCGGTAACCGGCTTAGCCTTCTCTCGCGTGCGCTTCTTAGCCGCGCGCGTCTTCTTACGCCGCCTGGGCGTCGCTTCGATCTCCAGCTTCATCTCGAAATGCGGCACGGCGGATGCATCCAGCTCCCGCCCGGCCGCCGGCAGCCCGGCCAGGCGATAGTCGACCCGCCGGCCATCCTGCTGGAAGGTGGCATCCGATAATTCCACCCATCCCGCGCGCGCCATACCGCCCAGCACCTGCTCGTAAGAGTCGCGATCCAGGGAAAAGTCCGGGAACACCTCGCCATGCAGCCGCCCGGTGGCTTTACGCCCGCTTTTTTTCAGCGCCGCCAGAATGCGCCCCGCCGCCGCCCGCTCCTCGCCGGTGGCGGCCCGGAAGCTTTGCGCGATGCACTCATGCGGCGCGCAGAAATCGCAGATCCCGCAGCGCTCCACGGCGTCCGCGTAGTCGCCGAAATGGCGCACCAGCCCCAGCATGCGGCAATCGCTCGCCTGCGTGTACCGGATCATCATCTCGATCTGCGCCAGCTTGTGCTCGGCCTGCGCCAGGTACAGCTCGCGCCAGCCTGCGCTGCCGCGCTGCAGGTTCTCCGCCGCATCCACCAGCGCGCCGCCGTGGATCCACAGCTTCTCGAGCGCTTTATCGAAAATGTCCGGATCGATGCGGGTCATCGCCTGCACCGCTTCCTTGGGCAGCGCTTCGCGCGACAGGCCGTTGTAAATCTGCTCCAGCACCGACACGTCCGGATAATCGCGATCGAAGAAGTAATCGTGCGTGAAGCGGTCGGCATATGCGTGCATCAGGACCGCGCGGGAAGGCGCGCCATCGCGGCCCGCGCGCCCTACTTCCTGGTAATACGCTTCGAGCGAGCCGGGCAGCGCGGTGTGGATCACGGTGCGGATGTCGGGCTTGTCGATGCCCATGCCGAAGGCGATGGTGGCCACCGTGACCTGCAATTCGCCGGCCAGGAACGCCGCCTGCACCTGCTTGCGGCGCTGGGCGTCCAGGCCCGCGTGGTAGGCGGCCGCGGGGAAGTACCGCTTCAGCTCCCCGGCGAAGCTGTCCGCCTCGCGGCGCGTGGGTACGTAGACGATGGCGGGCCGCCGCGTGGCATCCTGCAAAAGCTCACGGGCCAGGTCGGCGCGCTCGCTCGAAGGCACCTCCACCACCTCCACCGCGATGTTGCCCCGCCGGAACCCGTGGATGAAGCGCTCCGCCTCAATCAGGCCGAGCTGCTCGACGATGTCGTTCTGCACTACCGTGGTGGCGGTAGCGGTCATGGCGATCACCGGCGCGGGCCGGAAGTTCGGCAGGTGCTGCCCGAGCATGCGGTAGTCGGGCCGGAAATCGTGACCCCATTGCGAAATGCAGTGGGCCTCGTCGATGGCCACCAGCGACGGCTTCCGTTTGGCCAGCATCGCGGGGAAGCCCGGCACGCGCAATCGCTCCGGCGCCACGAAGAGAAACTGCAGCTTGCCATCCAGATAGTCCAGACAGGTCTGGCGCGACTCCGCGCGATCCCGGCCCGAATGGATCCGTCCCACGGAAAGGTTCATCGCCTTGAGCTTGGCCACCTGGTCCTCCATCAGGGCGATCAGCGGGCTGACCACCAGCGTGGTGCCGCCCCGCGCCACCCCCGGAAGCTGATAGCAGAGCGACTTGCCGGAGCCCGTGGGCATCACCAGCAGCACGTCGCGGCCGGCCGCCACCGCCTGGCAGACGGCTTCCTGGTTGGGACGGAAGGACTCATACCCGAACGCGCTGTGCAGAAGTTCTTCAAGCGGCACATCCTGCCGCGGCGCCCGCGGCTGAGGGCTGGGAGCGGCGGGCTGCGGTGTTTCACGCGGCGCCGGAAGCGGCCGCTGCCCCACCTTCCCGACCACTTCCCGCACATAATTCTCGATCCCCTCGATGAACGGCCCCAGCCTGGCATTTCCCCGCTGGATGCGCTTCAGGTATGCTTCCCACTGTCCCGTCATGGCGGGACTCTTCACTTCGGGATGTACCACCTCGATCAGATGGATGCCCTTGTCGGTGGCCTGCAGGCTCTTGACGTCGCGCACGATGTAGTTACGCTTCAGCAGCACCTCGATAATGGCCGCGCGGGTGGCCGGGGTGCCCAGCCCCGTCTCTTTCATGGCGTCGGACAGCTCTTTTTCGTCGAGCGTTTTGCCGGCCGTTTCCATGGCGGTGAGCAGCGTGCCCTCGGTGAATCGCTTCGGCGGCCGGGTCTTCTTCTT
>DATGGM010000315.1:0-3967 GCA_035308525.1 Bryobacteraceae bacterium
GCCAGCGAACCGCGGGTGGCGGCCAATAATCCGACCAAAACAAAGAACCAGGCTCCAATAGCGGGTCTCTGCTGCAGCGGGTAGTCGACCAGGCAGTGTATCCAGACCGAGAGCAAGCCGATGCCCCAAACGGAGCGCAACGCGGCCGGACAGACCAGCACGGCTAACAGGAGTTGCAACAGCAGGAATGGCATGCCGCCTTCCACCGCCCACTGGACCCAGTCATTGTGGGCCTGATTGACGTAGGTGCCGTCATCGTACAGCGCGTACTCCGGATAGGCGCGTGGCCAGTTACCGAGTCCAAAGCCCAACACCGGCCGGTCGGCCAGCATATGGAGCGACGAAACCAGAAGCTCACGCCGTCCCGCCAAGGGGTCCTGCTCCCAGAGACGGCGCCGCAACGGCTGCCAGCTCACCAAGGCAGTGAATGCCAGGGCGACAATTGCGAAGCTGGCCAAACCCCGGAACACAGTCCGGGCAGGCGCCACACCGCGCAGCCATGCGAGCAACAGGACGGCGATCACCTCAGCGCACATCAGCGCGGTTCCGGCGCGCGAGGCCGATGCCACCACCGACGCCAGCATGGCGGATCCCATCGCCCAATAGGCGAGCGCGCGGCGTGGGGTGCGTAGCGCCAGCCACAGCGCAACTGGCAGGATCATTTCCAGAAAGGCGGCGTATTGGTTTTGATTCACGAACGGCCCCAACACGAAATTCGTGTAACCGCTCGGAAAGAGCCAGAAGATTTTGCCACCGGAAGTAAACATCTGCACCACGGCGAACACACTCAGCCCGAATCCGAAATAGACGGTGAATCGCAAGAACCCCTGCCGCGCCTCGGATGATTCGAACAGTTGCAATGCGAGAAAGAACAGCCCAAGCCAGGTGGTCCAATCCAACACGGCGGCCCACGTCTGCCAGCGATAGATCGTGCGGCCAATGGCCATCTGCGCCAGGCCCCAGACCGGCGCGGCAGCCAGCGGCGCCAGCCAAAGGCTCATCCGCACATGGGCCGGCCGCAGCAATTGGTGAACCGCCCAGGCGGCCGCCGCGGAGAAAACCGCGAGCTGCACCAGTCCCCAGGCCCAGCGCTGCTCGATCCAGATGGCCAGCACCGCATAACTCAGCAACGCCGCGAGCGCCGCGACCGGCCGCGTCACGGTAGCCGCTCCAGCGCCAGGCCGCGCAGATCGACGGTTCCCCGGAGGCGCGTGGCGCCGGGCAGGCGTTGACAGGTGAGCGTCAAGCGCACGACTGCGCTGTCGGGCGCCCGGAAGCGCACTTCCTCCGGCTTCCACCCGGCGCCAGACAGCCAGGGCGAAATGGTTGCCACATCGATACCCTTGCGCGCATCGTAAACAGTCCAGCGCAAGCCGCTCGCCGCCGGCATTTCCGTGGTGCGATACGCGAAGCGCAAGCGGTATTCGCGGCTGGCAGTCACCGGGATGTACCGCAGTAGAGCAGCGCATATTTCCGGTTGGCCGCCGCTGAAAGCGACCCATCCAAATTGAGGCGACTGGTTTCTCCCGGTGGTGACTCCGGGCGTTGGCACCAGACGCCACGCGAAGCCGCTGCCGAATGGCGCCGCAAAGTCGCCGCCGGGCAAAGGCACACCGTCCGCGGTTTGCGGGGCATAAGGGACCAGATGCCGTTCGCACATCGTGTTCCAGACAGCCAGGGCGGCGGGGACCGATCCAGCATCCAGCTGCCGGTTGCACCACGCGGTCAGAGTCGATTCGTCGTCCGCGGTACCCAAGGCCGCCAGCCGCGCCGCCGGCTGTTCGGACGCGGTGAGCCGTCCCTCCTGCAAAAGGAAGCGGATGTACGAATTCAGCACGGCAGGGCGATCCGGTATGGCGTGCTCCAGGATGGGACCGGCATCCGGGCCCATGCGCCAGCAAAGTTGGAATAGCGGGTTCAGGTCTCCGTAACCCATGCGCACGCTCGCGCGCGTCCAAACCCAGAAGCGCTCCGCATCGCCGCGGCGAAAATAGAAATTGGCAAGCGCCCAGCGCGGCGCGAACTGCCGGCTCACGCGAGCGGCTTGCAACAGGCTGTTCTCCGCGGCGGCCGGGTCGCCGCGCACCTCAGCCGCCGTGCCCAGCCGCATCCACGCATCGGCATTGAGCGGTTCGAGGCGGACGGCAGTATCCAGAGAGGCGGTCGGATCCGCGCCCGCGGCTTGCTGCGCGGCGGCCAGCTTCAAGCGAAAATCCGCACTGTCGGGCGACAGGCGCACGGCGCGCGCCACACTGTCCAACTCCGTGGAGCGCGAGAGATGGTCCGCCCAGGCCAGACGCAGAGACGAGTAAGCCAGAAAGACCAGCGCGAGAATTGCTGCCAGCAGGATCAACGTGCGGAGAGGCGAACGGGCTGAAGGGCCGGCGGGCGACATGCCGATTCACGGGGATTCTAGCATGCGGCGGTATCGGCGTCGGCCCGAGTTTGGCGCAAGACCCGCCGGTCAAGCCGTTTGACAACCCTTCCCCGGGCTATTTATGATGAGGTTTCACACGTTCAACCAGGCTGGTTGCCGCGTGCTCCTCAAAATGGCAGTTGTTTTTGTCTTGTCTGGAATCAAACTATGATCAAAGTAGAGGGCCTGACCAAGCGATACGCCCGCACGGTCGCCGTGGACAATATTTCCTTCGAGGTGGAGAAGGGTCAGATCGTGGGCTTCCTGGGACCTAACGGCGCGGGCAAAACCACCACCATGCGCGTGCTGACGTGCTATCTGCCACCTACCGCGGGCACCGCTTCAGTGGCCGGTTTCGATGTTCTGGAAAACCCCATCGAGGTCAAGAAGCGCATTGGATACCTGCCGGAAACCCCGCCGCTCTACCCCGAGATGGAAGTGAGCGAGTACCTGACGTTCGTGGGCCGGCTGAAAGGCATCAGCGGCGCCGACATCGCCCGCCGTGTCGACGACGTGACCGGCCGGTGCGCCATCGGCGACGTGCGCGCCAAGCTGATCGGCAAGCTTTCCAAAGGGTACCGCCAGCGCGTGGGCCTGGCCCAGGCCATCATTCACAACCCCGACGTGCTCGTGCTGGACGAGCCTACCGCGGGCCTGGATCCCAAGCAGATCATCGAGACGCGAGATCTTATCAGACATCTGGCCGGCGATCACACCATTATTCTGAGCACCCACATCCTTTCCGAAGTGGAGCACTCGTGTGATCGCGTTGTCATCATAAACAAGGGGAAGCTGGTGGCTACGGACTCGGTGCAGAATCTCACACACCGCCTGCGCGGCTCGGAAGCTATCGCGGTGGAGATTGCGTCGGGCAACGGGCCGCTCGATCCGAGTGAAGTGCAGCAGCGCCTGGAGCAGGTCAGCGGTGTCAGCCGCGTGGTTCCGCGCGAAGGCAAGGATGACCGGCTGCTATTCGAGGTGGAGAGCCTGCAAGGCCGCCAGGTGCGCGGCGACCTGGCGCGCGCCGTGGTGAATGCCGGGTGGAACCTGAACGAACTGAGGGCTGTCGGGCTGAGTCTGGAAGACATCTTCCTACAACTGACCGCCGCTGAAAAGAAGGATGTTACTCCGGTAGCCGCAGCATAAGGAACGATCAGCATGACTAACGTTTGGATTATCTGCCGCAAGGAACTGAAGAGTTACTTCGCATCGCCCATCGCCTATCTGCTGATGGCATTCTTCGGATTGATCTTCGGATTCGGTTTCTTCACCGCTACGCGCGATTTCGTGCGCTTCGGTTTCATGGCCCAGATGCAGGGCCGTAACATGCCGATGAATGTGAACGAACAGGTGATCCGGCCGCTGCTGGGATTCGCCAGCACGGTGGCGCTATTCCTGGTGCCCATGATCAGCATGCGTCTCTTCGCGGAAGAGAAGAAGTCGGGCACCATCGAGTTACTGATGACTTCGCCGGTCAACGACTGGGAAATCATCCTGGGTAAATGGCTGGGCGCGCTGCTGCTCTATCTTTGCGTATTGGGGATGTCGGCG
>DATGGM010000316.1:0-22778 GCA_035308525.1 Bryobacteraceae bacterium
GAAGCTCTGTATAACGCACCCAGTCATCCTGCCATCCTGGGTAAGGGAGACCAAGACGCCGCGCCGCTGCTCTCGGCCACCGGCGAATTCGATCCGGAAATGGTGACCAGGGTTTTGGCGCAGCTCATCGAACTGGGGCCCGAGGGCGCGCGGCGTATGGCGCTGCTCGACGAGATCGATCATCGCGAGCGCCGCCTGATCCCGGGGCGCTTTCCAAACTTCTGCTCCGGCTGCCCCCACAACCGCTCCACGCTGCTGCTGGAGGGCCAGCTGGCGGGCGGCGGCATCGGCTGTCATGCCATGGCGGCGCAGCTTCAGCACTCCGGGCATGCCTACTCGTTCCTGACCCACATGGGCGGCGAGGGTGCGCCGTGGATCGGCATGGCCCCGTTTGTAGAGCGGCAGCATATCTTCCAAAACGTCGGCGACGGGACCTACTTCCATTCCGCCTCACTGGCGGTGGAAGCCTGCATTGCGGCAGGCGTCAACATCACTTACAAGATCCTGTACAACAGTGCGGTGGCCATGACGGGCGGCCAACAGGCCGCGGGGGCGGTACCCGTGCCCGAGCTCACCCGTAAGCTGGAAGCCGACGGCGTGCGCAAGATCGCGGTGCTAGCCGAGGACCTCGACAAATACAAAGGCGTGACCCTGGCCTCCAACGCGCGATTGCGCAGCCGCGACGACCTGCCGGAGGTGTTGCGCGAGTTCGAGCGGGAGCCGGGCGTCACCGCCATCATCTACGACCAGCAGTGCGCGGCTGAGAAGCGCCGGCTGCGCTCGCGCGGCAAGCTGGAAGAGCCCACGCTGCGCCTGGTCATCAACGAAGAGGTGTGCGAGGGGTGCGGCGATTGCGTAACGCAATCCAATTGTCTCAGCCTGCACCCGGTGGAAACGGAGTACGGCCCGAAGACGCGCATTCACCAATCATCCTGCAATAAGGACTATTCGTGCGTGCTGGGAGATTGCCCCTCCTTTGTCACCGTAAACCTGAAACCGGGCACGGGGCAGCAACGCACGGCTCCGCCGAAACTGCCAGACACCGTGGTTCCGCCGCCCCGCGAGCCCGCCGAAATGGGCGGGCGTTATTCGATTCTGGCGCCGGGCATCGGCGGCACCGGCGTAGTTACGGTGAACGCACTGCTGGCTACGGCTGCCTGGATCGACGGGCTTTCGGCGATCACGCTGGATCAGACCGGCCTGGCGCAGAAGGGCGGGGCGGTGGTGTCGAGCATCATCCTGAGCAAGCAGCCCATCGAAGCATCGGCCAAGATCGGCTACGGGAATGCCGACCTGCTGCTGGGGTTCGATCTGCTGGGCGCGGGCAGCGCGGAGAACCTGAAGCGTGCACATCCATCGCGCACCGTGGCGGTGGTGAATACCGCCGAGGTTCCTACAGGCGATGCCATTCGCGGGGGCGCGCGCCTGGCCGGTCCCGGAGCCGTGGTGGATGAGATCAACGCCCATACGCGCAGGGATCGCAACCTGTTCCTGGACGCCTCCCGCCTGGCCGAGGGACTGTTCGGGAGCCACATGGCTGTGAATATTTTCCTGCTCGGCGCGGCTTTTCAAGGCGGCCTGATTCCCATTTCCGAAGCGGCTATCGAGGAAGCCATCCGGCTGAACAAGGTGGATGCCGAGCGCAATGTGCAGGCGTTCGCGTGGGGGCGCAAGTATTATTGCGACGCGCGCGGCGTGGAGGCGCTGCTGGCGCCCCCGCAGGCCGACACGCCAGCCGGCGGCTTGGTCGAAAGGCGCACGGCCGATCTGGCAGCCTACCAGAATCAGGCTTACGCGGACCGCTATGCCGCGTTCGTCGGGGAAGTGGAAGCGCGGCAGCCCGCATTAGCTGATGCGGTGGCGCGCAACCTCTACAAGCTGATGGCGTACAAAGATGAGTACGAAGTGGCGCGGCTGCTGACGAATCCGGCGCGGGAAGCGCAGATCCGGGGCATGTGGGAGGCAGTGGAGTCGATCGGATATAACCTGCATCCTCCGCTACTTCGCGCGCTTGGGCTCAAGAACAAGATGAAGTTCGGCGGATGGTTCCGCGGGCCTCTCCGGATGCTGGCGGCCATGAAGGGCCTGCGCGGCACCGTGTTCGATCCGTTCGGTTACGCGGCCGTCCGCCGCGAGGAGCGCGCGTTGGTCCTGTGGTACGAACAATTAGTGCGCGACTGCCTGGATGCCGCGACATCCGATACGCTGGTGCTGGCAAAAGAGCTGGTCGCCCTGCCGGTACAGATTCGCGGTTACGAAGAGATCAAGCTGGCCAATGTGCGCCGAGTGAAGGCGCTGGCGACCGACAAATTAGCCGCGTTGAAACGCGTGCCGGTTTTCAGCGCGCGGCAATCCAGTTAGCCGCCCTGCTCGAACAGCCCGAGCACACGGGCGTACAACTCTTCCACTTCGGGCTCCGACCGCGCCTCCGCGGCCAGACGCAGCAGCGGCTCGGTGTTGGAGGCCCGCACGTGAATCCACGCATCCGGAAGAATCAACTTCAGGCCGTCGGACCGGTCCGTCTGCACGCCGGGAAAGCTCTCTTCGAGAGCCTGCATCAACGATCCGAGCCGCCCGTGCTCGTATGATACTTTGCCCAGCTTGCGGTGGAAGCGCGGCAGCCGGGCCGCCAGGGCCGACATGGTATCGCCGGTTTCGGCCAGGCGCTCCAGCAGGAACGCCATCCCCGTATAGCTATCCCGGCAAAGGTGCACCGCGGGGAAAATGATGCCGCCATTGGAACCTTCCCCGCCAATCACGGCGTGGACTGCCTGCATCATCTCCACCACGTTGGCTTCGCCTACCGGCGTACGGTAAACACGGCGGCCATGCGCGGCGGCCACCGCGTCGATGACGGAAGAGGTGGTCAGGTTCACCACCACGTCGCCGGGGAGGCGGCGCAGCGCCGCATCCACGGCGAGCGCCAGCACGTCATCGTTATCGAGCACCCGGCCGGTTTCGTCCGCGACAGCCAGGCGGTCGCCATCCGGGTCCTGCGCGAATCCGATCTCGGCGCCCGCGGTGCGAACCAGGTTCGAGAGATCGCCGAGCGTATCGGGCCGCGGCTCGGCGATGCGCGGAAACGGCTTGGTGGGGTCGATGGAAATTGCGTGCAGATCGCAGCCAAGGGTGTCCCGCAGAAAGCCGGTGGTCATGATGGAACCCGCGCCATTCACCGCGTCTAGCGCCACCCGAAAACGGCGCCGGCGGATGCGTGACACATCCACGTGCTGCAGCACGCGCTCGATATGCAGGCGCGGCGGCGTGACATGGTCGGCGGTGGCGCGGCGAATTTCCGCGTTGGAAGCGCGGCGGAAATCGCTCTGGTGATACAGGTCCAGCAGCTCGCTGCGCTCGTAGCTATTAAAGAATAGGCCTTCCGAATTGAACAGCTTGAGGGCGTTGTATTCCGGCGGATTGTGCGAAGCGGTGATAGCGATGCCGCCGCGCGCGCGCGTGGCTCCCACATACATCTGGATGGTGGGGGTGGGCAGGATGCCGACATCCACTACTTCACAACCGGCGGCCTGCAGCCCGCATGCCACGGCGTGGTAAAGCATCTCGCCGCTCGATCGCGTGTCGCGTCCCACCACCACCCGTCCCATGCCCACGTACGTGCCAAAGGCTTGGGCGAAAGCGCAGGCCAGGCCGGGAGTGAGAAAGTCGCCGACCACGCCGCGGATGCCGGATACCCCGATTTTGAGCAGATGTTCGCGTGGCATCTTAAGCGAAGCTCCTGACATCTTCCAGCAGGGAATCGAAGAGCTGCCGGGGCGGGTCTCCACGCTGCTCGCAGATGACCCGCACGATCGGCTCGGTCTGGCTGACGCGCACATGGAACCAGCGTCCGGGCCAATCCACGCGCAGGCCGTCGAGCATGCTGACCTTGCCGTCGGCATAGCGCTCGCGCAGGTCCGTCAACAGGGCCGGGATGCGCTGCGTTACCAGTGGCACCTGGCCTTTCAGGAGAGAGTATTTTGGGTAGGACGCCAGCACCTGGCTCAAGGTGCGGCCGCTCTCGTGCAGCATAGAGAGCACCGCCAGCATCGACGCAATGCCGTCATAGACGAAGCGGAACTGCGGCATCATCACCGCGCCGGTGCCTTCGCCTGCGAGCGCGATCTGTTCGGGACGATAGGTGGAGAGCGCGTCGATGGCCGCCTGGCGGCCCACGGGCACGCGAACAACCTTGCCGCCGTGGCGCGCCGCGACCTCTTCGAGCAGCGCCGTGCTGGATATGTTGGCGATGACCAGTTTGCCCGGCCCGCGCGGCAGCAGATAATCGGCGAGGAGCGGCAGCACCACCTCCTCCGATACCGGCGTGCCATCCTCGGCGGCCAGGGCCACACGGTCCGAATCCACGTCGAACAGAAACCCGGCATCCGCGCCCACCGGCTTGATCAGGGGCGCAAGCTGCAGCGCCACGGCATCCCGCGTGGTGGATGGCTCGTGCGCGAAACTGACCCCTTCGATCTTTTCGTTGATCAGAATGAACTTGGTCTCGAAGCGTTCGTTAACACGCCGCAGGATCATCGATGAGGTGCCGTTGCAGCAATCCACCAGCACGCGGAACTTGCGTAGGGAAGGGAAGTCGTAGTTGGCCGCCAGATCGTCCAGATAACGATCGATGGCATGCGCTTCCGTCGCCACACTGCCGATTCCGGTCCATTCCGTGAAAGAGAACTTTTTCAGGTGATAGATATCCAGCAACTCGCCGGCTTCCGCGGTCGAAAGATAAGTCCCTTCGCGGCCGAAGAACTTAAGCGCGTTCCATTCGGCGTTGTTATGGCTGGCGCCGATGGAGACGCCACCGGCCGCATCCAGCCGACGGATGGAATGCTGGATTACGGGTGTGGGCGCGATCCCCAGATCGATCACGTCGTGCCCGCAAGCCAGCAATCCAGCCAGCAGACCTTCGCGCAGCATGACGCCGCTGGCGCGGGGATCGCGGCCGATCACCACCGCGCCGCCGGGGTCCAGGAACGTGCCGAATGCCGCGGCGAAATCCAGCACGTGGGAGGCGGTCAGCCCGGAACCTACGACGCCGCGCAAGCCCACATGCGAAATACGGAGCGATCTGGAGGCCGCGGGAGACATCATGGCACCAGTTTCAAAAGGCCGAAGGCTTGCGGCACGTGGAAATTGGCTTCCCCGGTCGGCTGCCAGGCGATGAATTTGCGGCCGGGTTCGCGTCCCTGGCAGCGGTAGAAATTAATGCGCATTTCCAGGCCTTCGGCGGGAGGGCGCGGATCGATGGAGCGGAGAGGAATGCGCATCTCGCCATACCATACCTTATGCCTGGCATCGATGCGGGCCTGCGTACCAAATCCGGAGTTCCAGAGCCAGCCGCCTTCGGGCAGAGGTTTCACGCGGTCGATATCCAGGTCCACCCACTCGCCTTGCGGCGAGACCTCGAACTCCTTATAGCGCGTGATCTCCTTAAAATCGCTGCCCACGAAAACCTCCGCCACGTCCCAGTTCCAGAGGAGATTGGTTTCGGTGGTGCGGGACGGATTGGGTTTCAGGTTCAGCACCTGGTAAGGGCAGATGAACAGGAAGTAGATGTTGTCCCGAGTCCAGCGGGAGCGGATTTCCGTGCGGTGTCCGGGGACGGCTTCGCCGCGCGGTCCGTTTTCCGCGAAGATGCCGTGCGTGTCCTTCCATTGGCGCGCCATGGGATTCGCCGTCAGCGGGAAGTCGGCGGCGGCACGCCGGCTGAGGATGACGTCTGGTTCGCGGGCCAGCAGCGCACAGGCCGCCGCGAGCGGGAGCAGAAGACGTTGCATGTATACTCCACTATACTTTCCAGCGGGCCTCCGGTGGCGGTGTCTGTTAGAATGCTGCATTCTATGCTTTCGATCTCGCGCCGCCAACTGCTGGGCGCGCTCTCGGCCGCTCCGCTGGCAGCCTTCCACCTCTGGGCCGCCGGCGAGCGCGGCCGCGCGCGCATCATCGATATCCGGGTGATGATTCTGCAGGGGCCCCGCACATATACTTTGGTGAAAGTCGTGAGCGATGCCGGCCTGTATGGAATCGGTGAGGGCTATGGCAGCCCCGGCGTGGGCGTCAAGGCAGGCGTGCTGGAACTGCGGCCGTACTTCATCGGCAAAGATCCGCTGGAGATTGAGACGCTCTACAACGGCCTGGGCGACCGCGTGAACGGATCCGCCAACACGCTGGTGCGCGCTGCCAGCGCCATCGAAGTCGCTTTGTGGGACCTCGCCGGCAAGCTGCTCAACCAGCCCGTGGCCACGCTGCTCGGTGGAAGCTACCGTGACCGCGTGCGCGTGTACCACGACGAAGGCCCATCCAACATGCTCGACCGCTCGGCCTGCAATGAGTGGGCGGACAAGATGAAGAGCGATCCGGCCGGCTGGAGCGCATTCCGGGTCTCGCCGCCGCGCTCCGCGCCCAAGCTCGACAATGCTCGCGACCCATCCAACCGGGCGCTTACATCGCGCGAATTGCGGGAAATCCGGCAAGCTTTCGAATATTGCCGCGACGCCATCGGCTGGGACCGCGACCTGATCGTCCAGTGCGCCGGCGAATATGATCTGCGAGCGGCCGTGCAGCTGACCGAAGCTCTTGAGCCGGTCAAGCCGTTATGGCTGGACAATCCGCTGCCGCCGGAATTTTCAGGGAGCTGGGTACGGCTGGCGCAGGCTTCCAAAGTCCCCATTGCCACGGGCGAGAATCTGCCGCGCCGTCAAGGCTTCAAGGATTTCATCGTGAATCACGGTTGCGACGTGGTGCAGCCCGATTTGCGAAACGCCGGCGGGATGCTCGAGTCGAAGAAGATAGCCAGCCTGGCGGAGACATTCGATCTTCCCATGGCTGCGCACAATACAGGTAGCGTGCTGCATACCATGGCAACTGTGCAGTGGGCCGCCACGGTGCGCGATTTCCTGGTGGCTGAAACGGTTGTCGGACGGCGCAATTGGATGGACGACGTGATCGTGCACGACGGGCCGCTGGTGGCGCAAGGGTACATTAGCGTACCGCGGAAGCCGGGCCTGGGCGTCGAACTGAATTCCGATGCGGTCAAGGCCAACCTGGCGGAAGGCGAGCGATACTGGGATTGAAATCGCCGCCCACAGTCGCATATGTGGCCCCTTTCGCGGTGTTCATCGCGCTGCGGTGGCTGCCCGTGGCGCCCGAATGGCTGGCGCCTGTCCGCGCGCTTGCGGTGACGCTCAGCATGCTGGTGTTTGCCCGGGAGGTGATACCGTGGCGGCCCGCGGTGCCCATCGCTTCCATCCTGTTGGGGCTGGCGGTGCTGTTGATCTGGATCGGTCCGGACCACTTCTGGCCCGGCTACCGCGATACCCGGCTCTTCCATAACCTCATTACGGGCGCCGCCGTAAGCTCCATGCCCGTGCGCCTCAAATCGAACGCACTGTTCATCGTCATTCGGGTATTCGAGACCGCTGTCCTCGTACCGATTCTCGAAGAGCTCTTCTGGCGAGGCTGGTTGATGCGGTGGCTCATCCGCGGCGATTTCCAGTCCGTTCCACTTGGAAAATACAGCGCGGCGTCCTTCTGGCTGGTGGCCGTGCTGTTCGCCTCCGAGCATGGCCCGTACTGGGATGTCGGGCTGGTGGCGGGCGTGGCTTACAACTGGTGGATCGTGCGTACCCGCAACCTGGCGGACTGCATCCTGGCGCACGCTGTCACCAATGCGTTGCTGGCCGCTTACGTGCTTCGCTTCGATCAATGGCAGTATTGGCTATAGCGAGCGCGTTCCCCTGTGGTACGCTTATGAGTTCAAACACTTCAACAAGGAGTTAGCTGCGCATGTCAGTAAGGTCTGGGTGGCGGTTGGCCGTGGCCTGCCTCGCCCTTTTTTCATTAAGTACAGCCGGTCTGAGTCAGACCGGGAGTCCTGGTCCGGCGAAGGTGGGCATCGTCAGCCTGCAACAAGCGGTTCTGGGATGCGCCGAGATCAAGAAGGCATCCGCCGAAATGGAGGCCAAGTACCGTCCGCGGCAACAAAGCATGGAAAAGCTGCAAAAGGAAATACAGGGAATTCAGCAGCAATTGCAGACCAATGCCGGGAAGCTCACGCAGGCGGCGCAGGCCGACCTGACCGCGCAGGGTCAGCGCAAAGAGCGCGATCTGCAGCGCCTGAACGACGATTTGCAAGCCGACGTGACCGCCGAGCGCAACGAAGTGCTGGGCACCAGCGGCCGCAAAATGCAGGAAGTCGTGCGCAAGCTGGCCGAAGAAAAGGGCCTGGATGTGGTAGTGGACGCCCAAAGCACGATATTCTTCAAGCCCGCGCTGGATCTGACGAACGAGGCCATAGCAGCTTACGATAAGGCTTATCCGGCCAAATAGGCGAGCGAAGCGATGGCTGGCTATCTCGACGAATACGGAGCCGGCGACGAACGGCGCGAGAAGCGCAACAAGCTGATCCTCATTCTGGGAGCCGGCGCGCTGGTTGTGCTTTTCCTCTGGTTCTTTTTCTTCGTCTGGGATAAGACCGAAGTCCTGCGCGTGGGATCGGTCGCGAGGCTGGCTCAGGTACTGCGCAACCACCGGCAGGAGAGCCGTGTTAAGACCTTCTTCGACTTGCTTCACCGGCAGGATTATAAGGCGGCATACGCGCTCTGGAACTGTACGGACGAGCACCCCTGCAAAGAGTATCCCTTTCCGGAGTTTCTGAAAGACTGGGGTCCGGACAGCCCGCGCCACGATGCCCGGTTCACCATACCCAGGAGCCGATCCTGCGGTTCGGGCGTGATCGTGATTGTGGATTCCACACGGAGCCGGGAGGACGTGCTCTGGATACAGCGCGACGACCTGACCATCGGTTTCTCGCCGCCGCTTCCTCTTTGCGGGCTGGGGTCCTGACCCGGTTACCGTGCGAACCCCGGCGCGCATCATAGAATAGGTAATTAGAAGACTGGAGCAGCATGGGCACAATAGTGGCGGGTTTGGAAGGCGTGGTCGCCGGCGAGTCGGAGATTTGTTACATCGACGGATACGCCGGGATCCTCAGTTATCGCGGCTATAACATTCATATTCTGGCGGACAACGCCACCTTCGAAGAAGTCATCTATCTGCTGTGGAACGGATGGTTGCCTAAGCGGGCCGAACTCGATCAGCTCAAGAAAGACCTGGCCGCCAACCGCGGAATCCCGGCCCCGGTGGTGGATTTTCTGAAAACCGTGCCCCAGGCTAGCCCCATGGACGTGCTGCGCACGGCGGTCTCCATGCTCGGCATTTACGACCCCGAAACACCCGACATGACGCCGGACGCCAACGCGCGCAAGGCGCTGCGCCTGATGGCGCAGACGGCTACGATCGTTGCCACGTTCGATCGCCTGCGCAAAGGCCTGCACATCATCAGCGGCGACCCTACCATGACCTTCGCCGAAAACTTCCTGTATACGCTCACCGGGAAGCGGCCCGACGACATTATGGAGCACGCCTTCGACGTGGCGCTGACGCTGCACGCGGATCACGAGCTCAACGCTTCCACGTTCGCGGCGCGCGTTACGGCCGCCACGCTGTCCGACATCTATTCCGCCATCACCTCGGCCATCGGCGCACTGAAAGGTCCACTGCATGGCGGCGCGAACCAGGACGTGATCAAGATTCTGCTCCAGCTTTCGAGCGAAGAAGCGGCCATTGACCGGGTGAAGAGCACGCTGGCGCGTAAGGTGAAGATCCCGGGTTTCGGCCACCGCGTGTATCGTACCGAAGATCCGCGGGCGACACATCTGCGGGTGCTTTCCGAAGAGTTGGGTAAACGCACCGGCCACGAGAAGCTCTTTCACATGTCCCAGGCCATGGAGCAGACCGTGAAGGCGGAGAAAGGCCTGATCGCCAACGTCGATTTCTACTCGGCATCTTCGTACTATGCGCTGGGCATCCCGGTGGATCTGTTCACGCCGGTCTTCGCCGTGAGCCGTATGTCGGGCTGGACCGCGCACACCCTGGAGCAGTACAAGAACAATCGCCTCATCCGTCCGCGCGCCGAGTATAAAGGGAATCCGGACGGCATGAAGTGGATTCCCATGGACCAACGCTGATGGACGAACGCGCGTATTACACGGAATCGCAGGCGACCAAACCGGCGTCGTTGCACTGCCCGTTCTGCCGGTCGTCCGAGACCTACGATCTGCACTGGCTGGTGCGCAAGAAGAAGGATCGCCTGCCTCCCGGCGGCGACGAGCGTGACCGGGCCCGCTTCGCCAAGTCCCAGAGCTACATGGTGCTGCTCGACGATAAGGTGGCGTGCAAGAACCTGCGCTGCCGGAAGCGGTTCGATATCTCCGGCGTCAAGACCATGGCGTTCTTAAACGAAACGTAGCAGCGCGTGGCCATTCGATTGCCGTTATCGCCACATGCATTCTCACTACTAACGCCGAACACCACAGGACTTCCTGGGAGTCTCCGATCCTGCTCAAGAAGAACTTCGCCTTTCCCGCCGTAAAGCCTTTATGGGAAGTGGGTTGGGCGGCGCGGACGCTGCGGGCATCTATCTATGCGGAAAGCGCGACCAGCATCGATCTGGGCATCGGCCGCCTGCGTCTGCCGCCCGCGCTGCGCTGCGCGGCCTAAGGCCTCCCGCCCAGCAGCGAGTTGACAAATCCCCGCTCGATCGGCCAACTGCCCAGCACCCGCGTGCCTAGATGATTGAAAGTCCCCGCGGTCAGCACGCCGCTCAGGTCGTTGGGATTGGGGGTCTGGTGTTCTCGCGCGATCATATCCCGCAACACGATGGTGGTGTTGCCAAGCTGCGCCGCGAGGGTGGTGGCTTGCTGCTCGGACCGGCACTGCACGGTCAGCCGCGCTTCGAAGCGGTTCCCGGCGGGCGCCATGGCGATGTTGAGGTCGTCGGCATCCTCCAGGCTGCGCGCAAACATACGCGTGCCCGCCGGCAGATCGCTGCCGGTCTTCAGCATGGCGGGCGGGATTGAGACCCACAGAGGGGCGTCGGGCATCTCGAGCGCGCGGCGTTGCGGCGAACGCGACTCGAGATCGATGGCGGCGGAATCGTCAGGGCTTACAGCCAGGCCCATCAGGTCCGGCCGCAGCGGAAAGAACGAGATCTTACGCTCGGGAGTGCTGCCGCTCATGCGGCATACGACGTCGCGGCAGGTCCCGCCCTCTTCGCGCGTGTAGGACTGCAGACTGTTCCAATCGAAGCGTCCCCTGGCTACCAGGTATTTGGCGCGCGGCGTGAAGCAGGCCAGCACCGCGTCCAGGTCACGGGTATAGTCGAATTCGGTCTTCATCACGAAGACTCTGTATTCCGGCTCTTCGGCGGCCTTCGATCCGGCCAGCATTTCCAACAAGCCGGTCTTTCGGAGCGCCGCAAAATCCACGTAGAACACCGCTGAATCGCGGGTGGGCAGGCGCTGTAGCCAGTCCGCAGTGGTGCGCAGGCCGCGATAACGCAGGCGCGCCACGCCCCAGACCGCCACTGCGCAGAGCGACGCGACAACGATGATCAGAAGCGCAGCCCTTTGTTTATAGTTCACGAAGGCAGTATCACACAGCCGCGGCGGCGGCGGCCAGGCGGTTTTCCTTCCAGAGGCCGAGATACGGGCGAAGCTGCCGCATCATGGCGCGGAAGTCTTCGAGGCGAAGCGACTGCGCGCCGTCGCTAACGGCCTTCTCCGGATTGGGATGCACCTCCAGCAGGAGCCCGTCCGCGCCGATGGCCACTCCGGCGCGCGCCAGCGAGGGAACCAGGCTGCGCTTGCCCGCCGCATGGCTTGGATCGAGAATCACAGGCAAATGCGTCAGCTCGTTTAGCACCGGAATGGACGATATATCGCAGGTGTTGCGGGTGGCGGTTTCAAACGTGCGGATCCCGCGTTCGCAGAGCAGCACATGGGGATTGCCGTGCGCCACCACGTACTCGGCGGACATCAGCAGCTCTTTGATGGTGGAACTCATGCCGCGCTTCAGCAACACCGGACGTCCGCATCCGCCCAGGGATTTCAGCAGAGCGAAATTCTGCATGTTGCGTGCGCCCACCTGCATCACGTCCGCGTACTCGGCCACCATGGGCACGTCACTGTCGCTCATCACCTCTGTGATGATGGCCAGGCCCGTGGCATCCTTGGCTTTGCGCAGGAGCTTGAGCCCCTCCAACTCCATGCCCTGGAAATCGTAAGGCGAAGTGCGCGGTTTGAACGCGCCGCCGCGCAACATGCGGGCGCCGGCGGCGGCCACACCTTCGGCCGTCTCCATGATCTGCCGCTCCGATTCCACCGAGCAGGGACCGGCCATGACGATGAACTCGTCGCCGCCGATCTCCAGGCCGTTGACACGCAGCACGGTGTGGTCTGGTTTGAACTCGCGGCTGACGAACTTGTAGGGCGCCGAAATGCGTACGGCGCGCTCCACGCCGGGCGTGGCCTCGAGCGACTCCAGGCAGGCCGTCACGTCGCCCACGCCCACCACCCCGATGACTACGCGCTCCTCTCCTTCGATGGAGTGGACTTTATATCCGAACTCCTGAATCCGCTCGCAAACGTGTTCGATCTCCGCGCGCGTGGCGTGCGGGCGCATTGAGATAATCATGGCTGTAATCTCCTTGGCTCAAAATAAAAAACCCACTCTCGCGAGTGGGTTGGTCCGTCAAAAACCGGGTATGTCTCAGTCCAACGCCACTCTACCGATTCCGGCTAAACCGGAATCGGTAGCTAAACGAGCTGGCGTAGGAGAAAGACATCGCAAAGTGCCAGTATAGGGCAATTGGCTGAGGGATGGCAAGCGCGATCCCATAACGGTTACATTAGTCCCGAGAGAACCATGCGAATTCGCCTTCTGCCGGCATTTATCTGCGTCACGATGGCCTCGGCGCCGGGCCCAGACATCGAAGCTGTCTGGAATCGCGCGGGATTGAAGATGCTGATCGCGGCCGAAGACACGCAACCCGCGCTGCATATCCGGTTGCCCGGACTGCCGGATACGGACCGATCCATCCGGGTCCTTTTTCCCGAGCATGTGACCGCCAGGCGGCACGACGCCGAGCCGGAGCATCTGTACATGTTCCGTCCCGGAAAGCAAAGCGACCAGCCGTCCTGGCGCCGGCTTGAGCATGCCCTCGAATATGAGCGGGATTTTGCCGGCCAAGTGCACCTGCGGGCGCGCGCCAGTTTGGAGGACGACGGCGTGCGATTCACCTACGAATTTACGAATCGGTCCAAAGCTGCCTACGACATGATCTACGCGGTGACCGATCCGCGCCTAACCGGGATCTTCCACGATGTGCGCCTGGAGCGGACTTACGTCCACCACCACGACGGATTCGATCTGCTGGCTTCGGAAACGCCCGACCGGCGCAGCATGCCGCTGGATCGCTGGCTGCCGGCGCGCTACCTGGTCTCGTTCACCTGGCCGGTTCCGGCGCAGCTCGTGGAGCGCCGCGCGGACGGCATTACGTATTACAACAAATCGCGGGCGGTGGATCAGCCGATGCTCGCAACGCTTTCAACAGACAAAAAGTGGGTGATCGCCAGCTTCACTCGCACCGTCGGCAACGTCTGGAGCAATCCGGAACTTACCTGCCAGCACGTCGACCCTGAGATCCCGCTGCCGCCGGACCAATCGGCCGCGGCAGAAGTGAAGATGCTGGTTTTTCAAGGCTCGCTCGACCAGGCGCTCGAGAAGGTCGTCGCCCAGCGCCGCACATTGCGATAGCGCAATTCTACACCTCTCCAGAACTGAAGGCGGCTTCCTCGATGGGCTCTTTGGCGGTCTCGGCGCGACCCCGCCCGGGCTCGCCCACGCGCCGCAAATCGTCCGCCAGGATGACGGCTTCCGCCAGATCCCGCATAGGGCGCCGCAGCCGCCGGCTCTCGTTGCGTAAGCGCAGGTAGGCTTCCTCTTCGGTGAGGTTGTACTTCTGTTGCAAAATGCCCTTGGCGCGCTCCACCAGCTTCCGCGCCTCGAGGGTGCGCTTCATCTCCAGGGTTTCCGACATCAGGCGCGCATTGCCGATGGCCATGGCCGCCTGGCCCGCCACCGCCTTCACAAACCCGATCTCCTCTTCGCCGAACGTACGCTGCTCGCGCGTGTAGATGTTGATGGTGCCAATCACTTTGTCGCGGGTGAACAGGGGCACGGACAGCAGCGACGCCAGTCCGGTCTTGCGCGCCAGTTCCGGATAGCGGAACTGTTTCTCGGCAAGCACGTTGGGAACGGTGATGGGGCGGCCTTCCCGCACCACGCGGCCAATCAGCGAATCCTCGATCTTGAGCGGCATCTTGTGCAGGTAGTCGGGCGACGAGCAGCGCGCCGCCGAGATGACCAGCTCGCGGCGGTCCTCGTCGATCAGCATGATGGAACACACCGGCGAATCGAGCGTCTCGGCGACCATCTCCGAGATGGCCTGCAGGATGCGGTCAAGGTAGCTCTCAGCCGAAATGGTCTGCGCTACTGCCGCCAGGGCTTCCATGCGCTTGGCGGCGGTTTCGGAGCGCTCCTCCAGCCGGAACTTGGCAATGGCGCCGCCCATCTGCTCGCCGATGAAGCTGACCAGCGCCACTTCCTCGGGCGAGTGCGCGTGCGATTCGCGATGGTGTACGTTGATCACGCCGATCAGGTCGCCGCTGCTCACCAGCGGGACAGACAGAAATGACTGGAAGGTATCTTCCGGCAGCGTATTAAAATTCTTGAACCGAGCATCGGCGGAAGCATTGTTGGCAAGCGCCACCACGGACTTGTGCTGTGCCACCCATCCGGTGATGCCTTCACCCATCTTGAGCCGTATGTTGCCGATTTCGGCCGCGTGCGGAAGCTGGGAAGCCTGCAGTACGACTTCGTTGCTGGCGTGATCCACCAGGTACACCAGGCAGGCGTCGCAGCGCGTAGTTTCGAGCGTGAGCGAAACCAGTTCCTGCAGCATTTTCTCCAGGCTCAGGTCAGAACTGACGATACTGCTGATATGATGCAAAAGCGCGACTTGGGAAGCGCCCTCGGAAATGATGGCCGGTGTTGCGGTCCGCATATATCCAGTCTAAAGACTGGCTATGCGGCGGTCCAATCCAAAATTCTTATGGACCGCATGGGCAGTCAGGGCTTTGGGCTGACCGGAATACGCAAAATCGTGCGCAGCTTCTCCGGCGCCGCGCGGCGCGGATCGGACAAGTAGATCTCGTGATGCAAGCCGTCGAGACGGTAACCCTGTTCCGCGGCAACGGCTTCCATCCGGCGGGCAGTCTCGGGTGCGCGATCGTAAGGCCCCAGGTGCACCGCCTGCACGCACAGTTTCTCGTTGAGCGGTGTCAGCTCAACCTGTTTGAACAGCGGACCCTTGCCCTTTTCGGAGAGCGTCCGCCTGGCGGCCGCGAGTTCGCGCTTGCCGATGAAATCGGGTGTACGGATCAGAAGCCGCCACGACCATTGGTCCTTGGGCTCGGCCGCAAAGCATGCTCCGGAGTCAGCCCAGAAGAGTCCTTCGAGTTTGGAGACTCCGTAATCCCGGCCAGCGAACCTGCTGGCCATCTTGATGGTGAACGCCACGCTGTAAAGAGCCCCAATGGCCTGTTGGAAAGCGTCGGCGCCCGGCGCGCCGCGGCCGGCAATTCCGAGATAGGTAGCTTTGGCCACGCGCAGCAGCAACGGCTCGCGTGGCGTCACATATTCCGCTTTATAGATTTGGTACAGATCGAGCTTCGCGATCGGGGAGGGTGCGGTTTTGGTACCCATGCTTCAAGTCTAATCCTGACCGCGCCCGGGGAGCGCCGCCGCCCAGGCCTTGGGAGTCGCGCCGAAGGTGCGGCGAAACATCTCCACGAAGGCGCTGGGCTGCCGGTAACCGGTCTCGAATGCGGCCTCCTTCACAGAGCTTCCGCCGGCCAGCAGCGCCGCCGCCCGCATCAAGCGAGCCTGCCGGCGCCACACGGTGAAATCGGCGCCGACCTCTTTTCGGAAGACGCGCTCGATGGTTCGCACGCTGACGCCCGCGCGGGCACACAGCGACCGCAGCGACGGATTGCCCGCCTGATTGGCGATCACGGCCTGGGCCACGGCTAACGCCCGGCTGTCGCGCGGCAATGCCAGAAAGGTGGGCACCGGAGACGCGTTTCCCAACTGGGAAATCAACAGGTCGCGAAAGGCGCAGTGCAGCAGATTACGCGTGCGCAGTTGCCCGATGCGTACGATCTCCACGATCAACTCGCGCAACAGCGGGGTCACGTGCAAAACGGTGCAGGCCGCCGGAAGACTCGTCGCCAGACCCGGGCGCAGGTACAAGGTGCGCATGGAAACCGCGCCGGGCATGTGGATGCGGTGCACAGTCCGCGCCGGAATCCAGATGGCGAATTGCGGCGGAATCAGCCAGAAACTCGGGCCCGCGGAAACTTCCATGACTCCACGTGTGGCGAATATGACCTGGTCGGCGCCGTGCGCGTGCTCCGGCACCTCGGAAGCCGCAGGGTACTCCCACGCGAGGGTGGAAACGGATGTCCCGCGTTTGGGATCGTAGCAGTCCGTGAAACCGTGTCGCATGAGAGATATATTATGCCGCACGGCGGGCTTTACTACAGAACCCGGGTAGTCGAGACTGGTTCCATGACTACGTCCTCTGTGCTGGCCAACGGCAAAGTAGTGGCATTTGTCGCCATCCGCGACCGCGACGCGGCCCGTACCTTTTATCGCGATACGCTGGGGTTTCAATTATTAGGCGAAGACCAGTTCGCCCTTATCTTCGACGCTTACGGGACCACCTTGCGCCTCAGCCCCGTGCCGACCTGGACCCCACCGCAGTTCACCGTGTTGGGATGGGACGTGCCGGATATCGGGGCGGCGGTGAGGAATCTGCAGACCGCGGGTGTGAAGTTCGAGCGCTACCCGTGGATGAAGGACCAGAACGAGCTCGGCATCTGGACGTCGCCCAGCGGTCCGGGCGTGGCCGCCGTGCACGCCGGCGCCAAGGTGGCCTGGTTCAAGGATCCCGACGGCAACGTGCTAAGTGTGTCGCAATTGCCAAAGTAACAACTTTGGTCGGAACCATTCGCCGTTCCCTTTCGTATACGGGATCAGCCCAGGTGACTAAAATGGAAACTCCAGCCAGGAAACCGCTCCGTGTGTGGCCGGGCGTGGTCATTGTAGTACTGCAGTTGCTGCTTCGGTTTGCCGTCCCTGTCGTGATGCCCGACGCGTTGATTTTCGGGGTGCTGTCGGGACCCATCGCCGGAGTGCTCGTGGTCCTATGGTGGTTGTTCTTCAGCCGGGCCCCCTGGTCCGAGCGGCTGGGCGGCATCGGCCTGATGATCGTCGGGCTGCTGGCGGCATACCGCTTCATCGATGTGTCCATCAAAACGGGTGCGATGGGCTATTTGTTTCCGTTTCTGGCTCTTCCTTTCGTGGGCTACGCCCTGGTCGCGTGGGCGGTGGTCGCCCGCCGGCTACCGGATAGAGCGCGGCGGGTGTCGATGGCGGCGACGATCCTGATCGCTTGTTTCAGTTGGACTCTGGTCCGCACCGGCGGCTTTACTGCTTCCGATTTCCGTAACGACCTGCATTGGCGCTGGACGAAGACCCCCGAGGAACGGCTCGTGGAGCTGTCGGGCAATGCGCCCGGAGCACTGCCGGTAGTACGGGCTGCCGCGGAGACGGCCGCGCAACCGCCGGCGCCCGCGATGGTCACGCCAGTTCCGGCAACCGCGGCGGTTCGCGAGAAGAGGCTGGTGGCCGAGGTCCGCAATTCGCCGACGGTGCCGCCGGTTGCGCCAGACGCCGGGAAAGGCGCCAGTTGGCCCGGTTTTCGCGGACCGCATCGCGACGATGTTCTCCCCGGCGTGCGCATCAAGACCGACTGGACGGCTTCGCCGCCCGTGGCGCTATGGCGCCGCCCGGTGGGACCGGGCTGGTCGTCCTTCGCGGTGCACGGCGATCTTTTCTACACTCAGGAGCAGCGCGGTGCCGACGAGGTGGTGTCCTGTTATAGACTGACTACCGGACAGCCGGTGTGGGCGCACGTCGATGCGGCCCGGTTCTGGGAGTCGAATGGCGGCCCTGGTCCACGCGGGACGCCCACGCTGAGCGATGGCCGCGCGTACACATTCGGCGCGACCGGAATCGTCAACGCCCTGAACGCCCAGGACGGCACCCTGGTCTGGTCGCACAACGCGGCCGCCGACACCGGCATGAAGACGCCGCAGTGGGGCTTCGCGAGCTCGCCGCTGGTGGTGGACGACTCCGTGATCGTGGCCACAGCCGGCCAACTGGCTGCTTACGATCGTGCTACCGGCGTCAAGAAATGGTTCGGCCCGGCGCATGGAGCGAGCTACAGCTCGCCGCACCTGGCGACTATCGGCGGAGTCCCGCAGGTCCTGCTGCTAAGCGCAGCCGGCATGACCAGCGTGGCTCTGGCCGACGGCGCGGTGCTCTGGGAACACGCATGGCCAGGCTACCCCATCGTGCAGCCGGCACTGACCCCGGACGGCGACATCCTGATCGCCGTCGCCGACAGCAGCGGTACACGCCGCCTGGCGGTGTCGCATGGCGCCGGTGGCTGGACTGTCGAGCCGCGCTGGACGTCGATCGGGCTGAAACCCTACTTCAACGACTTCGTGGTGCACAAGGGCTATGCCTTCGGCTTCGACGGCAGTATTCTGGCGTGCATTGACCTGACGGACGGCAAGCGCAAGTGGAAGGGCGGGCGCTATGGCAACGGCCAGCTCATCCTGCTGGCCGATCAAGATCTGCTGCTGGTGCTGTCGGAGGAAGGTGAAGTGGTGCTGGTGGGGGCCACGCCCGATCAGTTCCGGGAGTTCGCGCGGATTCCCGCGATCGAAGGGAAGACCTGGAATCATCCGGTGCTGGCCGGCGACGTACTGCTGGTGCGCAACGGCCAGGAGATGGCCGCATTCCGGCTCGCGCTGGAGAACCGCTGAGCGGTTACAGCTCGTCTACCTTAAGCGTAATGTCCGCCTTCGCCCAGGCCGCCTGGAACTCACGCCGGACGCTGTCGGCATCCTCATTCTTCCCTTGCGCGCGCAGGGACTCCATCAGCCCGAAGAGCATCCGCCCATTGCGCGGCGACTTCCGGATACCCTCGCGGAAGACGTTTTCCGCCTCGGCGGATTTGCCTGCCAGCAGCAAAGACGCACCCAGTGACTCGCGCACGGGATAGTACCAGGCGGGCGGCTCGTCATACACCAGCGCGTCCTGTACGGTGACCGCGCGCTGCCAGTGCGGCAATGCATCCGCGGGTGAGGAAGCTAGCCGGGCGGCCACGATCTCCGCGGCCACCGTCATCACGTCAGCCGCCTTGTTGTTCGTGCCCCAAGGGGCATCCGCGGGTATCGCTGCGCGGATAACTTCGAACGCAGCCTGGTCGCGGGCGGCCGCCGCATGGTCGCCACGCCCGGCAAAAGCCAGGGCACGAGCATAGCGCCAGGTGGCATTACTGGCGTGCAAAGAATCCTTGGGTTGGGGCATTTTCAGAATGCTGTCCCAATCGCGAAAGCGCACCCGGCCCAAAACGGCGATGGAGTTGAAGGCGTCGGCCATATCCGGCATGGCGTCGATCATGGGGGCCATGGCGGCGGCCAGTTCATCGGCGGCGCGCAACCCGTCCGCCCTGCGGCCTTGCATCCAGCGGGAGTAGGCCACGAAGTGAAGATTATGAACGTAGTAAGCGCCATACCCGCTGGAAGTGTGGGACTGCTCCAGGTATTCACGATCCACGGCCACGGCGCGTTCGTTCACGGTGGCGGCCATCTCGTATTCGCCTAGCACCAGCCAGATGTGGCCCGGCATATGGACCATGTGGCCGGCCCAAGGCATGACGCCCATCAGCCGCTGAGCGCTGGGGATGGCGCGCTCCGGGGTCAGGGAGGATTCCACTGCGTGGATGTAGAGATGATTGGCGCCGGGATGATCCGGCCAGCGCCGCAGCACCTGCTCCAGGGTCCGCTCGGCTTCCGCGCCGCCCGCCGCAACCACGCCGTCGGCGTTGTACCAGTGCCAGCGCGTGGGAATGAGGAGGCTCTCCGCATATAGGGTCTGGGCATCCAGATCGTCCGGCCAGCGCCTGGCCAGTTCGCGCATAGCCTTGATGTACGACTCCGGCTGGTATTCCGGGCAGCGGGTGGCGGCAGCCTGCAGATACGCCCGGTCGTGTTCCGGTGTGCCGGCTATTTTCAAGCCGTTCTCCAGGGCGGCGCAAGATGCTTTCATGTTGAATTCGGCGTCAAAGTCCATGTTGATGTACGGACCCTGCGCCATGGCCATGCCCCAGTACGCCATGGCGGCCTGCGGATCGAGCTCGGCGGCCTTGCGGTAGGAGCGCAATGCCTCGTAGCGGTTGAATCCGAAGGTGAGGGCAAGGCCCTGGTCGAAGTACTTTTGGGCCTCGGGGTTTGCCGTGTGGATGGGGTGATGCCAGGCGCCCAGACCGTTGTAGAGAGACACGGGATTCTCGGGCGGTGGCGCCTGGTCTTGCGCCAGCATCGGGGCCAGGGGCAGGAGGAAGAGACACAGCTTTGGGGTCATGAATGCGGATTATACATCAGCACGGGGCGGCGCAAGGACGGGAGAATTCTGGAGGGAGCGGCGCCTATGGGCCGTCCGTCGGGGGCCTTCGACAAGTCGAAAGTGGCGGAGAAGCTCTTGTTACTGCTGATCCGGCCTCTCGTCCCGCCAGCGCGCAAAACCTCTGCTTTCCTGAGCACTGCGTCGACGATATCAAGGATGGGATGTTGGAATCGACGAAGACCAACTCTGATAACCTTGCTCGATTTCTCTCAGCATCTGTGCAAGGTCAGCGGTGGGAAACGAGTACTTGAAAGCACGCCGAATCGCGCACAACTTCATTTTAGGGGTCAGCCTGGCCAAGCGCCGGATATACGGCATTCGAAGCGCAGGGCCACGCCTAGATGACGTCCACGCCCATGCTGCGGGCAGTGCCGCGCACCGAGTTCATGGCGGCTTCCAGCGTGAAACAGTTGAGGTCCGGCATCTTGATCTTGGCTATTTCCTCGACCTGCTTCTCGGTGATCTGGCCGACCTTGGTCTTGTGCGGCTCGGGAGAGCCCTTAGCCAGGTTGACGGCCCGCTTGATCAGCACCGGCACCGGCGGCGTCTTGGTGATGAAGGTGAACGAGCGGTCCGAAAAAATCGTGATCACCACTGGGATGATCAGGCCTTCCTGATCCTTTCCCGACGTCTTGGCATTGAAGGCCTTGCAGAAATCCATGATGTTGACGCCCTGCGGGCCGAGCGCCGTCCCCACGGGGGGCGCCGGGGTGGCCTTTCCAGCCGGAATCTGCAGCTTCACCTGCGCGGTAACTTTCTTTGCCATCGCTAGAGTCCTTACGTATCGTTATTCTTTTTCCACTTGCAGAAATTCCAGCTCGACCGGTGTGGCGCGGCCGAATATCATGACCATCACGCGCAGTGTCCCGCGGTCTGCATTCACCTCGTCCACCTTGCCGCGGAAGTTGGCGAACGGACCATCCACAATGCGCACGCCGTCGTTTCTCTCGTAGGTGGTCTTGGGGCGGGGACGTTCGGTGGAGGACTGCTGCCGGAACAGAATGGAGTTCACTTCGTCGGCGCTGAGCGGCACGGGATGCGTGCCGCCGCCCACGAAGCCGGTTACGCGCGGCGTGTTTTTCACTTCATGCCACAGCTTGTCGGCTTCCAGCCGGGCCTCTTCGGTGTCCCGGTTCATTTCCATTTCCACCAGCACGTAGCCGGGATATACCAGGCGCTTGCTGGTGACTTTCTTGCCGCCGCGCAATTCCACCACTTCCTCGGTGGGGATCAGCACCTGCCCGATCTTGTCGGCGAAACCGAAGGCTTCCGCGCGGCTGCGCAGCGATTCGGCCACCTTTTGTTCGAAGCCGGAATAAGTGTGAATGATGAACCACTTCTTGGAAGATGTTTCATCGTAACCCTGCGCCGGAGCCGCGGCGGGAGCTTCGGCCGGCTCGCCCGCCTTTTCAGCCGACGCCTGCGCGGCAGGCTCGCTCTGGGGTTCGGCTTCTTCCACCGCCGGGATGTTTTCCGGCTCCTGTTCATCCACTGGGTTCACGTTTTCCTCGTCCATACCGCTACCGCGACAGCGCTTTGTACAAGCGCACGATACTGTCGTTCAACAGCGCGTCCACTACCGCGAAGAACCCCGCAAAGGCAAACACGGTGAAGATGACCACCAGAGTGGTGCCTTCCACCTGCTTGCGATTGGGCCACGAAACCCGGCGCATCTCAAGCTTCAGCTCGTTGAAATAGTCGCGCGTGCGCGTGGGCCATTTCGTCACGTTCTCCACAAAACTGGTGCTTTCCATACTGCCTCGTTTCCAGGCTCTACCGGCTGTCAAATTGGATTGGCAGGGGCGGAGGGATTCGAACCCCCACTCGCGGTTTTGGAGACCGCTGGTCTGCCGTTAAACCTACGCCCCTGCGGTTAACCAACCCGGCGGGACATGCCTTTCCTATTCTACTTGATTTCCTTGTGCGGCTGGTGCTTCCGGCAATACGGGCAGAACTTCTTCAGCTCCAGGCGTTCGGTGGAGGTCTTCTTGTTCTTGGTGCCCGAATAGTTGCGGTTCTTGCATTCAGTGCATTGAAAAGTGATAATCTCGCGCGGCATGACTTCCGTCCTTTTCTATTCGATGATGTCCGTAACGGTTCCGGCGCCCACGGTGCGTCCGCCTTCACGGATGGCGAACCGCAGCCCCTTGTCCATGGCGATGGGCGTGATCAGGTCGATGGTCAGGTTCACGTGGTCGCCCGGCATCACCATCTCCGTGCCTTCCGGCAACTCCGCCACTCCCGTCACATCCGTCGTCCGGAAGTAG
>DATGGM010000317.1:0-4671 GCA_035308525.1 Bryobacteraceae bacterium
CGGAACCGGCGGCAGCATCACGCTGGCGAACACCGGAGTGCTGGCGGTCACCGGCGGAACGGGCCTCACGTCGAGCGGCGGAAATGCGCCGACGGTAAGCTTGAACACCGGCTACACCGATGGGCGTTATCTGCAACTGGCTGGTGGCACGCTGAGCGGTGCGCTGAACCTTCCCGCCAATGGCCTGAAGGCGGCCGGAAACCAGTTGGTCCTGGCGGGCGGCAAAGTCGGCATCGGGACGGCGACCCCAGGGGCGCCGCTGGAAGTGGCGGGGAGCGTGAAGATCAGCGGTGCGGGGAGCGCGCTGACGTTCCCGGACGGGACCACGCAGACGACGGCGGGCAATCCGGCGGGGGCGGTGGGAGTGAACCCGCTGCAGGTGGCGCTGCTAAAGTGGTTCCCGGCGAACCAAGCGCCCAATGCTACGTTCGCCGTGGGCAAGGGGCCAACGGGAGTAGCTTTTGACGGAACCAACATCTGGGTGACGAACGAAGCGGACCACACCGTGACGGTGCTACTGGCCTCGAATGGCCAAATAACGAATACGATCGGCTTACTCCCGGGGAGCAACCCGTACGGGGTGGCTTTTGATGGAGCCTACATGTGGGTGGCGGACTACAACGAAACCGTGTTCCTGTGCCGCAGCGGCGGCTGCAACAGTTTCTTCCTGGGAGCCAATCCGCTCGGATTCACATTCGATGGAGCCAACATGTGGATGACCAACTACGGCGGCAACAACGTGTACAAGATACAGGCCTCGAACCCTATCACGGCACTCGGTCCGTACCCCGTAGGCGTGCAGCCGTACGGGATCGCCTTCGATGGATCTAACATCTGGGTGGCGAACAACGGCGGCAACAGCGTGACCAAGCTGCGGGCCAGCGATGGCGCGTGCCTGGGGACCTGCTCGTTCAGCGTGGGAGCCAATCCAGCCGGAGTGGTTTTTGATGGATCCAACATCTGGGTGGCGAACAACGGCGGCAACAGCGTGACCAAGTTGCTGGCATCGAATGGCACGTTAGTGGGTACGTACAACGTTGGAAGCGCCCCTTATGGGTTGGCGTTTGACGGAGCCAATATCTGGGTAACGAACTCCTTGAGCAACACCGTTACCAAGCTGCAGGCCGCGACCGGCCAGCCCTTGGGCACGTTCAGCGTGGGAACCACTCCATTAGGGATTGCCTTTGACGGGGCCAACATCTGGGTGGCGAACTTCGCCAGCAACACCGTAAGCAAGTTGTAGCGGGCAGGAGCGATCGCCTCAACTTAGGAGGATCTTATGAACCGAACATACATCTATTTTCGCCGGCCGGCTGCCGGCTTCGCACCGGCATTCGGCCAGGAACAAGCACAGTCGCTGGGGGCGCGCCTGAGCGGCCCCGGGGGGCTAGAACCGGTGGATGAACCGCCGGGCTGCAGCGAAGCCGGTTCGGCAAGGAAGGCGGGCAGACCATGCCGCGCTTGAGTTCCGTGCCTTACCTTCCCGCGCAATGTACGGGCGGACCATTCGGCCGCGGGTTGCCTATAGGCTTGGTACTTCACCGAACCGAGGGAAACTACGCCCACATCCTTCAAACAATGACCCAAGGCCCAAACCCTAAACAAAAATCGGTTCACTTCATGGTGGGGAAAAGGGACGGCGAAGTCATCCAAATGGTCGACACCAATATGGTTGCCTATCATGTCGGGCCCGGCGCCAATCAGATCTATCTCGGGATCGAGTTTGAAAGCATCAAGGCCCAGGACGGAATTCACGGACAGGATCCGCTCACCAATCAGGACCCGCTCACCGAATGGCAGTTCGCCAAGGGCCGGGAGATCGTGGACTGGATTTGCCGTACGCATGGAATTCGGAAGGTCGGCCCTCCCTCGGCCAGGGAGTGGACAAAATGCGGTGGCAGGTGGCACGGGGTCCTCGGTCACGCGGACGTTGCGAAGGGGGGCTACTTCCACACCGACCACGGAGATCAGTTGATGGATCGGGACTACATTTTGCTGAATGTGTGGTTGGTTTAGCCAGGATTTCCGGATCTGGGTGAATTCCTAATAAGGCAACTCTAATGAAACGGCGATGCAACCTCCGCGAACTTGTCAACACCCGCGCCCTTCGCGTGGCTACCATTCTAGCCGCGGTTCTTGGGGCGTATTCCTGTGGTTCAGAAGTCAAAGAGTTCACGTATGACCCGGCAAAAGTAGCCAAGGCTCTGAATGACTGCGCAGCCCGATCGAACGCGGCTCGCGCCGCCCTTCTCAAGATCAAGGACGCTCTTGCGTCGGGCTCGGATCTCGATCCGAAAAAGAAAGTAATACTGGATCCGCCGCCCGTGTACGTAGAGACCGGAGTTTCGTACGACCCGAGCTGGCAGAAGAACACGGCGATTTTAACCGAGGAAGCTCTGGCGGATGTACAATCGAAGCCAAGCTTCGATTTGCGCATGGAAGATAGCTTTTTGTTCGCGCTGCAGGAGACAAAACCGGGGAATCAGTATCCCGGGAATCCGATCAGTATCCGGGCTGACTGCGATGAAGGGTTCGCATTCCGCTACCTCATTGTGATCCGCACCGGCCGGGTTCAACTGCCGGTAGAGTTGCCGAAGGAGTATAACAAGTTCACACCCGGCACGGCGGACATCGACCTTTTCCTGACCGATATGACTACCCAGAGAATCCTGGCGCGTGTCGAAGCCGCTGGGGCATCCTCAGACAACATTAAATACAAGCTTGATCGCTACAATCGGCAGGCTGCCGAGGAGGCGTTAAAAAGCGACCTCATCATCAACACGAAGAGAGCGGTCGCAGAGGCGTTAACGAAAGCGACCGACGGTAAGTTCGCCGTGAAACCCAACGTGTGGTGAGCGGCGCTGAGTAGGTCGACGCAAGAATGATCGTGTGGCGGCCCGCTGAGCCTTCGGTTTCGAGGACGCCGGCTAGCGGTCAACGGGGCATCGGCGCCGCTGGCAGGATAACAACACAGTGACCAAGTTGCCGGCCTCGCCGGGAGCGGTGATCGGTACGTGCAACACCCTGGTCGCCACGTGGTATAAATTCGAGAGAATGGCGAATCAGGGAGCGGACCGGCGGGCGGTGTTGGCGATGCTGGCGAAGGCGGCGGCGGCCAGCCAGTTTCCGGGATTCAGCCGCTGGGCGTTCGGGGCGGCGGCGCAGCAGGCACGCAAGGCGGCTTATCGGCCGGCGTACTTCTCGGCGGCGGAGTTCCACGCCATCGACCTGTTGACGGGCCTGATCATTCCGGCGGACGAAACTCCCGGGGCGCGGGAAGCCGGGGTGAGCGAGTTCATCGACTTCCTCGCGGCGCACGGCGAGTCCGAGATTCAGGAGCCCATGCGCGGTGGGTTGAGATGGCTGGACGCTACGTCGCAGAAAACGCACGGCGCGATTTTTGCGGCGCTCTCGCCCGAGCAACAGAACGGGATTCTGAAGAACGCGGCGGGCGATAGCCAGGGTCGGGCGTTCTTCCGTCTGATCCGGCGGTACACGGTGATGGGCTACTACACGAGCCGGATGGGTCTCGAAGAACTGGATTATCCGGGGCTGCGAATCTACAGCGAATCGCCGGCGTGCCCGCACACGAACGATCCGGAGCACCGCCATTTGCCGCCGCCGAAGGTATAAACGATGCCGCAACAGGTCTATGACGTGATCGTGATCGGAACGGGCGCGGGCGGCGGGATGGCCATCCACACGCTGTGCAGGGCCGGGGCCAAAGTTTGCGCGCTGAATGCCAGCCGGCGGTTGCAGCCGTCTAAGGACTTCCGCAATCACCGGCAACCGTTCGATATGCCGTTCCGCGGGTTTGGCGATCCGGTGAAGCGCAAGAAGTGGATCGGCTACATGGACAACGAGTACACCGAGGGGATCTGGGAGCACGAGATCGTGTTCACCACGGCTCCCGGAACCGCGTGGACCTGGCGGCGGTGCTTCGCGGTGGGAGGCAAGACGAATTTCTGGGGACGGTCGTCGGCGCGCTTCGGCGACATCGATTTCCGGGCCGCCAGCCGCGACGGCTACGACGTGGACTGGCCGGTCACTTACGACGAGATGGCGCCATACTACAGCCGGGTGGAGCGCACGATCGGGGTGGCCAGCACGGTGCAGAACCGGCCGAGCAATCCGGACGGCGAGTATCTGCCGCCGATGAACTTCCGGTGCATCGACCGCATTCTGGAAAGCGGCGCGGGCAAGGTGGGCATTCCGTATCTGCCGGACCGCATCGCGCAGCTCACGGCGCCGCATAACGGGCATCCAGCGTGCCACTACTGCGCGAATTGCACGGAGGGCTGCGACGTGGGCGCATTCTTCTCGACGCCGTGGTTTTTCCTGCCGGCCGCGGAGAAGAGCGGCAACCTGGATTTGCGCACGAATGCGCTGTGCCGGCAGATTCTGGTGGACGAGAACGGGCGCGCCAAGGGCGTGGCGTATGTGGACCGGAACACGCGGCAGGAGGTGGAAGTTTACGGGAAGGCGGTGGTGCTGGCGGCATCCTGCGTGGAGTCGGCGCGCATCGTGCTGAATTCCAAGTCGCGGCACTGGCCGGCGGGAATTGCGAATTCGAGCGGACAGGCGGGGCGCAACCTGTGCGATCACCTTTACGGAACCACGGCGCGGGGCTACTTTCCGCAGTTGCTGGGGCAGCCCAGTTTTCCGGATAAT
>DATGGM010000318.1:0-8019 GCA_035308525.1 Bryobacteraceae bacterium
CCGGCGGGTGGCTCGACGAGCTGCGGGCGTGCCTGCAATCGGTGGCCTCGGCCGTGCTCGGGAAAAGCGCGGCGGGACATTTCCGGCTGCCGCTGGACCGGGCCTTCACGGTGAAAGGTTTCGGCACCGTGGTCACGGGCACGCTGATCTCGGGCGCGGTGCGCAAGGAACAGGAGGTGGAGCTGTATCCCACCGGGCGGCGTCTGCGGGTGCGCGGCGTGGAAGTCTACGGCGAGGCGGCGGAGCAGGCGCTGGCGGGGCAACGCACGGCCTTGAACCTGGCCGACATCGAGCCGGGCGAGTTGGCCCGCGGCATGGTGCTGGCTGCGCCGGGAGTCTTCCGCGCCACCACCCAGGTGGATTGCCGGCTCGACCTGCTGCCCTCCGCGAAGCCGCTCAAGCACCGCGCGCCGGTGCATTTCCACGCCGGAACGGCCGAGATCGAAGCACAGGTGCGGCTGCTGGAAGGTCCCGCGGCGCTGCGGCCCGGCCAGCAAGCCTGGGCACGCATCGTGCTCCGGGAGCCGGCGCTGCTGCTGCCGGGGGATCACTTCATCATCCGCATGTTCTCGCCGGTAGTGACCATCGGCGGCGGCACGGTGCTGGACACCGGCGGCGTGCGGTACCGCAGGGGCGATCTGGAACGGCTGCGTACGCTGGCCCAGGCGCCGGCCGCGGAGCGCATCGCGTTGCTGGTGCGCGAATCGAGGTACGGAATGGACGCGGCCGCGCTGGTGGCGCGCACGGGATTGCTCGCGCGCGAAGTGGAAGCCGCGGCGGCGAGCGCGCCCCTGGTGATTCTGAAAGCCCCGCAGCCCTGGTTCGCCGACCGCGCCTGGTTCCAATCGGCGCGCGACCGGCTGCCGCGCGCGCTGCGCGAGTTTCATCAGAAGAACCCGCTGCTGCCCGGTATGCCGAAGCAGGAGCTGCGCGGCCGCGAGCTGGCGGATTCGCCGCCGTTTCTGATCGACGCGCTGCTGGCGCAGTCCAAGGAGATCGCGGTGGAGGGCGAGAACGTGCGGCTGGCCAGCCATAAGCTGGTGCTGAAGCAGGACGAGGAGCAGGCCCGCGCGGCCATCGAGCGGGCGTTCGAACACGCCGGACTGGCGGTGCCGGCGGTGCCCGATGTGCTGGCGAAGTCCGGCGTGGAGGCGGCGCGGGCCCGCGCGCTGCTGCAGATTCTGCTGCGCGAGAAGCGGCTCATCCGGGTCAGCGACGACCTGGTGTTCCATCACAGCGCGATGGACAAGTTGCGCGCCATGCTGGCCGCGCATGGGGGCGCGCGATTCAACGTGGGGGCGTTCAAGGACTGGACGGGCATCTCGCGCAAGTATGCCATCCCGCTGCTCGAATACCTGGACCGCGAGCGCGTGACCAGGCGGGAGGGCGACGAACGGCTGGTGCTATGAGACTCACGCGGCGTCATCTTTTGCGCGGCGCAATGGCCGCTCCGTTCCTGCGCGGCGCGGCCCGCGCGGAGACGCGACAAAGCGTGGCGCGCGAAGCCACGGAATGGAGCTTGGTCTCCGGCAAGACGTACAAAGACCCGTTCAACGAGATCGCGCTGGACGTGATGGTCCACGGCCCGCAGGACGTCGTGCAGCGTGTGCCGGCTTTCTGGGCCGGCGGACAAGAGTGGCGCGTACGTTACGCGGCGGATGCCCCAGGCCGCTACACGTTCGAGACGGTCTGCACGGACGCCGCGAACGCGGATCTGCACGGGCGGCGCGGCGTGCTGGAAGTCTCGGCGTACGGCGGCGCGAATCCACTTTTGCGTCACGGCCCGGTGCGAACGGCGCCGGACCACCGCCACCTGGCGCATGCCGATGGAACGCCGTTCTTCTGGCTGGGCGATACGTGGTGGATGGGGCTGACGAAGCGCCTGCGGTGGCCGTCCGATTTCCAGCGGCTCACAGCGGACCGCGTGCAAAAAGGTTTCACCGTGGTGCAGATCGTGGCGGGGCTGTATCCCGACATGCCGCAGTTCGACGCGCGCGGCGCTAACGAAGCCGGTTTTCCCTGGGAGCGCGAATACGCGCGCATCAACCCGGCGTACTTCGACATGGCGGATCTGCGCATCCAATACCTGGTGGATCGCGGCCTGGCGCCATGCATCGTGGGTTGCTGGGGTTACTATCTGCCAATCCTGGGCGTGGCGCGGATGAAGCAGCACTGGCGATACCTGATCGCACGGTGGGGGGCGTATCCGGCGATCTGGTGCCTGGCGGGCGAGGGCACCATGCCGTATTACCTGTCGACCGACCAGGAACGCGACCGCGCGCTGCAGAAGCGCGGCTGGACGGAACTGGCGCGCTACGTCCGCAAGACGGACCCCTTCCATCACGCCATCACGATTCATCCTTCGGACAGCGCCCGCAACACGGTTGAGGACGCCGCAGTGCTGGATTTCGATATGCTGCAAACGGGCCACAGCGATCGCGCCAGCATTCCGAACACGGTAAAGCTGGTGACGGGGTCGCGGGCGGCTGTTCCGGCGATGCCGGTGATCGACGGGGAAGTCTGCTACGAAGGCATTCTGGAGCAGAGCCGGCAGGAAGTGCAGCGCTTCATGTTCTGAGCGTGCGTGCTGAGCGGCGCGGCCGGGCACACGTACGGCGCGAACGGCATCTGGCAGGTGAACACCGCGGAACAGCCTTTTGGTCCGTCACCGCATGGGCGCTCCTGGGGCGACACGCCTTGGGACGTAGCCGGCGATCTGCCTGGATCGCGGCAGCTCGGCTTGGCCAAGGCGCTGCTGATGCGCTATCCGTGGTGGCGCATGGAGCCGCATCCGGAATGGGTGGAGCCGCACTGGTCGAGCGCCGACTACATGCAGGCGTACTGCGCGGGGATTCCGGGCGAGCTGCGCATTGTTTTTATGCCGGCCATGTGGGATGCGCCGAAGCTGGTGAAGATGGAGGCGGGCGTTTCGTATCGGGCTTTCTACATGAATCCAGCGACCGGCAAAGAGCAGCCGGCGGGGACGGCGGCGGCCGATCCGAGCGGAGCGTGGCAACCGCCCGTGGCGCCGATTTTTCAAGACTGGGTGCTGGTGCTGGAGCGCGCCAGTTAGCGCTGGCCCTGCAACTCGTCCTGCAACGCGTGTATGAAGACCGTAAGCGACGGGCGGTCGGCCTGAAGCCACTTCACGATCACGAAGTAGTTGCCTTTGGCGAAGAAGACGGTGTCCGGCTCCGGTTTCCAGTGTTGGGTCATCTCGAAGGCGACGGCCGAGACCTTGGTCTCGTACAACTGGACAGTCAGTTCGCCGGGGCCCCTATAGGTGGCTTCAAAGGCGCGCCGTGCGGTGGACTGGGGCGGCGGGACGGCGCGCAGCGACGTTCTGGTCCAGACCATGCCGAGGTTGGCGGGCAGCAGGCTTTCACGGCTAGGCAGGGGATGGCGGCAAGCGCTCGACAGGAGCGCCACGAAGATCCAACAGCGGCGGGTCATCTCCGCTGAATGATACCATCGCTGCTAGAGATGGCGAAACTCAAACCCGTAAAGGCCAAATCGAAGAGCCGCGCCGTGCCGAAGCAGGGCGGCGTGGGGTGCGTGATCCTGATTGTTTCGGGCATCGCTCTGGTGCTTCTCTTTCTCTACTTCGTGATGAAATATGCGAACGGATAACCGCGCGGCAAGCCGGATGCGGCCGGTAGAAATCTCCTCGGACTACTTGAAGACGGCGGAGGGTTCCACGCTGATCTCGGTGGGCAACACGCGCGTGCTGTGCGCGGCCACGGTGGAGGAGTCGGTGCCGCCGTTCCTGCGCGGCAGCGGCAAGGGCTGGGTGACGGCAGAGTATTCCATGCTGCCGCGCGCCACCATGAAGCGCACGCCGCGGGAGGTGAACAAGGGCCGGCCCTCGGGGCGGACGCACGAGATCCAGCGGCTGATCGGGCGATCGCTACGGGCCGTGGTGGATATGTCGCTGCTGGGCGAGCGGACGGTGACGCTGGATTGCGACGTGGTGCAGGCGGACGGCGGCACGCGCACGGCGTCCATCACCGGGGCGTTCGTGGCGCTGGCGCTGGCGCTGCAACAGTGCGTGAAGTTCGGGATGATGAAGCGCATGCCGGTGACCGATTACGTGGCGGCCACCAGCGTGGGGATCATCGGCAAGGAGCCGATGCTGGACCTGTGCTACGAAGAAGACTCGCAGGCGGCGGTGGATATGAACGTGGTGATGACCGGGGCCGGCCGCTTCGTGGAAGTGCAGGCCACCGCCGAGCGGCACGCGTTCGACGATGCGCAGATGACGGAGATGCTGGCGCTGGCGCGGGCGGGCATCGCGGAGCTGATCGACATCCAAAAGCGGGCGGTGCGGATCGGGTGACGTTGTACTGCGCCACAGGGAACGCCGGCAAGCTGCGTGAATTCCGGCTGGCCGCGGAAACCAGCGGCATCCAGGTGGAGGAGTTGCCCGCCCTGGCCGCGATGACTCCGTGCGAGGAAACCGGCGCGACGTTCGAAGCCAACGCCATTTTGAAAGCTCGGTATTACGGCCGGCAAGCGCCGGGCCGGCTGTTTGCGGACGACTCCGGCCTCGAGGTGGACGCGCTGGGCGGCGCGCCGGGAGTCTATTCGGCGCGCTTCGCGGGGCGGAACGCGACCGATGAAGCGAATAACCGGCTGCTGCTGGAGAAGTTGGCCGGCGTGGGCGAGCGCACGGCGCGCTTCGTTTGCGTGATCGCGCTGGTGGAGGGAACGAAGGTGCTGCGGACGTTCCGCGGAGCGGTGGAAGGCCGGATCCTGGAAGAGCCGCGCGGGGCGCACGGTTTCGGGTACGATCCGCTATTCTACTATCCGCCGTTCGCGTGCTCGTTCGGCGAAGCGGCGCCGGAGCGCAAGCTGACGGTGAGCCATCGCGGCGCGGCGCTGGGCGCGATGTTCCGATGGCTGGCGTCTGGTAAAATTGAATCACAGCGCAGTGACTACATCTCCCCTGACTGACTCGTTCGGACGCATCCACAGCAACTTGCGGATCAGCGTTACGGACCGCTGCAACGTGCGGTGCTTCTACTGCATGCCGGAAACGGGCGTGAAGTTCGTAGCGCGCGACGAGATTCTGTCGTTCGAAGAGATCGAGCGGTTCGTGCGCATCGCGGTGGGGCTGGGGATCGACAAGGTGCGGGTGACGGGCGGCGAGCCGCTGGTGAGAAGGGACCTGCCGGTGCTGATCCGGCGGCTGGCGGCGATGCCGGGCATACAAGATCTGGCGCTGACTACTAACGGCGTCACGCTGGCCGAGCAGGCGGGGCCGCTGTACGAGGCCGGTCTGCGGCGTCTCAACGTGCACGTGGATACGCTGGATCGCGAACGCTTCCGCAAGATCACGCGCCGCGACGATCTGGACAAAGTGCTGGAAGGCATCGCGGTGGCGAAGAAGCTGGGGTTCGATCCGATCAAGCTGAATGCGGTGGCGGTGAAGAACCTGGTGGAGCCGGACGTGGTGCCGCTGGCGCGCTTCGGCCGCGAGCACGGCTTCGAGGTGCGCTTCATCGAGTTCATGCCGCTCGACGCGCAGGACCTTTGGGACCGGCGCAAGGTGCTGCTGGCGGGCGACATCATCGAAACGCTGTCGCGGGAGATCGCGCCGCTGATCCCCATTCCGGATGCCGACCCGCGGGCGCCGGCGCTCGAATACAAGTTCGCCGACGGCATCGGGAGGGTGGGATTCATCGCTTCGGTAAGCCGTCCGTTCTGCCTGAACTGCAACCGCCTGCGGCTGACGGCCGACGGCAAGCTGCGCTACTGCCTGTTCGCCATCGAGGAAGACGACGTGAAGGGGCTGCTGCGCGGCGGAGCGCCGGACGACGAGATCGCGGCGCTGATCCGGCGCAACGTGGCGGGCAAGTGGGAAGGGCACGAGATCAATACCGCGCGGTTCGTCGCGCCGCCGCGGCCGATGTATGCCATCGGCGGGTAGGCGGGCAGGGGCGCTGGACCGCAGAGAGTTTCTCTCGTTCGGCGGCACGGGCGGCTGGCTGACGCGGACGAATGCCGACCGATGGCGGCCCATCATGGTGACCGTGCAGGTGCTGTTCGACCGCGGGGCGCACTCCGGCAGGGGGCTCACCGACCGCGAAATCGCGAAGTTCAAAGCGTACCAGGAGAAGGCGCGGCGGGAGTACGCCACCAGCGGCATCCACTTCGACGTGCATGTGCTGGAGGGCGGCGCGTATCTGCGGGAGCAGGGATACTCGGAGATCCCCGATAAGTTCCTGACGCCGGCCATGATCAACCTGTTCGTCACCGAGACACTGGGTTACGACATCGACAGAGACCGTACGGGCGGTTGCTCGATGGGACCGCGTCCGCCGAGCAGGCGATCCGGTGGCGATCCGTCATACAAGACCTTCCTGGGGCTGCGGGAGGCCCGCGACACGACACTGCCGCACGAGTACGCGCATCACTTCACGCTGGATACGCGGCATCGCCCGACGGCGGCGGGAAACCTGTGGGCGGACCTGCGCAACGACTACTGGCTCTGGCGGCAGCGGCACGGCACTCCGATCGCGGAGTTCCGGGAGTGCGCCGGGTTGCCGTGGGCGCGCTACTCGATCGCTTAGGATACAATTTGCGTTAACGCTAAAAGGAGGCGAACGGTATGGAAAGCGGTTCAAACGAGATCTCCAGAAGGTCATTTCTGAGAAATTCGACGGCGGCAGCGGCGGCCGGCACGGCATTCACGATCATCCGGCCGGAGCTGGTGCGCGGCGCGGGCAACGAGAAGCTGAAGGCCGGACTGATCGGCTGCGGCGGACGAGGTACGGAAGCGGCGCAGCAGCTTCTGCACGGCAACCAGAATGTGGAACTGGTGGCGATGGGCGACATCTTCGAGGACCGGCTGGAAAAGTCGCTGGGCGAGATCCGCGAGTCGAAGTACACGGGCGTGGCGGAGAAGGTGAAGGTGGATCCGGACCATCATTTCGTGGGGTTCGACGCTTACAAGAAGGTGCTGGCGTCGGACATCGACGTGGTGCTGCTGGCGACGCCGCCGGGATACCGTCCGGAGCACTTCGTGGCGGCGGTGGAAGCCAAGAAGCACATTTTCGCGGAGAAGCCGTTCGGCACCGATCCGGTGGGCGTACGCAAGGTGATGGCGGCGTCGAAGAAGGCGGAGCAACTGAAGCTGACGGTGATGTCGGGCGCGCAGCGCCGGCACCATCGCGGCTACATGGAGACGTGGCAGAAGGTGCGGGACGGGGCCATCGGCGACATTGTGGCGACTTATGCGTATTGGGTGGGGACGCCGGTGATCCAGCAGAAGGAGCGCGCCGCGAACTGGTCGGACATGGTGTTCCAGCACCGCGCGTGGTACTCGTTCGTGTGGCTGTGCGGCGACCAGGTGGTGGAGCAGCATTTGCATAATATCGATGTCATCAACTGGTTCATGGGGACGCATCCGGCGAAGGTGTTCGCGTCGGGCGGCGCGGCGTGGCGGCCGCGGACGGAGTTGTACGGCAACATCTTCGATCACATCGACGCGGACTTCACGTTTGCCAACGGCGTCCACATGTCGAGCCACTGCCGGCAGTTCCGGAAGCCGACGTACCAGGATGTTTCGGAGCTGATCGTGGGCACGCGCGGGCGCACCAACTGCAAGGACATGGGGCAGAAGGGCGAAGATCCTTACGTGCAGGAGCACATCGCGCTGGTACAGAGCATCCGGGGGCAGGGGCCGTACATCAACGATGGCATGGCGGTGGCGGAGAGCACCATGACGTGCATCATGGCTCGCGAATCAGCCTACTCCGGGCAGGAGATCACGTGGGAACAGATGATGTCGTCGCCGCTGGACTTGCAGCCAAAGGCGTTTGATTACGATATGAAGCTGGAGGTGGCGCCGCTGCCGGTGCCGGGCGAGTATAAGTTCGCTTGACCCAGCCGGGCTGGGAGCGCGCCTGCCAGGCGAAATCGCCCGATCCACCTGCGTCAGGCGGCGCGGGGGGCTGGGGTTCGGGTTCGGCGGGCGTAGGCGGTTGTGCATCCTTGTGCACGGATTTCAGGATTTCA
>DATGGM010000319.1:0-55394 GCA_035308525.1 Bryobacteraceae bacterium
TGGCTGCCGCGGCTGCGATACCACTGTGCCAGTTCGAACGCGCGCCGGGCGAACGTCAAGTGAACCGTGATCCCCACCACCGCGGGCATGGGCGCGAAAGGCGGCCGCCCGTCAAGCAGGTTCTCGTCCCAATAGCGGACCTCCCAGGGGGCGGGCGTGGCGGCCGCGAAACTGGTCAGAGCCAGCGTTGGCGTGAGCACGTGCTTGCCGAAGCTGGCGTGGGGATCCTTGGGGTAGAACGGATTGATCAGGAGCGCGTAGCGCGGCTGAACCGGTCCGGCGGGCATGGCGTGGTCCAGGACCGGAGGCTGCGTCATTTCAGCAGGTAACCAACGGCGCTTTGCTGTCTGCATGTTGATACTTTATACTATAAAGTACTTGGAGTCAACCGTGGCTATTGAGGTGAGCTGCCGATCTATGATCCCGGGCCTAGCAGCCGGCGGCAGTCAGCCGCACAAAGTGCGAGGCGGGTCTGACGATGGTCTGATTGCGCTCGGGTCCCGTGGAGATACAGCCTATTTCCACCCCGCTGAGCTTTTCCAGAAATTCGATGTAGTCGCGCGCCTGGGCCGGCAGCCCGGCGTAGGTCGAAATGCCGAAGGTGGAGACGCGCCAGCCCGGCAGGCACTCATAAACCGGTTCCACCGCGGCGACTTCTTTAACGGTCGCGGGCATGCCCGTCACATCGCGGCCGCCCGACCGGTAGGCCACGCAGACCGGGATCTTCTCCATTTCGTCGAGCACGTCGAGCTTGGTCACCACCAGGCTGTCGAAGCCGTTGATCATGGCCGCATATCGCAGCAGCGGCACGTCGAACCAACCGCAGCGCCGGGGGCGGCCGGTGACCGAGCCGAATTCGTTTCCACGATTGCGGATCTGATCGCCCCAGGAATCCAGGGCCTCGGTGGGAAACGGTCCGCCGCCCACGCGCGTAATGTATGCCTTCGACACGCCGATCACGCCGTGAATGCGCGTGGGCGGTACGCCGGTGCCGGTACACGCGCCGCCGGCCGAGGCGTTCGAAGACGTCACAAACGGATAAGTGCCATGATCGATATCCAGCATGGTGCCCTGTGCGCCCTCGAACATGACGCTTTGGCCGGCGGCTATGGCGTCATGCAGCAGCGCCGCGGTATCGCAGACCATTGGGCGAATGCGCTCCGCCAGTTTCTCGTATTGGGCGCGCACCGCCTTCACGTCGAGACCGTCATCCACGCCCAAAGCGCGCGCGGCGGCCTGGTGCTCGGCCACCAGCGTGTCGAACAGAGGCTCGAAGACCTCGCGGTCCAGCAGATCGGCGATGCGAATCCCGCGGCGCGCGATCTTGTCCTCATAGCACGGGCCGATGCCGCGCGATGTGGTGCCGATAGAAACGCGCCCGGGCCGCGCCTCGCCCAGCTTCTCCATCAGGCGATGCGTCGGCAGCAGCACTTGCGCGCGGTTGCTGATGAACAGATTGCCGTCCACGGTCAATCCGGCGGCCTCCAGCATTTCGATCTCTTCGAGCAGCGCGGCGGGGTCCACCACCAGCCCGTTGCCGATCACACTCTTTGTGCCCGGCCGCAGAATCCCGCTGGGAATGAGCTTCAGCACAAACTTGCGGTCGCCGATGCGCACCGTGTGTCCGGCGTTGTGGCCGCCCTGGTAGCGAGCGACCAGGTCGAAGCGCTCGGAAAGCAGGTCCACCATTTTGCCCTTGCCTTCGTCGCCCCATTGCGCGCCCAGAATGATTATGTTGCTCATGGTCAAACGCATCCATTCTACCGCATGTGATAATCTGACCTTGTTATGCAGCTTTGGGACGTCTATTTGAAGCTCGGGGAGGGCGGATTCGGACAACTGATTCGCGGCATTTCCATCGGCAAACTCAAAACGTACCAGCTATACGACGCGTTCAAGGCCAGCGCGCACCTTACCAAGCTGAACACCGAATCGCTGCACAAGCACACCGCGCGGTTCTGGGCGCGAATGGGCGAGCACGACGAACAGTTCGCCAAAGATCTGGCTCAGACTGTGTTAGTATCTCACCTGGACATGGTAGCGGCGGTCCTGGATTTCCTGGGCATGCCGCACGAAGGCGGGTTCTTCAATAAGGATCTGAACGCGAAGAGCTATTTGACGGAAGGTTGGGCGGAACGGGTGTTTGAGAAATTTCGGGCCGTTTATTCCGAGCCGGTTCTGCTATTTTATATAAATCATCTGGCATGGGAACTCACCGATCAAGCCGAACCGTTTGCACCTGCGTCGGCGGCCTGAAGCCGGGCGATTTTTTCGGTTGCAAGAGTGCATAGGGAAGTTGTACAATCACTGGTCCGTTGGGAGCCTTTACGAGAGAAGTCGGGTCGATGCCGCTTGATCGACGACCTCGTGGGGAGAGGCCCCAAAAAAGCGGAGAAAGAGCAACTCCTTTCGGCACAATTATATCGGTCCAGCGGATCGAACCGATCCGGACGCTGACCGATACAGAGTTGCGCAGGCTCGCGGAAAGGGCGAGCGAGACCGCTTGCCCCAATCGGGTGCGTGATTTCGCCCAGTGCGGCACTGGGATGAGGGCGGTTGCTTAGTTTATGAGTCACTGCGAATTTCACTATTCTTACCTTTTGCCCCAAAAGCCGGGCATCCTTCCGTTCGATGAAACGATCACGAAGTCCTGCCGGCGATGCGGGGCCACGTTCACCACGAAATCGCGGATCCGGAAGCGCTGCGACGCATGCCAGGAGGTGGTGGCCTACGAGAAGCAGCAGAAAGCCAACGCCCGTCTGAAGGCTCGCCGTGCAGCCAAGCGGGCGCTGATGCGCGGGTGAACGACCGGGGCTGCGGCTTCAGCCGGGACGAACTTGCCGTCTTGCGTCGTCTCAAGACGCCCGAGAGGATTCAATCCTTCCTCGATAGCGAGATCGGCTACAACAAGGAACTCCAAGGGGAAACCTGCCGCTCACCGCGGCGGGTTCTGCAGGACCGTCTGGCGCATTGCCTGGAGGGCGCGCTGTTCGCCGCTGCCGCGTTGCGTGTACAGGGATTTCCGCCGTTGGTGCTCGATCTGGAAGCCGTGCGCGACGACGATCACGTACTGGCCATTTTCCGACAGCGCGGGCATTGGGGCGCCATCGGTAAGTCCAACTACTCCGGATTACGATTCCGCGAACCGGTTTACCGTACTCTTCGCGAGCTGGCGATGTCCTACTTTGAGCACTACTACAATGTGGTGGGCGAAAAGACCTTGCGCAATTACTCGCGTCCCGTGAACTTGAAGCGCTTCGATCGCGACGGGTGGATGACGTCTGAAAAGGATGTCTGGCAGATCCCCGAGTATCTCACCGGCATCGCGCATACACCGCTGCTCGCCGATGGGATGGACCGCCGTCTGCATCGCGTGGATGCGCGGCTGCAGGCCGCGGGCAAGCTGGGGGGAGTGTTCAGCGCCTGCTGAACGGTCCGCTCTTGCCGCCGGTCTTCTCGATCAGGTACACATCCTGGATCTCGATACGCTTGTCCAGCGCCTTGGTCATGTCATAGACCGTCAGGGCCGCCACGGCCGCCGCCGTAAGAGCTTCCATCTCGACCCCGGTCTGCGCCGTAGTGGATGCGCTGGCCAGGATGCGGACGCCGCCCTTGACCATGCGCACCTCCACATCCGCATGCGTCAGCATCAGGGGATGGCACAGCGGGATCAAATCCGAGGTCTTCTTGGCGGCGGCGATGCCGGCGATGCGCGCAATCTCCAGCGGATTGCCCTTGGGATTGCCGGGCAGAGCGCGCAGCACTGCCGGCCGCATACGCACGAAGGCATGCGCCCGCGCGGTGCGGCGGGTTTCGGCTTTCGATGAGACGTCCACCATGCGGGGACTGCCCGCGGCGTCGTAGTGCGAGAGCTTCTTCATTTCAGCAGCACCGGGATCAGATCGCCCTTCCGCCATTCCGCGCGATCCGCCTCCACCACCATGAACGCGTTGGCGCGCGTGAGGGCCGGCACGTCGCTCGATCCATGCCAGGCGACCGGCTTGACGTCCGCGCCATCCGCGCTCAAGCGCGCGGGAAGGAAGCGGGTCAGGCCGGTGCGGTGACGGAAGTCCTGTGTCAGCCTGGCGAGGGGCATGCGCAGCGCGACCTCGTCCTGCCCGGCGAGCAGCTCCAGCGCGGCGCGGGCGAAAATCTCGAAGGTGATCATGGTCGAGGACGGGTTGCCGGGCAGGCCAAAGAAGAACTTGCCGCGGGCTCGACCGAATACCAGCGGCTGCCCGGGCTGGATCAGAACGCGATCGAAGTAGAACTGCGCGCCCAGGTCCGCCAGTACACTCTCGACCAGATCGTACTTGCCGGCGGAAACGCCGCCGGAGAGCAGTAGCATGTCCGCCTGCAGTCCGCGCTCGATCATTTCCCTGGTGTGCGCGCTCTCGTCCCGCGCCACCGGCAGAATCTCAGGCACGCCGCCGGCGCGCGTCACCTGCGCGGCCAGCGAGTACACGTTGGAATTGCGGATCTGGAAATCGCGCGGCGTTTCAGCCACGGGCACGATCTCATCGCCCGTCGCGATGATAGCCACGCGTGGGGCCGCGAACACGGGAACGCATTCCCGGCCGGCGGCCGCCAGCATGGCGACATCGGTGAAATCCAGTCGCTTACCGGGCTGCAGCAGCACTTCGCCCGCGCGCGCCTCGCATCCTTGCGGATTGATGAACCGGCCGGATTCGGCGCTTTCGTCCACGGTCACGCGGCTGTCCTCGCGGCGTACATGCTCCAGCATCACTACAGCGTCAGCTCCGCGCGGTATGGGTGCGCCCGTCATGATCTCGACAGCCTGGCCGCGGCGCACCTCGCTGCCGAAGCTCTCACCGGCGCGGACTTCGCCGACCACTTCGAGGACGCCCGGCAAGTCACTGCTGCGCACCGCGTATCCGTCGCGGACCGAGCGCGCCACGGCGGGATAGTCGCGGTCGGCGGCGATCGGCTCGGCCAGCACGCGGCCGGCGACGGCTTCCAAAGGTACGCTCTGCACCGGCATCGGGGCGCGGCCCGCGCCGACGGTTTCGACGACACAGCGGCGAGCATCCGCGAACGACAAGGGGGGCACATGCTTATTCTATGCTGGTTCTTAGCGATGCCGGTCATCTCCGCCGAAGATCTCACGTCGTGGGCTGTCGCGCTGCTGGAAGCCGCCGCGTTCCCGCGCGCACCCGCCCGGCTGATGGCTGAATCGCTGGTATCCGCCAACCTGCGCGGCGTGGATTCGCACGGCGTGCAGCTGCTTCCCTACTACATCGAGCAGGCGGAGCGCGGCGACATGCACCCGTCGGCGGAAGGGCGGGTGGTGTCCAAGTCGGGCGCGTGCCTGCTGTATGACGGCGGCAACGGTCCCGGGCAGTGCACCGCGGAAGCCTGCTGCGCGCACGCCGTGCGGCTGGCGCGCGGTCACGGAATGGGCATGGTGACCGCGCGCAACTCCAACCACTTCGGCGCAACCGCGTTTTGGGGCCAGAAGATATCCGCAGCCGGGATGATCGGCATGGTGATGTGCAACGCCTCGCCGATCGTGGCTCCCTGGCAGGGAAAGGAACCGCGCCTGGGTACCAACCCTATCTGTATGTCCGTGCCGGGACCGTGGCTGCTGGACATGGCCACCACGACCGTGGCGAACAACCGCATTTTTAAAGCCCTCATGAATGGCGAAGAAACGATTCCCCCCGGATGGGCCATGGATCGTGAAGGCGTGCCGACCACCAGTACCGAGGCAGCCGTGCGGGGTTTGCCCATGCCGTTGGGCGGTTACAAAGGCAGCGGCCTCGCCATGATGGCCGAGATTCTCTGCGGCCTGCTGAGCGGCGGCGCCATGAGCACCGAAGTAGGCGGCATCCGCATTGAGGGCCGACCCACGCGCGTGAGCCAGATGTTCCTGGCGGTCGATGTGCGCCGCTTCATGCCCCTCGAAGAATTCTCGCAGCGGATCGAGCAGTTGGTGGCCACGGTCAAGTCGTCGGCGCCAGCCCAGGGATACGGGGAGGTGCTGGTGGCCGGAGAGCCTGAATGGCGCGCGGAGGCCGAACGCCGCCGGAATGGGATTCCGCTGGGCGGCGGCACTTGCGAAGCCCTGGAAAAGACGGCGGCCCGGCTGGGCGTCGCACCGCCCCCGGTGAAGACAAGCCTCATCTGATAGACTGATGGGACCCTTAGAGGAGGGCCAGACTTGAAGCATTCATTTTGGATTGCCGCCGGGGCTGTGTTCCTGTGCGCCGCTGGAACCGTCAGGGCCGCCGAACCCGACGCGGCCGCCGCATATTGCCAACAAACCGGCGGGGAAGTGATCGATCGCGCGCCGTTCTACGGCACCAATGGCCGGCCCTCTACCTGGCTCCGGCTGGCCGGCTCGCGCAAATTCTGCCAATACACTTCGAAGACGGACGGCTCTCGCATTCACATTTTGCTGGAGACCCTGTACGCCACGGCTCCGACTCTGGCCGCGCTGGCCTATTACACACCGCCGCCGTTGGGCACCGGTTGCGTGGGGAACCCGGCTTCCTGTTACTGCTCTCAGCTTGGCGGCAGCGATCTGTTTGGCGGAATCAACGCGGCAGGCGGCGGCTGGGTCGGGCAAGGCTCGAAGGACACGGTGCTGGAGGCGTGCATCCTGCCGGATATGTCCTCCATCGATTCCTGGGGTTTGACTTACAAGAGCAACGGCATCATCCGCGGGATCGATCTCACCACCGTAATGCGCTACGCCGGGCCGCCTGCCGCCACCCACTGAGCCGCGAGCCTGGCCGCGCTGATGGCCTGGCCCACATGCCGCTGAGTGTGCTCGGCGATGTGGACCACCAGGCCGATTACGGTTGACGGCAACCGCGCGCGACCCACGTACCGCGGCTGCGCAAATGTAGCAGGATCGATCGTGCGAATCACCCTCTCGGTTCGGCTCAGTGCCTGGTCCACTTCGTCGAGCAGCGCCTGGAGGCTGGCGCCCGGATTCATTTCAACCGCCAGAAACGAAAGCTGCGCTCCGTCCAACGGGCGCCCCTCAAGGTAAGCCGTCAGGCGATCCAGGCTGCCCGCGATGTGCCGCAGATGAAAGCCCAGCGGCGCGAGGCCATGCGGCCGGATCCATACCTGCTCGTCGGTCAGGCTTTGGGTGTGCCGCGCCAGATCCTCGCGGGTTTGCTGGAGCGCGTAGAGCGCGGGCGAGAGGAGAGGATGCACGCCGGGCAGCGGCCCGCGCAACCACGGCTCAGGCAGGTTAGCAGACACGCGAGGTCAGTTCTTTTTTTCGGCCGCTTTGCGCTTCAGGTTGAGCGGCATGGGCATGCCGCCCTGAGTCATCTTCCCGGTCAGGGTGGAAGCCTCCTTGTCCAGCGTGCCCTCATAGAGTAAGCCGATCGCCTTCATATCCAGCTTGACCGAATCGCCGGCGCGCGAAATGGAGCCTACCGGCAGGCCGGTGGCGTTCTGATCGAGGCTGTCGAAGGTGCCCGCGATACTGCCGTCGGCATTCTTGGTGAAGTTGAAGCGCACATGGAGGGTATTGCCGTTAGCGTCCAAGGCGCCTTCCCAGACGCCCTCCAGCACCGCTACGTCGCCGGAATTGACAGGCGCTTTTTCGACCGCGCGCGCCTCGGATTTCCACTTCAAGTCGAGCGGAATCGAGGCGCCCGCCTGATGGAAGGCGCCGGCGATGGTTTTCCCGTCTTCGGCGAGTTTCCCCTCGAAGTAAGGATCGCCCGGACCGGGAATCGGAAAGCTGACGGAAGCGCCATCCACTTTTACATCCTTCAGCGGCAACGCGGAGACGCCTTGGATGGGAATGTCCATTTCACCGGCCCACCTGTCGCCGTCGCGATGCAGGTTGAAGAGGAAACCCATGTCTCCATTAGGTGTCTTCAGTGTGCCATCCCACAGTCCGGCGGGATTGGAGGCGGCCAGCAGGGCGGCGGGCAACAACAGCAGCGCGGCAGGGAAGGCTGCGAGGTATCGTTTCATGGGCGTTCCCCATGGAATTGTAGCAACCCACAGCGCCGTCTCGCGGCACGCGAGCAGCCGCAGTGAACGGCTGCACAAGGGTACCCGAGGTGCAAAATTTCACCCGGAGGTTTTATCCCTGATGAACTGGAACGAATTTGAAAGTCAATGGAATCAAGTGAAAGGGTCCGTCCGCGAGAAGTACAACAAGCTCACCGACGAAGACATACACGCTATAGCTGGTAAAAAGGACCAATTCATTTCGAAGCTGCAGGCACGCTACAGTATGAGCCGCGAACAGGCGCAGAAGGATGTCGATACCTTCGTGCAAAATCTGCGGCTCAGTGAGACGCAACGCACTCACGGCTCAGGCGGCGGCTCGCAGTACTAACGGCTGACGTCTCCGGGTGCGGGTGCGGCGCCATACGCTTGCTACACTGAAGGTGGATGGCCGCCAATCTCGCACCCGTTTCCAACCTGGTTGGCGAAGCGGCCGACTTGCGCGGCATGCGCGAGTGCCTGCAGTGGTTCACGCGCGAGAAGCAGTGGATCAACGACATACACCTGCAGATTTGCCGCGTGCCCGCGCCCACATTTCTCGAACAACAGCGCGCCGAATGGACTGTGGCGCAGTTGCGCACGCTGGGATGGGAAGCCAGCATCGATCGTGCGGGCAACGTGGTGGCCACTCCGGATGCGCACGCGGAAGGTCCGTTCGTAGCGCTGACCGCGCACCTGGATACGGTGCTGTCGCCGCGCGCGAAGGAAGACATCAGCGTCGAACCCGATGGCCGCTTTCGTGGTCCGGGCATCTCTGATAACGGCGCGGGCCTGGCCGCGCTGCTGGCGATCGCGCGAGCCCTGAAGGTGTGCCCGCCGGTGGAGGGCTGGCACTCCGGTCTGTTGCTGGTGGCTAACGTGGGCGAGGAGGGCGAAGGGAACCTGAGCGGCATGCGCCATCTGTGCAAGCAATCGCCGCTGGGCAAGAAGATCGGGGCTTTTGTGGTGCTGGATGGCGCCAGCACCGAGCACATCACCAACCGTGCGCTGGGCAGCCGCCGCTTCGAGGTGACCTTCAGCGGCCCGGGCGGGCATAGCTGGAGCGACTATGGCGTAGGCAACCCGGTGCACGCGCTGAGCCGGGCCATCGCGCAGTTCTCCGATACGCGGCTCAACGGTTCGCCCAAATCCAGTTTCAATGTTGGTTTCATCGAAGGCGGAGCGAGCGTAAACGCCATCCCGCCACTGGCGCGCGCCAAGGTGGATATCCGCTCGGAGAGCAACGAGAAAATGGAGGAGCTGGTGGATGCCCTCACCGGCGCCATCGAGCGCGCGCTGGAAGTCGAGAACCAGCGAGCCACCGGTGGGAAAATAGCTGTGAAGATTCGCGAGATCGGCTCGCGGCCGGCAGGCAATCTGGCCGAGTCTTCCGCGATCCTCGCGTATCTGCGCGCCGTGGACAGCCACCTGGGCATCCGCTCGCACCTCGACTGCGCGTCCACGGACGCCAACATTCCCATGGCAATGGGTATCCCGGCCATTTCGATCGGCGCGGGAGGCCAGGGCGGCGGCGCGCACACAGCGCAGGAGTGGTTCAAGCCCGAAGGCCGCGACCTGGGGCTCAAACGCATTCTCCTGACGGTCTGCCTGCTGCTCCGCGACCCTGAATTCGGGGTGCCCTCCGGGCTCGCGCAGTGAGCATTCCCGCGGCGCGCCGCGCCGAGGCCGCCCTGATCTTCAACACACTTATCTGGGGCTCCACGTTCGTGGTAGTCAAGCAGGCCCTGCGGGATGTCTCGCCGGTGCTGTTTCTGGCCCTGCGCTTTACGCTGGCGACGGCCGTTCTCCTGGTGCTCTTTCGGGGAACCTGGAGCCGTCCGCGGAACCTGCGCCGGTCGCTGGCCGGAGGCGCGGCGGCTGGCGTCTTCCTGTTTTCCGGATACGCCTTTCAGACCATCGGGCTGCAGTACACGACGGCCCCGAAATCGGCGTTTTTGACCGGACTTACCGCGGTGATCACGCCTCTGCTGGCCATGCTGGTTTACCGAAAGATGCCTCAGGTGATGGAGATCGGCGGCATCCTGGTGGCCACCCTCGGCATGGCGCTGATGACCCTGCCGGGGGCCGGCGCGCCCGGTGAAACATGGGCCATCAACCGCGGCGATCTGCTGACGGTGTGCTGCGCGGTTTGCTACGCGGCCCACATCCTGGTGTTGAGCCGCTACTCGGCCACCACCGGCCTGGAGTTACTGGCCACGGCACAAATCGGGGTGGCCGCGCTGCTTGCGTGGTCGCTGTTTCATTGGATCGAAACACCGCAGATCCGCTGGACGGCGGGGGTTTGGGTGGCCATTGTCATCACGGGCCTGTTTGCCACCGCGGTGGCCTTTACGTTTCAGGCCTGGGCACAAAGGTATACCTCGTCCGCCCGCACCGCCCTGATCTTCATGCTGGAACCGGTGTTCGCGTGGATCACTTCATACCTGCTGGCCGGTGAGACCCTCTCGCGGCGGGCGGCCGCGGGCGCCGCACTGATCCTGGCGGGAATCCTGCTGGTGGAGCTGAAACCCTTCAGCCGCCGGGAACATCAATCTGATAACGGTTCAGCCGGGGCGCGCGCGTAGGCTGGCAGCCTGCAATTCCCGGAGTATAATGAGGAAAGACCGTTGATCCGCCGTTAGAGGAGCGAGTTGACACCCATGAGTTTCGTTGATAAGTTGCGCAGCCAGAAGCTGCTGTCTTTCACCCTGATTCTTTTCACCCTCGCCATTGGCGTGGTGATCGGCACGTTGATTAACACCGGCGTCAAGGCCGCCAAAGACAACGCCGCGGCGCCCGGAGCCACGCCGCTTACGATCCCGAATCCTGTCCAGTTGCAATCGTCGTTTGCCGGCATCGCCAAGCAGGTGGAACCGTCGGTGGTGCATATTTCCACGACTTATCTGCCCAAAGCGCCGGTGCAGGCGCGCAATCGCCGCCGCGCCACGCCCCAACCGCAGCAACCCGATGATGGCGACGAAGGCGATCAAGGCGATCAGGGCGGCATGGAAGATTTCTTCCAGCGGTTCTTCAGCAATCCTTTCGGCGGCGGCAACATGCCACAAATGCCGCAACACCGCGGTTTCGCGGTGGGTTCCGGCGTAGTGGTGGACAGGGCCGGCTACATCCTGACGAATAATCACGTGGTGGACAAGGCCGACCGGATTCAAGTGAAGTTCATGGGAGATAACACCGAATACGAAGCCAAGGTGGTGGGCGTGGACAATCCCACGGACCTGGCAGTGATTCGCGTGGAGGGCAAGAATAACCTGGCGCCCGCCCGCATTGGCAATTCCGACGCGGTACAAGTGGGCGATTGGGCCATGGCCATCGGCTCCCCCTTCGATTTCCAGGAAACCGTTACCCTCGGCATCATCAGCGCCAAGGAGCGGGACGTGGATCCCACCCAGCAATTCCAGCACTTCATACAGACTGATGCGGCCATCAATCCCGGCAACAGCGGCGGCCCGCTGCTGAATATCAATGGGGAAGTGGTCGGGATCAATACAGCCATCGCTTCCCGTTCAGGGGGATACCAGGGCATCGGCTTCGCGCTACCGGTCAACATGGCGGTAAAGGTTTACAACGAGATCATCAAGAACGGCAAGGTGGTACGCGGATCCATCGGCGTCAAGTTTACGCCCTCGGAGAGCAGCCGGGCGGAAGCATTGTTGAAAGCCAACGGCGCTAAAGACGGCGTATTCATCGAGCAGGTGCCCGCGGGCGGCCCCGCGGACAAGGCGGGCATGAAGGCGGAAGACATTATCATCGCCGTTAACGGCAAGCCGATTCACAATGGCGGCGAGCTGATCGAGAAGGTCACCAGCACGCCTATCGGCACATCGCTGAACGTGACGGCGCTGCGGGAAGGCAAGCCCAAGGAATTCCACGTAGTGGTGGCCGACCTGGCTCAGGTGTTTCCGGTGGAATTCGGCTCCGGTAAGGAAGAAGAAACCGCCCCGGCGGAAGGCACTCAGGCTCGCTTCGGCATCCGGATCGAGAACCTGTCGGACGCCCGCCGCGAGAATATGGGCCTGAAGCAGCACGGCGTTCTGATCAGCGAGGTCGAGCCGGCTTCCTTTGCCGAGGACATCGGCATGCAGCGCGGCGACGTCCTGATGGAAATCAACCGGCAGCCGGTAAACAACGTGGACGACGTGAAGCGTATCCAGAACATACTCAAGCCGGGCGAGGCGGTGGCTTTCCGGGTCCTGCGGCAAACCAGCCGCACCGAATGGACTCCGCAGTACCTGGCGGGTAACCTGCCCAGCCACCCTTAAGCGGGAGTTAATGTTTTTGAGACCGACGCTGGTGGCCGTTCTTGCAAGCAGCTTGATGTTTGCGGCGGCCACCACCCACAAGAAGAAGGCCTCGCACCACAAAGCCGTAGCGAATGTGCGCAAGCCCGTCCCCAAATACGCGGCGCAGACACAACCAACTCCCGAGCGTTATAAGCAATTCCAGGAAGCCTTGATCAAGAAAGGCTACCTGCAGGGCGAAGCCACCGGTAAGTGGGACGAGGCGTCCGCGGACGCTATGCGGCGCTTTCAACGGGACCAGAACCTGGAACCCACCGGCAAGCCAAATCAATCTCTCAGCATCCTCGCCTTGGGCCTGGGCCCCAAACACTAAGGATCACAGGCCGACCCGTCCTCGCCAGCCAGATTGCTAGAATGGAAAGGTCCGTCTATGGCCGTCGACTCCATTAAAGGCTCCCTGCGCGAGAAGGGCATGCGGCTGACGCGCCAGCGGCAGATCCTGCTGGATGTGATCGACCAGACCGGACAGCATCTCGACGCGGAGAGCCTGTTCCAACTGGCGAAGAAGAAGGACCCGAGGCTGAACCGGGTCACGGTCTACCGCACGCTGAAGATGCTGAAGAATGGCGGCCTGGTGGACGAGCTGGATCTGATGCACCATGCCGGCGACCAGCACTATTACGAGACGCGGCTCAAGCAGGAACATGCGCACGTGGTCTGTCTGCGCTGCGGCAAAGTGGAGGAGTTTTTCGGCGAGCCGCTGCAGCGGCTGCGCAAGCAGATCGAAAGCCACTTCGGATTTCAGATTCTGCTGGCGCGCACGGAAGTTGGCGGATACTGCGCCCACTGCCAATCGCTGCGGGCGCTCGATCTGGAACACGCCCGCCGCGAACATCTGGCGGACGATTCGCTGACCGGCGGCGCGGCCGCCTCGGTATCCGGCGCGGCCTCCGGCCCGGGCGCTCCGCATCGCGCGCGCGCGAAGCGCACCGCCTGATGGGCACCACCACAGCCGAACTCGTTCCGGCGGCCGCCGTCATCGTGGTCGACCCGAGCGGTCACCGAACGCGCATGGAAATCGCGCCGCTGCCGTTCAAAATCGGGAGGCAGGCGGATAACCATCTGGTCCTGCGCGACAGCCGCGCTTCGCGCCTGCATGCCCGGATCGTGCGGGAAAAGGGCGAGTTCGTCATCGAAGACGCCGGCAGCCGCCATGGGTTGTACGTCAATGGCAAGCGCGTGGAGACCCACACGCTCCACAATTCCGACCGCATCGAGTTCGGTTTCCCGGATTCCTACCAGCTCATCTTCGCCTTGGACGCGGCGGAACTGAACCGGCTGATGGACCAGTTCGGCGCGCACGAGAAATCCGGGCCGGTCGGCGGGTTGCCCGTTGCGGGATCGAATCTAGCCAAATTGCGCGCCGTGCTGGAAGTCGCGCGCACGCTGCAAACCGGCTTCTCGCTGCAGGAGGTGCTGAATTCCGTGGTGGACGCGGCCCTGGCCGTCACGGGCGCCGAACGCGGCTTTCTGCTGCTGCGCAAGGAGGGCGACCTGGAGACACGGGTGGCCCGCAACCGGAAGGGGGAGACGCTCCCGGCCGACGACCTGCGGGTGCCGCGCCGGGTCATCAAACGGGCGCTGGAACAACGGCGGGAGCTGCTCTCCATGAATTTCGATCCGCAGGGGACCGGCGAGTTTCGCCCCGAGCGCAGCGTGATGGACCTGGAGCTGCGTAGCGTGGTGTCCGTGCCGCTGGTGCGCATCAGCCGGGTGCGCGGCGAAACGACCAGCATGGTCTCCGCGGCCGAGGAGACCGTCGGCGTACTCTACATGGATTCCCGGCTCTCCGCGGCCGATCTGGCGGGCGGCAATCGCGAGTTGCTGCAAACTCTGGCCATCGAGGCCTCGACCATTCTCGAGAATGCGCGCCTGCTGGAGGAAGAACGCATCAAGCAGAGAATGGAGGAAGAGCTGGACGTGGCGCGCACCATCCAGCAGGGCCTGTTGCCGCGCAGCCTCCCGGCGGAAGGCTGGTTCCAAGCCTGCGGCAGCAGCGTAGCCTCGCACCAGGTGGGCGGCGATTATTTCGATGCGATTCCCGCCGATCCCGACGCATGGACCGCCGTGGTGGCCGACGTCTCAGGCAAGGGCGTCAGTTCCGCGCTGTTGGCTTCGTTCCTGCAAGGCGCGTTTCTGGCCGCCAGCCACGGTGACGCCGCGCTGCACCAGCGTCTGCAGCGCATCAACACGTTCCTCATCGAGCGCACCGCGGGCGAGAAATACGCCACCGTCTTCTATGGCCTGCTGGAGCGCGGCGGCCGGCTGCATTATGTGAACGCCGGCCATTGCCCGCCACTCATCGTGCGGGCGGGCGGCGGTCTGGAATCGCTGGCCGCGACTGCCATGCCCGTGGGGCTAGTGGAGCCCGCGGAGTTCGATGTGCACGAAGTATCCCTAGCCTCGGGCGATAAGATCGTGATCTACACGGACGGCGTCACCGAGGCACAGAACCTGGACGGCGAGTTCTTCGGCCGGCAGCGATTGCGCGCGGTGGTAAACGAGCATCGCATGGATGCATGCCGGAGGTTGCACGACGCGATCCAGAGCGCGGTGACACTGTTCACCGAAGGGGCGCCCCAGGCGGACGATATCACCCTGGTCGTGATCGAGTATCACCCCGGATAGCTTCCTGTCATTTACAGTGGGTTTAATGTGTGAGCGGTAGTTTAATGGCCCGTAACGAGCGGCGCCGGTTGCCCCCAGCGGCCCGCGAACACGAACTGGTCCAGGGTGCGGCGGGGCCGATGTTGGTTGCGCTTGCGCAATTCTTCCGGCGCGCCCGCCTCGTCACCCGGGTATCCCAGGGCGATGGCCGCCGCGGCTTCGTGCGTGTCTGGAATACCATACAAGTCCCGCGCCTTACCCGCGTCGAAGCCCGCCATGCCATGGGCGAGTATGCCCAATGCCGCGGCTTGCAGCATCAGGAATCCGGTAGCGATTCCGGTATCGTGCCAGGCATGCCGGTTGGCCTTGCCGCCCGCGTCGAACTGGAGCTTCGCCACGGTGATCATCAGCACAGGCACATGCTGCGCCCACACCACATTGCCAGGCACCAGACAGCTCAGCATGCGGGCGAACTCCTCCGGCTCCTCTTTGCGCGCCACCAGGAAACTCCACGGCTGGGCGTTGTAACTGGAGGGCGCCCAGCGGGCCGCCTCCAGGATGCTAAGCAGCTTCTCCGGTTCGACCGATTGCGGTGAATAGATCGCCGGACTCCAGCGGTGGCGGATTACGTCCAGCACGGGATGCTCGACTGCATGACTCTGAACGGCTGCTTCTGGCATGCAATCTTGGATGCGCGGACCGCGCCGCGGGATGCGCAGCCAGCCGGCGGGAGGGCTGCAGGCATTATGATCCCGTCAGGTGAGACTCGCGCTGGTTCTATGACGAACAGGTTCAAGTGCCCGCCGTTGTCATAATGGTTTTCATAACCGTTCAAGCCACGCCGGCCGGCATGGTCTCGGGCAGGTTCTGGTTGGGGGTCGGGCAACCGTCGGCAACGAAGTGAAGGTCGGCGCAATCCGCGATTTCCTCGAACGCCGATGAGCCGCGCGGCCGGTCTCGACACGAGCTAAAATCAGACTTATGCAGAACATTGGCGTTCCGCTATTCGTTTGTCTGGTGACGATGGCCGGCAGTCTTGCTCCGGGCCAGGATACGCCTCCAGCCACGCCTGGACCAATCATTCGCGTTACCACCACCGAGGTGGCGCTCGACATGGTGGTGCGCGACAAACATGGCAAGCAGGTGAAGGCCCTCAAGCCGTCAGACGTGGAGATCTATGAAGACGGCGTTCGCCAGAGGATCCTGAGCTTCCGCCTGGTCCCCGGCCGCGAAGTGCAACAACAGCGCGAGACTGTGACCAAGCGAGAACCCGGCCAGCCAGCCGCCGTCCCGCTGCGCGAAGTGAATGCCTTGTGCATCGTTTTTCACAATATCGATCCCGTGACCCGGCCGCATGCGCTGGAAATCGCCAGACAGTTCATCAATAACGAGCTGCCGCCTGAAACCTATGTAGGCCTTTTCAATCTGAATGAGCGCCTGAGTCCGTTGCTGGCATTTACCAAGAACCGCGACGAATTGCTGCGCACAGTAGAAAACGCCTTCAATGGCCGGACGCTGGACTTTTCCCGCGCGTCGGAGGCGCTTCTCACCGCCAGCCCGGATATCGTCACGGTGAATACCACCGTCAACAACGCCACTCATGCGGCCTCGACCACGATGGACATGACCGGAGGGGAGATTCCGACCACCGTCATCACGGGCGCCGACGTCGACACTGGCGCGGGAGCCAGCCGTCACCGGGGCGACCAGGTGCGCGAGCGTAGCGACTTCGCCAATATTACCGGCATGCACGAGACGGACCGGATTATCACCATGATCGATGAGCTGGGGACGCTACCGGGACGCAAGACCGTGCTGTTGATGACCACCGGCCTGGTCACTACCGGCGACCCCGACCGGTTCCAGAAGATACTCGATAACGCGAACCGTCACGGCATCACGTTCTATTCTCTCGATACGACCGAAATGAGCGCCACGAACGATACGGTGCAGGCAGGCAACAACGCCCTCAAACAGATGGCTTCCGTTAGCGCGCAACAAACCAACCGGAACGCCAGCATCGCACAAATGCGGCAGAACAGCCGGGCCGGCGATGATACCCTCGCCGCGGTGCGCACGTCCGATACACAGGCGAGCCTGCGGCAACTCTCCGAAGGCACCGGCGGATTCCTGATCGCCAACACCAACGATTTCCGCAAGTCTTTTCAGCAGGTGGTTGAGAGTCTCGAAGCTCATTACGAGGCCGTCTATCATCCGACTTCCGTGAAATATGACGGCCACTTGCGGAAGATCGAGGTAAAACTGGCGAAGCCCGATCTGGAGGTGGACAGCCGTCTGGGATATTTTGCGCTGCCCGACCTCAAAGGCTCGGGGCCCCTTACACCGGTGGAAACGACGGCTCTGGCCGTGCTCAGCAGCCAACCTCAGCCGCACGCCTTCGACTTCCATGTGGGCGCCTACCATTTCCAACCGGATGGATCGAATTCACAAGGTTCGCTGGCCTTCGAACTGCCCGGCGGCAAGCTGGGGGCCACCGCGGATCCGGAGCGCAAGACGCATAAAGTGGATGTGTCGCTCCTGGCGCTGATCAAAGATACGAGCGGCAACGTTGTCGACAAGTACAGCGTGGATACGCCCTACACGATTCCGGACGCCAAGCTGGCGGCCGTGCGGGCCACGGCGCTGACCTACACGCATCCCATCGATCTGCCGGCGGGCCACTACACGGTGGAGACCGCCGTGGTGGATCGCGAGGGGAGCCAGGCCACCACCAACCTGATGCAATTTGATAATCCGGGGGCGCCCAAAGGCGTGGGGATCAGCAGCCTGGTGGCGGTGCAGCAGGTGGAAGCGGCGCTCGGGCAACCGGACACGGCGGATCCCCTCATCTTCAAGGGGAAGCACGTGGTGCCCATGGTGGAAGCGTCTGTGAATCCGGCCAACAAGCGATACGTCTACTTTGTGGTCTATCCGGACAAATCTAAGACGGAGAAGCCCAAGATCCACATCGAGTTCCGCAGCGGAGGCCAGGTGTTTGCGCAGCAGACCACCGATCTTCCAGCTGCGGACGCTTCCGGAACAATTCCCATGTTCGTAGCCGCCGCCACGCGGCCCGGGAATTGCGAGCTGCAAGTCACCGCCTGGCAGGGTGACGCATCCGCTAGCGAGCGGATTCAATACGCGGTGACCGCGCCATAGTGGGGCGCATCCTTCCTGAGAACAATGTCTTTGCCCGCGCACTTGCCGGTTAACGGGTAAGTGGATTAACCGATTTCAGGGTTTCTTCCTTGTTCCACCCGTAATATCTTCAGCTGACGGACACAGGCGCGTCCGCCAGCCATTCCCGGTCCGGGCGCCCCACGGAGGATCACATGCCCCACACAGGCGGTTTGGCGCGGCTGCAATTCGCCCTGGTGCTCACGTCCGCGAGCGCCGCCTTTTCTCAGAGCATTATGGTCACCCCGGCCGATCCCTCGGTGGAGGTCGGACAGACCGCCCAATACTCGGCTGCAGTCACCGGCTTGTCCGGCAAAGGCGTGACCTGGTCGGTGGCGGGCGTGCCGGGCGGCAACTCCACTGTCGGCACCATCGGCGCCAAGGGACTGTTCCGCGCGCCCCAGAAACCTCCGGCTCAGAACCCCGTCCAGATTACCGCCACCAGTACCATGAATACCGCGATATCGGGCAGCGCCTATGCGTATATCATCAGGCGCGGACCGAAGATCACTGCCGTGGCCCCCAACCCGCTGCCGGAAGGCACTTACACCGCAACGATTACGGGCACGGGATTTCAAAAAGGCGCCGAGGCGTTCAACGGCGGCGTCCAGTTGGTGACCACGTTTGTGAATTCGACCACGGTGAGCGCGGGCGGTTACCAACCTGCAGCGCCTTCCACGACCTTCTGCGTGAAGAATCCGGGCACGGCGTGCGGCAACTCCCTGACGGTCCCGGTTACCGGAGGTGGTGGTGGCGGCAATTACACACTCACTGTAGTCGACGGTTCGGGCAGCGGCGCCTATGCCGCGGGAACCGTGGTCACCATCAGCGCGAACCCGCCGCCGGCCGGCCAGTCTTTCCTGGATTGGACCGGCGCGACAGTGCAGAACGCCAATGCGTCGACCACCACCCTCACCATTCCCGCGTCCAATGTGACCGTGACCGCCAACTACTCGTCCGGACCGTCTTACGCGTTGACGGTGCTCAGCGGAGCGGGTAGCGGCCAGTATGCCGCCGGCACGGTGGTGACCATCACGGCCAACCCGCCACCGGCCGGCCAGGTCTTCGTCGACTGGACGGGCGCGACTGTGCAGGATGCTAACGCGCCAAGCACCACGTTGACCATGCCGGCGGCCAACACCACGGTGACGGCCAACTTCGGGGCGCCTCCGCCGATTCCGTTCCCGGTGACCACCCACCCGCGCTTATGGATCACGCAAAGCGACCTGCCGCGTCTCCAAAGCTGGGCCGTGTCCTCCAACCCCGTTTACCAACAGGGCATGCTGGCGGTGCTGAACCAGGCGGTCAACATCTATCAAACACAGTTCTTCCCCGGCGGGATTCCTAATCCAAACTATCCGGACCCGGGTGACACACAAGGCTACACAGGCTACCTGACGGAGCAATACGGCGTGGTTCTGGCGTTCAATTCCCTGATCGATCCCAACCCCGCCAATCGCATCCTGTATGCGCAGTATGCCCGCAACCTGATCATGTATGCCATGAACATCGCGGTGCTGGGCCCGCTTTCAGGCGCCCCGTTCCGCGATCCGATGTTCCCGACTTACAACCGCGCCAATGGCCAGGGAGAACAGTGGCCGCTCATCGTGGACTGGATTTACAACGCGACTGACGCCGGCGGCAACCCCATCCTCACGGCCAGTGACAAGGCTACCATTCGCAGCGTGTTTCTGTTGTGGGCCAACGAATGCCTGAACGCCAGCACCACCGGCGGCGACCATCCCACACCGGTGGGCGTCACCAACAGCCTGCAACTCTTGCCGAACAATCTACCCTACCGCATGGCGTCCAATAATTACTACATCGGGCACGCCCGCGAGATCACCATGATGGCGTTGAGCATCGATCCCACCGACGACCCGCCCCTCAATGCCACTCTTCCTGCTTCGCAACTGGGCAACAGCCTGCGCAGCTTTATTCTGGATGCCACGGGAGCGTGGCTGTACCAGCAGTACGCCATGATGGGCGATCCGGCCACGGTAGCCAATGCTTACGGCATAGGCGGCAGCGGCGCCGGATTTGGCCTGGCCAGCGGGGGCCTGCCGCCCGAGGGAATGCTCTACGGCGAGTCCTTCGGCTTCGCCCTGGGCGAGTTGCTGGCTTTCCAGACAGCCGGTTTCAATAACACCACTTATTCCGGCCCGCAGGTCAATCTGATCGGCGCGCCCGTTTGGGATCGCTACGTCACCGGCATCATCTCGTCACTGACGCCCACCGCGCAGATCTTTGCTTCGCAGCCCTGGCTCGGCCCAATCTACCAGTACGGCAGTTACGGTGACATTCTGCGGCTATGGGTCACGCCGGACTACATGCGATCGTTCAGCCTGCTGGCGATGCTCGACGAACACACCGGTACGTCCACCCATATTGACCCCGCGCGCTGGTTCGTGGTGAACGCCGCGCAGGGCGGCGCGGGTTATCTGATGTCGCGTATTACGGCGCCATGGAGCTTCACGGAAAGCATCCTGTATTACATGCTGCTCGATCCGGCGGCGGCCCCCGGCGCCGACCCGCGGCCGACGTACCCGACCGTATTCTACGACCCCGGCGCGGGCCGCATCTTCGCGCACAGCGACTGGTCCGCCAACAACACCATGTTCGATTACCGCGCCAGTTGGGAGTCCATCAATCACCAGGATGGCGACGGCGGACAGTTCGAATTCTTCCGCAACGGCGAGTTTCTGACGAAGGAAATGAGCAACTACGACAACAACACCGTGGGGCTCACTTCGGTCTATCACAATACCCTGTCGCTGCAGAATTACTGCACCAACGGCACGCCCACGAATCTGCAGTGGTACGAAGGCGGCGAATGGGCCAACGGCGGGCAGTGGATTCTGGCCACTAATGCCGGCGATCCCACCACGGTCACCAGCCATGGGCCCGGCTACGTCTACGCCGCCAGCAATCTGACCAACCTTTACAACCGCCCCGACTTCTGGTCGCCGCCGGACGCCGCCATCAGTATCACGCAGGCAACGCGTTCCATCGTGTGGCTCAATTACGATTACATCGTGGTCTACGACCGCGCCACCACCCAGAATACCGGATTGTTCAAACGCTTCAACCTGAGCCTGGTGACAAACCCTGTAATCAATGGGAAGGTGGCCACCGAGACGATGGCCGATGGCCAGCAGTTGTTCATTCAGACGCTGCTCCCGGCGAATGCCGCTTCGAGCGCGGTGTACGGCGCGGGAAATCTGAATCCGATCGCGCAGTTGGAGCCGACCCAGTATATCTTCACCGTGCAAGATCCCACCCTACCCGTGGATACGCGCTTTCTGCACGTGCTTGAAGGGGCCAATGCCGGGATGGCCATGACGCCGGCCACCTATATGCAGAGCACCAGCGGCACGGCGTTCGACGGCGCGGTCTTCGGCAGTGCGGCCGTGTATTTCCCGGCGAGCGCGAGTGCCGCATTCACTGGCGCAGCGTACGCGGCTCCGGCGGGCGTGCATACCGTGCTGATCGCCGGGCTGAGCCCCGATACCAGCTACGGCGTGACCATTCAGGCAAGCGGCGGAGGCAACACGGTCACGGTCAGCCCAACGGGAACCAGCGCCACCACGGATGGCGCCGGTCTTCTTCGGCTGACTTTCTGACAGGCGCTGTCAGATCCGGCCGAACTTGGCCACGGCTTCCTTGATGGAGCGGAACTTCTCGATGAACGGCACCATGCTGTGCTCGGTGTTATCCAGCTCCTGCGCCTTCTTCAGGATCTCGGCGGCGTGCGCGCGCGGCACCACGGCCACGCCATCCTCATCGGCCACGATGATATCGTTCGGATTGACGCGCGCCCCCGCGCAGGTCACCGGGATATTGGCTCCCGCGAAGCGGTAGTGATTGATCGACGTGGAGGGCACGATCCCGCGGCTGAACACCGGGAACTGCAGGCGTTTGATCTGCAGCAGGTCGCGAACAGAGGCGTCCACCACGGCGCCGGCCAGCCCGCGATACTTCATGGCGGTGGACATGAGGCCGCCGATGCCCGCGATATCCAGGCCGTCCTCGAGCACCATCACATAGACCGAACCGGCGGGCGCGGCGTCGATAGCGTCCAGCATCCCTTGTGATGCAGCGGCGCCTTCGTGGTGCTCCTCCTTCTTCAGCAGCACCGTAACGGCGGGGCCCGCGAATTTGGCGGTGAAGATGGGCCGCATGTCGTGCGACATGTAGATGCGCTGCCCGTAAAGTTGTTCGGCAGCATCGGCGACGGAGGCGACTTCCACCAGGCGCAGGCCCTCCACCAACGGATCGGCGGCGCGTTGAGCGAACAGCCAACCAGCCGCCACCAGTGTCAGGACGGCGCCGGCCAGCAACAGCAGTCGGAGTTTCATGCTGGAACACATATCACATTTGGGCGTGTGTTACTTAAGCCAGGGGCGGCGGCGCGAAGCCCCCGGTGATTTCCGCGATCCGCCCGGCGATGTCGATGGGAGTGGCGTCTTCCAGATACGGTCCCAGGATCTGAATGCCGCAGGGTAGTCCTTCGGGCGTCCGGCCAACGGGACAAACCGTGGCGGGGTTTCCCGTCAGGGTCGCGTGGAAGATCCATTTCAGCATGTCCAGATAAGGCCGCGGCCCGCCGGGTGTGGCGATTTTACGTTCCAGCATGTTGGCGCTGTGATCGTGCCGGAACGCCGTGACAAAGTCCACCGGCATAAGGAAAGCGTCGTGGTCGCGGAAGTAATGCTGCCATACGCGGCGGGCGGCGATTTGCGCGCCCACCGCCGTTCCCCAGGCGCGATGGGTGGTCGGGTCGTCGGGCAGCACGGCCGCGCCCAGCAAGGTGAAGTACGCGCCATAGCAATCCGCCAGCTTCAATCCTGCGGGCCAACCTTGTTCCAGTCTGGCGCCCGCCTTTCCGAGCGTCCCGATGGTGTCTTCCAGCCGGTGCCGAACGTCCGGCGTCACCGGGCAGAAGGGATCGTCCACCACATAGCCGATGCGATAGTCGCCCAGGCGCGCGCCGCGAGCCGCCGGGAGCCTCCAGGAGTAAGCCAGGCGCTGCACGCCCGTGGGTCCACCGGTCACATGCATGGCCAAGAGCAGGTCGCGCGGGCTGCGGGCCAGCGGGCCGTTCACGGAGAGCCGGTCCGGCGCAGGATTGGCTGTGGGCGGGTCCACAAAGCCTTCAGCGGATATGACCCCAATGGTGGGCTTGTGTCCGAACACGCCGCAGAAATGCGAAGGCGTGCGTATGGACCCGCCGATGTCGCTGCCCAATTCCAGAAAGCCCATGCCGCAAGCCAAAGCCGCCGCACCGCCGCCCGTGGACCCACCCGATGTCCGTTCGGGATTCCAGGGATTGTTAGTGGTGCCCGCCACATCGTTGTAACTTTGGAAGTCGGAAGCCCACTCCGGCAGGTTGGTCTTACCGACGATGATGGCGCCGGCGTCGAGCAACCGTTGCACCGGGGGCGCATTCTCCTTGGGCACGTTGTTGGCGAACATTTTGGCGCCGCAGGTGGAGCGGATGCCGGCAGTCTGTTTGTCGTCCTTCATCAGGATGGGAACGCCGTGCAGCGGACCTGGCAGGCGGCCCTGCGCGAGCGATTCGTCAGCCGCCTTCGCGCGCATGAGTGCCTTTTCTTCCACCAGCGTGACGAAGGCGTTTACGCGGCCGTTGTATTTGTGGATGCGATCGAAGACGTGCGCGGTCAGTTCGCGGGATGAGATGACGCCGGAGGCGATGGCTGTAGCCGCATCGGACGCGCTGCCGAAATCAGGGTCGAAGCCGGCCGCGCCGCGCGCGCGCGGCAGGCGGCTGACAAACGGGGCGGCGGCGAGTGCCGTGAGAAGATGCCGGCGGTTGATCATGGCCGAAATTGTAGCAGACGCGGGAGTGGTATCCTTTGACTGAGCGCCTCGGGCGCTTCCGTGTCCGCGGGAAGGGCTGAGCCCACCGAATTTGCAGCATTCGAACCCAATTTTCACTGACGAGCTTCTTTCCGCCCGTTACGCGGACACCGGGCACCGTGAAAGGAGATCGTCATGTCGATTCCTACGCGGCGTCTGCCGCCGCAACCCAGCCTGGAACAATTGCGCAAGCAGGCCAAGGAACTGCTGGCGGCGTATCGCGCCGGCGACGAGGCAGCCATCACGGAAGTGCATCGTTTCGAGCACCGGCCGGCGCAGCCTGCAGCGTTCAGCCTGAGCGACGCGCAGCGCGTGCTGGCGCGGGCCTACGGCTACGAGAGTTGGGCGAAGCTGAAAGCTTTCGTGGACGGCGCCGACGTAGCCCGGCTGGCGGAAGCCGTCAACTCCGGCGACGTGGAGCAGGCGCGGGCGCTGTTGCGAGCCCGTCCCGAACTGGCCGGGATGGATATGGCCGGCGACAACGAGCATCGCGCCCTGCACTACGCTGTGTTGCGCCGGGACGCGGTCATGGTGCGCCTCCTGATGCGGGCGGGCGCCGACGCGCGCCAGGGCATCTACCCCCACCGCGACGCAACTACATCCTTCACGCTGGCCAGAGACCGCGATTATCGGGACATCGTCGCAGTGATTGAGGAGGAGGAGCAGCACCGCCGCGAAGCCATGAGTTGCCCGAATGCTACGGTCTCGCCCGTGCAGGAGCAGATCAACCGTGCGATCCGGGAGGGCGACACCGCCGAGGCGATTCGTTTGCTGGAGGCGGATGAGTCCCTGATCCGCGCATGCGATCGGGACGGTGGGACAGCCCTGCATGCGGCCGCGGGAGCCGGCCGCGAGGAGATGGCGGCGTGGCTTCTCGACCGCCGCGCCAACCCCCGCAAGCAGGACCTGAAAGGCCTCACGCCGCTCGATCGCGCCGCGCTGTCCGCTTATCCGGGTAACGATGCCGCGCAGCGGTTCCCGGCCGTCGCGCGCCGGCTGTTGTATTACGGCGCGGACGTGACCATCCGCGGCGCGGTGGCGTTGGGCGATGGCGAGCGCGTGCGCCAGCTGGTGCTGGCCGATCCCGGCGTTTTGCGGCGAGACATCCACTGGGGCCGGGGCGGACTGCTCAGTCTCGCCGTGAATCACGGGCAAATCGACATGGCGCGGCTGCTGCTCGACTTAGGAGCCGATGTGGACGAGCGCACCGTGCTCGATGAACTGGAGGAGCCCACCCCCAGTTGGGGCATGCCGTTGTGGTTCGCGGCGCTGGCGGGGCAGCGCGACATTGCGGAACTGCTGCTCGATCGCGGCGCGGACCCCAACGCCAACGTGTACGCCTCCGGCTGGCCGCTGCGCAACGCCAAGGACGAGGCACTCAGGCGGCTGTTGCTGGAGCGCGGCGCACGGCAGCAGCCTTACATGGTGGCGGAGGCGCACGATGTCGCCGAGGCCCGCCGGCTCCTGGATGCCGACGCAAGCGAGGAACTGGCCCAGGAGTTGACCTGGTCGGCGGCCTGTCATGGATGTTCCGCGATCGTGGAAATGGCCTTGCCACGGCTCAGTTGGCCCGCCGCCGACCGGCGCTGGAACTGGATCGTGATCCAGCCCATTCGCGGCGTGGAGGACGATTCGCCTCACCTGGAAGGCTTCTTCGCGTCCATGGATGTGCTGCTGCGGCGCGGCATCGACGTGAACGCGGCCAGCCGGTTCGGCCAGACCGCCGTGCATTTTGCGGCCGCCCGAGGAACGCTGAGCGGTGGCCTGCGGGCGCGCTTTGTGGCCATGCTGCTCGACCACGGCGCGCGGTTCGATACACGCGACGATCTGCTGCGGTCCACGCCGCTGGGCTGGGCGTGCCGCTGGGGACGCCCGGAAATGGTCGGCCTGCTGATCGTGCGCGGCGCACCGGTCAACGAGCCGGATGCCGAGCCATGGGCCACACCGCTCGCCTGGGCCGCCAAAATGGGGCATACGGAGATTATCGAAGTGCTGCGTCGGCACGGGGCGCGATGAACCTACCCGAGGTGAAAATACCCGTCGCGCCGGCTCAGATCGACGGGCAGACCGAATAGATCGGCGAGCGCCGTGGCTGTCAGCACATCCAGCTTGCGTCCGTCCGCCACGATGCGGCCTTCGCGCATCAGAATCACGCGTTCGATCTCGGGGATGATATCGGCCAGGTGGTGCGTCACCAGGATGATCCCGATGCCCGCGCGCGCCAGCTTCCGCATGATTTCGCGCAATTCGTGCTGCGCGAACACATCCAGGCTGTTGCTGGGCTCGTCCAGAATCAGCGCGCGCGGACCGTGCACCAGCGCGCGTGCCAGCAACACCCGACGCGCCTCCCCGGACGACATTTCGATCACGGCCCGCTCGGCCAGATGCGGAATTTCAAGCAGCGCCAGGATCTCGCCGGTCTTCCGCTCGATCTCCGGCGTGATGACGTGATACGGCTGCACGCCGACGCTGCCGAAAAAGCCGGACACCACCGCCTCGCGACCCGTAATTTCGCGCGTGCACAGCGCCATCCAGTCGTTGGACACCACCCCCAGCAGCGGACGCAGGTCGAAAATATTCCAGCGTTCCTGCCCGAAGATGGCCATGCGCGACCCCGTGCGCACCAGCGGGTAGCATTCCCGCACGATGGTCTTGATGAGCGTGGATTTGCCGCAGCCGTTCGGCCCCAGGATCGCCACGTGCTCTCCCGCGCCTATACGCAGGCTCAAGTCGCGCAGCACGACCTTTTCGCCGCGCATGACCCACACGTGCTCGAACTCGATGAGGGCGGGCCGCTCAAATGGCAAGCTCCAATGATAGCCTCCTGTGGTCCGGCTGGCCATCGTAAGATATGTAGAGGCAGTGGACGTGCCCTCATGAAGAGTGAAGACTACAGGGAGCGCGTGGTGGATGTGGACACCTGGAAAGTGAAGCTTACTTCCTACAAACTCGGCGATGTCTACCATTGCACGGCTGACAACGTCTCGCCGGGCGCGTGGCTGGCCCGCACTACCGGCGCCACGCGCGAAGAGGCGGAACAGAAGGCCCTGGAGCGCGCGCGTCAGTTGCTCTCCCGCACGCACCGCCACGAGGTCTGACCGCCTGCCATGCCCAACTCCCCTAGCAATCATTACGATCTCCCCGCGCTGGCGCGCCAGGAGATGATCGCGGAAGGTTTTCACCCCGATTTCCCGCCCGAAATCGCGCGCCAGGTCGCCGCGCTGCGCGCGCATCCGCCGCAGGCTCCCAATGGCGCGGTGAAGGATCTGCGCGGCCTGCTGTGGTCCTCGATCGACAACGACACCTCCCGCGACCTCGATCAGATCGAGGTGGCCGAGCGCCTTGCGGACGGCGGCATCCGTATCCGCATCGGAATCGCGGATGTGGATGGCGGCGTCCCTAAGGGATCGCCCATCGACGCACACGCCGCGGCCAACTGCACCACCGTATATACCGGCGTCAAAGTCTTCGCCATGCTGCCGGAGGATCTCTCCACCGATCTCACCTCCCTGAACGAGCACGCCGACCGGCTCTCGGTAGTGGTGGAGCTGACCGTCGCCGCCGATGGTTCCGTGCAGGCCGGCACCGCCTACCGCGCGATTACGCGCAACGCCGCGCAGTTGGCCTACAGCTCCGTGGGGCCGTGGCTCGAGGGGCAGGGCGCGCCCCCCGCGAAAGTGGCGGCGTCGCCGGATTTGCAAGCGCAGCTCCGGTTACAGGACGAAGCCGCGCAGAAGCTGCGCGCGATGCGCCATCAACTGGGCGCACTCGACCTGGACCGCACCGAAACTGAACCCCTCATGACGGATGGTCACGTGACCGGTATCCAGTCGCGGCATCGCAATCGTGCTACCCAGTTGATCGAGGACTTCATGGTCGCGGCCAACGGTGTGATCGCGCGGCTGCTGGCCGATGCGCACGTATCGTCGATCCGCCGCGTGGTGAAGGTTCCGGAGCGCTGGGACCGCATCGTGGAACTGGCCGCCCAGGCTGGCGAGCGCCTGCCGGCCGATCCCGACTCCGGCGCCCTCAATCAGTTCCTGATGAAGCGCCGGACGGAGGATCCGCTGCATTACGCTGATCTGTCGCTGGCCGTGGTCAAGCTGATGGGCCCCGGAGAATATGTGCTGGAGCGTCCCGGGGACACCCCCATCGGCCACTTTGCATTGGCGGTGCACGATTATACGCACTCCACCGCGCCCAACCGGCGCTTCGCCGACCTGGTCGCGCAGCGCCTGGTCAAGGCGGCGTTGACGCACCAGGCCACGCCATACGGCGACGCGGAATTGGATCAGGTGGCGCGCAACTGCACCACTCGGGAGGACGCCGCGCGGAAAGTGGAGCGCGCCATGGGCAAGCGCATCGCCGCGGTCGCCATGCACGACCGCATCGGCCAGGCGTTCCCCGCGGTAGTCACCGGGGTCACGCCCAAGGGCACGTTCGTGCGGCTGGTATCGCCGCCGGTGGAAGGGCGCCTCATGCGCGGCGAACAAGGGCTGGATGTGGGCGACCAGATCCGCGTGACGCTGCTCAATACCGACCCGGTGCGTGGATTCATCGATTTCGCCAGGTCGTAGCTCTACTCCAACCCCGCGCGCGCCAGCATCTCCAGAAACTGCCGGCCGGTGCGCATATCCATGGCCTGCGCCACCAGCTTTCCTTCGCGGTCGTACACGAAGCTCTTGGGGATTCCTTCGACGCGGAAAAGCTCGTTCACCTTGCGCCCCGGGTCGAGCAGGATCGGATAGCTGAAGTGATGCTCCGCGATAAATGGTCCAACCTTCCCGGCGTCTTCGTCCGAAACGGCTAGAATCACAAGCCCGCGCGGTCCGAACCGCTGATACAGCGCTTCCAGATCGGGCATTTCCTTCCGGCAGGGCGGACACCACGTGGCCCAGAAGTTCACCAGTACGACTTTGCCGCGCAGTTCCCCCAGCGTCCACCGCCTGCCGTCCAGGTCCTGGAGCGCGAAGCCGGCCGTCTGGCGGCTTTTTTCATCGGCCTCCAGTTTGGCCATGGCCGCCGCGAACTGCGGGTCGTCGAGGGACACGTTGACGTGCTCGTAGCGCACGAGTTGTGCTAGCGTCACATACGGCATCGCCGGCCGATCCTGGAGGGGCACGGGTTGTTCACGCAGGGTCTGCGCCAATGTGGCGGCCACTTCCTGCATCGCGTCGCGGCCGGGATCGCCCTCGGTCGCCAGGTTGGCGAGCGACTCCGCCAGCATTGCTTTATTGCCGCCGGCGGGCAGTTCGCGGATCTGGATAGCGAGCTGCCGCGTCACCCGTCCGCGATCGTCATCCGGCAGGCTGCGCAGGCCGCGCAGTTGCTCGACGATCGGCTTTTCTTGCCCGGTCCAGGTTATCGCCTGCTTCTGCGCGCCCGGAAGCGAGGCGGTGGCGGCTAGCAGTGCTCCTATGAAAACTGCGCGGCTTCGTGCGGCGGTCATCAGTTCCGATGGTACCTCACCGGTTGAAGGGTAGCTCGCTGGTTCAATGAAACCCGCTCACTTTCCCGCGCCTGCCGCCTGCTTTAACAGCCACTCCTGGCTGTTAACCGCCCGTTTGCTTGTGGAAGTCGCGCGGCGCACGTAGGTCCCGTCACTTTTCATCTGCCGGCCCTTGACCGTGTCCGCGAGATAGACTGCCAGGATCTCGTCGCGCACGTGGCGGATCAGGTCCGTGCCTTCCAGGGGAAACAACACCTCTACGCGGCGGTTGATGTTGCGCGGCATCAGGTCCGCGCTGCCCAGATAGATCTCTTCACTCCCGCCGTTGCGGAAATAGTAAATGCGGCTGTGCTCCAGAAAGCGGCCGACCACGCTGGTCACCTGTATGTTGTCGCTGATGCCGGGAACCCCGGGCCGCAGGCAGCAGATGCCGCGCACCAGCAGGTCGACTTTGACACCCGCTTGCGACGCCTGATACAGCAGCTGGATCACCTGCGGATCCACCAGCGCGTTCATCTTGAAGATCAAGCGCCCTTGCTCGCCCTTGGCCTGCAGCGCGATCTCGCGGCGGATCATGGATTCGAAGCGATCGCGCAGGTTTACCGGCGAAACCAGCAGCTTCTGATAGTCTTTCTTGGCCGAGTACCCGGTGAGGTAATTGAAAAGGTCGGTCGCGTCGGAGCCCACCTCGTCATCGCAGGTCAGCATGCCGATGTCGGTGTAGAGGTGCGCGGTCACCACGTTGTAGTTGCCGGTGGCCAGATGGATATACCGGCGAATGGCGCCCGCTTCGCGGCGCACCACCATCAGCAGCTTGCAGTGCGTCTTGAGTCCAAGCAGGCCGTAGACCACGTGCACGCCTTCGCGCTCCAGCGCGCGGGCCCATTCGATGTTGCTCTCCTCGTCGAAGCGCGCCTTCAATTCCACCAGCACGGCCACCTGCTTGCCCTCTTCGTTGGCTTCCAGCAAGGCTTCCACCACCGGCGAATTCCGCCCGATGCGGTACAGCACCATTTTGATTGCCAGCACACCGGGATCCCGGGCCGCCTTCTTGAGAAAATCGACCACCGGCTGGAAGGAATCAAACGGATGGTGGAACAGAATGTTCTGGCGCCGTATGAGCGCGAAGACATCTTCTTCGGCAGTGGCCGCCGCCAGCGTCTTGGGGACGGCGGGCAGAAACGGGGCGTCCTTCAGATCCGGCCGGTCGAGCGCGTAGAGATGCATGAGGCGGCTGAGCGACAGTGGGCCATGTACGCGGTACACCTGGCTGGCATCGATTTCCAGATTGTTCGCCAGGATATCCAGGATGTGCGCCGGCATATCGTCGCTGACCACCAGCCGCGTCACGCTGCCGAAGCGCCGCTGGCGCACGCCCTCCTCGACGCTTTCGAGCAGGTCCTCCGCCTCCAGTTCCTTGATGGCGATGTCGGCGTCGCGGGTGACGTGAAAGGGATGCGCCTCGATCACGTCCATGCCACGAAACAGCGCCGGCAGGTTGGCCGAAATCACCTGCTCCAGCCAGACGAAAGTCTCATCCCGCGGCGCCCGCTTGCGGCTCTTCTTCCGCGGCCGCTTGAGCGGTACAAACTGCGGCAGCGAGTCCGGCACCTTGATGCGCGCGAAATGCTCAACGCCGTCCTTGTCGCGAATCAGCACGGCCAGGTTCAGGCTGAGATTGGAAATATGTGGAAACGGCCGGCCGGGGTCGAACGCCAGCGGAGTCAGTACCGGAAAAACTGTCTCGTTGAAATACCGGTCGGCGACCGATAGCTGCTTTTCGTTCAGAGCCGCATAGTCCAGAATCTCGATTCCGGCTTCGCCCAAAGCCGGCAGTAGCTGCTCGTGGAGGCATTTGTGGGCGTCCGCGAGCAGTTTCTTGGCTTCCCGTCGAATGGCCACCAACTGCGCTGTCGGATGCATCCCGTCGGGGCCGACGTCCAGAATTCCGGCATCCACCTGGTCGATCAGGCCCGCCACCCGCACCATGAAGAACTCATCCATGTTGGAGCCGACTATGGAAAGGAATTTCACGCGCTCCAGCAGCGGATTTCGCTCGTCCTGCGCTTCCTCCAACACGCGGAACTGGAAGGAGAGCAGACTGAGCTCGCGGTTGATGTACAGCTGCGGCGAATTCAGCGGCGGCGGTTCCAGGGGCGGACTGCTTTTCCGCGCGGCCGTGGCTTTAGCCTTCTTTGGTGTCATGCGCTTACGCCGGACGGGCACGTCTGTACAGTTTACCTCGATCCGGCATTAGGGCACGGCAGGCCTTGCGACGATCCGCTGGCAGCCGGCATCTATGGTAGGGACAGGAGGCACGCATGAAGGTTGTAGCTGTTCAAGCGCCCGGCGCCGATTTCGGCGTCGTCGAGCGCGCCATTACCAATCCAGGCCCCGGCACGGTGCGCATCAAGGTCGCCGCGTGCGGTGTCTGCCATAGCGATTCGTTCGTGAAGGAAGGGCAATGGCCGGGCCTGGAGTATCCCAGGGTTCCGGGGCATGAAGTAGCCGGCGTGATTGACGCAGTCGGACTGGACGTCACGGCCTGGTCGGTGGGAGATCGCGTAGGCGTTGGCTGGCATGGCAACCACTGCGGCGAGTGTGAAGCCTGCCGCCGGGGCGACTTCATCAACTGCTTGCGCCTGCAAATCACCGGCTTCAACTTCGACGGCGGCTACGAGCAATATATGATCGCCCCGGTGCGCGGGCTGGCGCGCATTCCCGAGGCGCTCACTTTCGCGGAAGCCGGACCGCTGCTGTGCGCCGGTGTGACCACCTACAATTCGCTGCGCCACAGCGGCGCCATGCCCGGCGACATTGTGGCCATCCATGGAATCGGCGGCCTGGGCCATCTGGGAGTGCAGTTCGCGCGCCACTCCGGATTTCACGTGGTTGCCGTTTCGCGGGGCAAGGACAAGGAAGAGCTGGCGCTGAAACTGGGGGCCCACCGCTATCTGGATACCGACTCCGTGAACGCCGCCGAAGAACTCACGAAGATGGGCGGCGCCAAGGTGATTCTGGCAACCGCGCCGAGCGGCCGGGCCATCGCGTCGCTGGTGGATGGACTGGGGATAGACGGAACCCTGCTGTCGATCGCCGCCGCCATGGAGCCGATGCCTATCTTGTCGGTCCAATTGATTCATAACCGCCGGTCGGTGCGCGGCTGGCCCGCGGGCACGTCGAAGGATTCCGAAGACACCCTGAACTTCTGCGCGCTGACGGGGATCCGGCCCATGATCGAGCAGTTCGCGCTGGAGGATGCCGCCAAAGGCTATGAGCGGATGATCACCAATAAAGTGCGGTTTCGCGCGGTGCTCGTGAGTTAGCGGACGCGGCTTGGGCGCCTCTACGCCGCCGCGGGCTGAAACTTCACCGACACCAGCTTCGACACTCCCGGCTCTTGCATGGTCACCCCATACATCGCCTGCGCCGCCTCCATGGTCTTCTTGGAGTGCGTGATGATGATGAACTGCGTCTGCGTGGACATCTCCCGCAACAGGCGCGTCAGCCGCTCGATGTTGGCTTCGTCCAGGGGTGCATCCACTTCGTCCAGGATGCAGAACGGGCTCGGCTGATACCGGAAGATCGCCATCAGCAGCGCCACCGCCGCCAGCGCTTTCTCGCCGCCCGAGAGCAGCAGCACGTTCTGCAGCTTCTTGCCCGGCGGCGAGGCCACGATGTCGATGCCCGAATCCGCCAGGTTGGTTTCGTCGGTCAGCCGCATCTCGCCCGTGCCGCCGCCGAACAGCGTCTGAAACGCCTCGCGGAAGTTCTGGTTGATGTGCTCGAAGGCATCCGCGAATTTCTGCCGCGAAACCTGATCGATCTCCGTGATGGCCTTCTCGGTGTCGCGAATGGAATCCAGCAGATCCTGGCGCTGCGCGCTCAGAAAGTCCTGCCGCTGCCAGGCTTCCTGATACTCTTCCATGGCCTGCGCATTCACCGGCCCCAGCGCTTCAATTTTTCCGCGCACTTCTTCGTACAGTTTCTCGGCTTCGGCAATAGCGTCCGGATCGGGCGCCATCTCGTCCGCCGCCAGCTCCTGCACGGCGCAGTTCAACTCCTTGCGGCTGGTTTCGTCCAGATACTTCAGCTCCGCCTGCCGCTTCACCAGCTCCACCTCGATCTGCGAACGGCTCTGGTGCGCTTCTTCCACGCGCATGCGGAGCTGTTTCAGCTCATCTTCGGCGGCGGCCAGCCCATCGCGCATGCGGGCTTCATCCGCGGCCAGCTGATTCACAGCGGATTCGGTCCGCAGCGCCTGCTCGGCCAGGCCCGCCAACTTACGGTCCAGCTCGATGTTGTCGGCCAGCAGGCCGGCGCGGTGCACGCCCAGCCGCTCCATCTCCGCCCCGATGGCGGAGAGCCGCGAACCGGCTTCCCTGTGCTGCGCTTCAATGCGTCCCATGGCCGCGCGCTCGCCGCGATGCCGCTCCTCAAGTCCGGCCAGCTCCGCGCGCAACGCCGAGTGATCCTCGCCGAGCGTCGCCGCTTCCAGCTCGAGCTTCTCCAGGAACTGCCGCTGATCGTCCAATTCCTGTTCGCGCTGCTCGCGCAGATCTTCCTTCTCCCCCACGGCCCGCTGGCTCAGCTCGCGCTGCTCCAAAGAACGCTCGGCATCCCGCTTCAAGCGATCCAGATCCAGGCGCGCCACGGAAAGGCGCGAGTTGGCGCGGCTGGTATCGTCGCCCAGCTTGCGCATTTCATGTTCCAGCGCCACCCGGTCTTTTTCGCGCGACTGCTGTACGCCGCGCAGTCGCTCCAGCTCGGCCTCCAGAATGGCGATCTCGCGGTCCAGATCCTCCAGCCGCGCGACCTGCTCGTCGAGCGCCTTCTGCCGGCCTTGCAGCACAACGGACAGCTCGCGCGACTCGCGCTTCATGGCCAGCGGCCCGCTCGCGCTCTTTTTTCCGCCGGTCACCGTGTGGCCGTGATAGCAGAGCCCGTCGGTGGTGAGGAAATAAAGGTGCGGATAGCTGGTCGCCAGGCGCTGCGCGGCAACCCGGTCCTCAGCCATGAAACACAACGAAACGCGCGGCAGCAATGTGCGCGCGCGGTCGGTGAGGCCGTTCGTCAAACGCAGCGAATCGCTCAGCCGGGAAAGGATGCCGGTCTCCGGACCGATGGGCGGCTCGGGCAAATGGCCGTTGCCGTTGCCGTTCTTTTCCGGATGCACCAGGAAGGTAGCGCGGCCGTCGAGTTCGGCGCGCAGGAAATCGAGGCCGCGGTCGGCCTGCGACCAGCTCTCCACCACCACGTACTCCAGCTCGTCGTGCAGGAATTCCTCGGCGGGCTTCTCAAACTGTGGATCGACTTCCACAAAATCGGCCAATACGCCTTGCGGGCGCAGGTCGCCCGCCTTGCCCTTTTCGAGCTCGGCGAATAGCCGCTTCACCGATTCGGTGGTGTAGCTGCGATGCGCCAGAACTTCCTCGAGCGATTCCTTGCGGGCCTTCAACTGCGAGCATTCCGTGCGCAGTTGGTCGATACGGCCGCGCACTTCGATGGCGCTCTGGCGCCGCACGCCGAGATCCTCTTCCGTGCGCTGCCGTTCGCCGGTGACCGCTTCGAGCTCGAGCTGGCGCTGCGCCATTGTTTCGGAAAGCGCACCGCGGGCGGCGGCCAGGCGCTCCAACTCCGCAGCCGCGGCCTGCTCATCTTTTCCCACGCGCGCCGTTTCGCGCTCGATGCCCGCCAGGTATTCGTTCATCTGCGCGAGCTGATTGCGCAAAGTCGAGACTTCCCCCAGCAGCCGCAGCACCGCCGTGCGGCTGGCTTCGATGGTCTGTTCGCGCTCGCGAATGGTGGCCTGCAGTTCCTCGCGCAGGCGGTTCTTTTCCAGCATGCGCTCCCGCGATTGGCCGATCTGCTGGTCGAGCGCCGTTACCTGCTGCTGGTGGCCGTCCAGATCGGCGGCCAGGTGGCCGAGCCGGACTTCCAACTCCTGCGACTCGCGCTCGGCCTGCGCTATCCGCTGCTCGATGGCGCCGCTCTCCTTCACCTGCGATTCCAGGCGCCCGCGCGTGCGTTCGGTTTCCACCTGACACTCGGCGAGTTCCTGCCGCAACGCGGTGAGCTGCTGCTCGGCCTGGTAGGACTGGCCCCGCAATTCCTCGTGCGCCTGCTCTTTGGCGGCAACTTGCTCGGTCAGTTCGCGCAGCCCCGTGGTGGCGAGATTCAGGTCCAGAGCGGCCTTGGCGGCTTCGCGCTCCAGCATCCGGAATTTGCCCGAGAGGGCTAAGCGCAGGCGCGCATCCATCTCCGTCTTCAATTCGGCGTAGCGCCGGGCCTTGGCGGCCTGCCGCTTCAGCGAATTCACCTGCCGGGTGACTTCTTCCAGGATGTCGAAAACCCGCGCCAGGTTCTGCTTGGCGCTTTCCAGCTTGGCTTCGGCCAGCCGTTTGCGTGTTTTGTACTTGGTGATGCCGGCGGCTTCTTCGATGACCGCGCGCCGGTCCTGCGGCTTGGAGCTGAGGATCTGGCCAATGCGCCCCTGCTCGATGATCGCGTAGCTTTCCGGGCCCAGCCCCGTTCCCATGAAAATATCCTGGATATCCCGCAAGCGGGCCATATGGCCGTTGATCAGGTATTCGCTTTCACCCGACCGGTACAGGCGCCGCGTAACCGTGAACTCGCCGTTCTTGGCGTGTGCGGCGGTGATCGGGATTGGGGTGGCGTGCGGAAGTACGTGGCCGTTGGCGCCGGCGGCCGCCGCCGCTATTTCGTGCGCTTCCTGGTACAGCATCGGATCCACCAGCGTCATGGTGACGGCTGCCAGGCCCAGAGGTTTGCGGTCCCGCGTGCCCGCGAAGATCACGTCCTCCATGCGCGCGCCGCGCAAACTCTTCGCCGATTGTTCGCCAAGCACCCAACTGATGGCATCGCTCAGGTTCGATTTGCCGCAGCCGTTGGGACCTACGATGGCCGCAATACCGCCGCCATTGAAGCGCAGTTCCGTGCGGTCACAGAAAGACTTGAAGCCCTGTACTTCGACACGCTTTAGTTTCAGCAAAACTGTTTACCTCGTCTTGCCCCGGGGGATCGTAACCATACTAAACTCGTCCAAGGCAAAAGTAAAGCACTTGGTGCACTGTAAAAAGGGTTACTCAGGATTCACCCCCAAGATGTTGTGCGGTGTACGACGGCCAACGCGGCGGGCGCTTTTCCTGAAACGCGCGCACACCCTCCTGGAAATCGGCGCTGTGGAAGACGTCGTTGCGGATCTGGCGGGCCAGGGCTCCAGCCTCTTCCCAACTTTTGCCGCGCGCCTCGCGGACGAACTTGAGCCCGGCGCGGATGGCGGTTGGGCTGTATTCCGCTATAGCGCCGGCGACCTGGCGGGCCCGCTCCATCAGCCCCGCGGGTTCGATCACCTCATGGACCAGGCCATAATCGCGGGCTTCGGCGGCTACGAAGATCTTACCGAACAAAGCCAATTCCGTTGCGCGCCGCTCGCCGACCGCCGCAACAACTGTGCGAAATATAACGAAAGGCCAGAGGCCGATGCGGATCTCGGTGAGCCCGAAAGTGGCATCTTCGGCCGCCAGCACGATATGACAGTTCGCGGCCAGGCCCGTGCCTCCGGCCAGGGCCGCGCCTTGCACGGCGGCGATCAGCGGCTTCGTCATGCGCAGTCCCGCTGTAAAAATGCGCTCGTGCACCTCGTTGACGGAACTGGCGGCGGGTGTAAGCACCTCATGCAGATCCATGCCGGCGCAGAAAGACTTGCCGTTGCCACTGAGCAGGACGGCGCCCACGCTGGCATCGGCGTCAGCCTGCTCCAGGGCGTCGCCCAGAGCGCTGCACAACTCCAGATTGAGCGCATTACGCCGGTCCGGCCGGTTGAGGGCAAGCTGCAGAACGCGGCCCTGGCGGCTAATCTGTAAGGTCTCGCTCATCGACATCGATCTCCATGGCCAGCAGCGCGGCGCCCAGCGTCTTGCCCTGCGCGTCGGTGCGCAACGAAACCGTACCCCCTCCGCCCAGGCCGCGATGCAGCAGCAGGTTCAGCGCGTGCAGGTTGGGGAGTTCAAAGCGCTCTACATCTCCTAACACCAGCTCGCCGAAAAATGCCTTGACGCGCGGCGGCGTTACCTCTTGCAGCAGGATCGGATAGTAGTGCGGCTGCCACGCAATCACTCCGATGTTAGAGATGTCGCCCTTGTCTCCGGAACGGGTGTGGGCGACACGCCAGAGCGGCACTTTCATGCAACCACCTCCACGCGCGTGTGGATTTCCTTGCGCGGAACCAGCGCCGGCCAGTAGGCCACGATCTGCCGCACCTCGGGCCGGCCTTCTCCATAGCCGGTGCCGCCCGGAGGACCGGTAAGCACTAGTGGAATCATTTCGCGCGTAAAGCGGTCGACGGCGCGTTTGTCGGAGCCGCGCACGCTGATACGCACCTGCACCTCCGGCGGATCGTTTACCGGCCGTGCGGCGGGACCGTGGCAGGCATTCACGCCGAAGTACTCGGTGTGGGTCTCGTCGAAGCGCAGGCCCAGCTGTTCCAGGCGCTGGCGAGTGATGCGGTCCGCCGCGCGGGCCTTCTCGATCGCCTGCGGCCAACTGTAGACCAGGGTTCCGGATGCCTTCCATCCGGCGTGATAGCTGATCGACGCTTTGAGCATGGGCGGGCGCGGTCCGCCCCGGACACCGCGGCCCTGGACGCGGTCCGGGCCGGCATCTTCCAGGCGCAGCGAGGTGAAATCGGCCACGCAATCCGGCGTCATATATTGGCGGGGATCGCCAATCTCGTAAAGAAGCTGCTCCTTGATGCCGTGGGAATCGATGCGTCCGCCCGTGCCGGGATGTTTGGTGACCGCAAACGATCCGTCCGGCTCACCTTCAACAATTGGATAGCCGATGTTGGCCAAATCCGGAATGTTCTGCCAGTCCACCTGGCAGTTACCGCCGGAGCATTGCGCGCCGCACTCGATGATGTGTCCGGCGACGATGCCGGACGCCAGCTTGTCGTAATCGTCTGGGCGCCAGCCGAAGCGCTGGATCATAGGCGCCAGCACCAGCGCGGCATCCGCGCAGCGGCCGGAGATCACCACGTCGGCGCCCGTAGCCAGCGCTTCGGCCAGTGGAAACGCCCCGATATAAACATTGGCGCTGAGGATGCGGTCGCGAATCGTCGAGAGCGGCTCGCCGGTATCGATGTTGAGCATCTCATAGCCCTTGCCCAGGAACTCGTCGATGCGGCTCAATACATCATCGCCCAGCACTACGGCGACCCTCAGCCCGGGCGCGGCTTTCAGCACCGCCCGCGCGCAGGCCACCGGGTTCACGCCGCCGGCATTGGCGACCACCTTGATGCCGCGATCACGCACTTGCCGCGCGATTCGCCCGATGAGCGGCGGAAAATCGCGGGCATAGCCGAGTTGGGGGTCGGCCTGCCGCTGCTTCTGCAGGATCGACATGGTGACCTCCGCCAGGTAGTCCAGCGTGAGGTAATCGATCGGGCCGCCTTCCACGAGACGCACCGGCGCCTCCAGCCAGTCACCCCAGAAGCCTTGACCGTTAGCGATGCGAATCATAAAAACAATTAGCCGCAGATGAACGCAGATGAACGCGGGTAAGACCGGTTCTTATCGGCGTTAATCGGCGTTCATCGGCGGCTGATTTCATAGTGTTTCGAGCACGAGCGCCTCGCCCCGCGGGCGATGCAGCGTTACTTCCAGCGCCATCGTCAGGATTTGGCGCGTGTCCAGCGGGTCGATCACCGCATCGCAGTGCCCGCGGGCGGCGGCGTAGCGCGCGTCCAGCCAGCTTTCATAGTCTGCCTTGGTCTTGTCGATGGCGGCCTGAAGTTGCTTTGGCAGCGGCTCCCCGCTGGCCTTGTATTTTTCCAGTTCCACCGAGAAGAGCGCCTGCACGGCGGAATCGCCTTCCATCACTCCGATGCGCGCCGTCGGCCAACTGAATGTGAAATGCGGCTCGAAGCCCTGCCCCGCCATGGCGTAGTAGCCCGCGCCGCTCGCGTGGTTCAGCGTCAGAATGATCTTCGGCACCGAGGTGCATGACATGGCCTCCACCATATCGGCGCCGGCGCGCACGATGCCTTCGCGCTCGGCTTCGGGACCCACCATGAACCCCGAGACGTCCTGTAGATAAATCAGCGGGTGGCCCAGCCGCTCGTTCAATTCCACGAAATACGCGACCTTGCGCGCCGATTCCGTATAAACGATGCCGCCGATACGCGGCCGCCCTTCGGATCGCAGGAAGCCGCGGCGATTGGCAATGATGGCTACCGGGTGGCCGCACAGGCGCGCGTTGGCGCACAGCATCTCCGGCGCATATTCAGGCTGGAATTCGGTGTAATCGCCGGCGTCGAAAATGCGGAAGATGACTTCTTCGATTTCGTAGGGAAGGCGGTGATTCTCAGGCAGCACGCCATAAATGTCGTCGGCAGGGCGCGCGGGCGGGTTGCCCTGCGAAAGCCCGGGCGGCGCCGGTAGATCGCGAAACCGCTCCCGGATGCGCGCCAGGCATTCAGCATCGTCCTTGGCCATATAATGCGCCACGCCGCTGACGCTGGTGTGCATGCGCGCGCCGCCGATGGCTTCGGAATCGACCACCTGGCCGGTGGCGCCTTTCACGAGGTTCGGGCCTCCCAAGCCCATGAAGCTCGTGCCTTCGACCATGATGATGTAATCGCTGAGCGCGGGAAGATAGGCGCCGCCCGCGATACAAGGTCCCATCACGGCGGCGATTTGCGGCACACGGAGCTTGCGCCGCATAAGAGAATTATAGTAAAAAATCCGCCCGCCGCCATACTGTCCGGGAAATATACGGTCCTGGTACGGCAGGTTGACTCCCGCCGAATCCACCAGGTAGACGATGGGGATGCGGTTGCGCATGGCTATTTCCTGCGCACGCAGCCCTTTGGTAACGGTTTCCGGCCACCAGGAGCCGGCCTTGACGGTTGCGTCACCTGCAATGATCACCGCGTGGCGGCCCTCAATCATGCCGACGCCGGTGACCGAGCCGAGGCCTGGTGCTTCGCCATCGTACTGGTCGTAGGCCAGCAGCAGCCCGATCTCGAGGAAAGGTGTGCCCGGGTCGATGAGCCCGGCAATGCGCTCGCGCGCGGTCATCTTGCCGGCGCGGTGCTGACGCTCCATCTTGGCCGGACCGCCGCCGGCGCGCAAGCGCTCTTCGAGCTTCTTCAGTTGATCGACCAGTAGGCGCATGTGCGCCATACGCGCCACTTTGGAGGCAGGTTCCGGGATTGTGCTCACGTTATGTAAGGGTAGCGCGAAAGAGAAGACCGGGAGGCGCGGGTTACCAGCTCAGCGGCTTCCGGGAGCGGCCGTTTTGCGGGATGCGTCGTCCAGCACCAGAATCCAGTCTCCCTCACCCACCGGCGTGAACTGCCTCTTGCCGGTGGTGGGGAATTCGCCGGCCGCATCGGCTGCTCCGGTCCGCGGGTTGTACCACCAGGCCTTGGCCGCCGCGCCCGCCATCTTGGTCATGTCCACGGTGAGTGCGCGCGCGGTCGGTAGATACGCGATCACCGTACCGCCATCCGGTGTACGGGCCGCCGCCAGGTAATCCAAACCCCGGAATTCGCCGAGGCCGTCGACAACCACTTCGTGCTTTTCGTCCGGGACCAGTTGATCCCAACGCCGGGAACGAAACAGGGCGTTCAGCCGGATTATGTCCTGGCTGCCGGGTGAGTCCAGCGCTGCCTCCCAACCTGGATCAAACAGCCAGATAGGCCGGTTCCCCATGAATTGACCCGTGGCGCCGCATAACACCGCCCAATAGGCCTGCCTCCTGATCTGTACCGCGGAAGCGTTATGCTCGCCCTCGTAAGTCGTTTCAACCAAGACGAACGGCATGTGAGGCATGCGGTTGTAGTCCGCGAGCAGCATCCGGTGCACGATGCCGTAGGTGTAGGTGGTGTTCAAGTCCAGCCATCCGTCGTTCTTGTATTGGTCGATGGCGGAGTTCTCCGGATGACAGTGCGCCGTGAACACGTGCCGGGTGTCGAACTCCCGGATGCCGGCGGCCACGGCGTCCACATCCGCGCGGGCCGTGTCGGGGTTGCGGTCGCCGCCCATCAGCCAGACCAGGTTGTCGAAGCCGCGGTAGCGCTTGCCGACATACCTTCCCCAGCCGCGGCACTTCTCCGGACCATTCGCCAGCGCCTCCGCGACCCACCCCTCGTCCGTGCCGATGTAGCCCAGGTAGATGGGCGAGAGAAAGACCTGGATACCCTTCTCGGCGGCTTTGCGGATAACCCGGTCGGCGTGCTCGAAGTACTTTTCGTTGGGTGTGGCGAAGTCTCCCGGCGTGGTGAAAGGACCTTCCCCGTAGCGATTGACCGGCCCGCGGAACTTGTGCTCGATCAGGTTGACGATGATGGAATTAAATCCCTGGCGGCGGCGATGCTCCAGATAACGCTCCGCTTCTTCGCTGGTGAGCCCGGAGATGAGGGACCAGGGCGCGTCGCCCTGGGCCAGAAACGGCGCGCCGGACTGGTCCACCAGGTGTCTGTGATCGGCGCCAATGGTCACAGGGTAGGGCCCCGCGCCGGCCAGCAGTAGAGGGCACACCAGGAACAGCGCGCATCGTCCTACGGGAATTGCGCTCACGCCGGTTTCACTTCATCGGCGAGAAATCGGCCGGATCCATGAGCACGGAATCGATCTTGATCACCAGCTTGCCATTGGCCTCCGATTCCTTTTGCACCTTCTGCCACTCCGGATCGTTGCGGAATTCGTCCCAGTTCTTTTTGGCGGCCTCGCGGCTGGCGTGTGCGATGACATAGATCAGCGTGTTCTGCGAGGTGGGCGAGTCCTGCGGCACCCAGTAGGCGATATTGGTCATGCCGTGCTTTTCAAAGATGCGCGTGGTGTGGTTGCGGAAGCGCGCCAGCAGTTCGGGCAGCTTGCCTTCGTAACACGTATACGTGCGCAGCTCGAAGACGCGCGCGTGTTCCTGGGCCCTTAATGGCAGGGCGGTACCGGCGGCGATGAGCACCGCAATGGATAGGACGGTGTTAAGCGACATAGTTGCCAGTTTATCAGGGCACTTGCCGACTGGAATCAGGCGTCACCGGAATGCGAAGCTCTTCTGGCGTTGACAGCATCAAAATAGAAAGGCTCTGTTCTGTTGTCTGCGCCCCCCTGGCGAGGAAACGCGGCACCTATCCTAAGTGAGGTACTTGCTCACGTCCGGGTGGCACGGGTATACTGACATTTTTGATGCCGTGATTATGACGGTGAGAGATGAATACGATCCGCTGGCTCCGCAACGGGAAGCCGCCTTTTTCTATGGGCTTTTTCTGCGCGGCCATCCGGTGGACTCCCTACGGCAGGATATCGACGTGCCACGAACCCTGCTCGATAAATGGATGAAAGCGCACGATTTCGAAGCCCCCTTCCGGGAAAATCTACATCGCGTCTACGTGTACCGCAAACAGGTTCTCGCCATTTTCGACGGCCTGGTCCTGAACGAGCAAAACCGGCCGCGAGTGCAGTAGCCCCGAGCTAACCCTGTAGCGCTACGGCAAAAGCCTCAAACAGCTTCCGCTGGGATGCATCCAGCCCTACCTGATCCTCCGGGTGCCATTGTACCGCCAGGGCAAACCTGTGGTCGTTGAGCTCCAAAGCCTCGATTACCCCGTCCGGGATGGACCGCGCGGTCGCTCGCAAGCCGGCTCCCAACCGGTCCACGGCTTGATGGTGCCGCGAATTCACCGCATGGATACCGGCGCCCAGGATGCCGGCCAGCCGGGTATCCGGTTCAACCAGAATGTCATGTACGGGCGCTGCGGGATCCACGTCCCGCACCCGGTGTGCCGTGGAATTCTCGAGATGCTGGATCAGCGTGCCCCCGCAATGCACGTTGAACAGTTGCATTCCGCGGCAGATAGCCAGCACCGGCAGATCCGCCGCCAGCGCCTCGGACAGAAGAGCGGTTTCCATCTCATCGCGCGCATCGTCGGAAGGCTCGTTTTCCGGATGCGGCCGGTCCCCATATAGCGCGGGATTGATGTCCGTGCCGCCGCTCAACACTAGGCCTTCGACACCCCTGAGTGCCCGGCCATCCTCGGGAGAAATCAATACTGGCTCGATGCCCGCCTGGCGCAGCGCCGCGGCGTACGACTCCGCCTTGGCCGGGTAACGGAACGTCAATGCGGCCCGCCTGTTCACTCCTGGTCTCTGCTCTCCGCCCGGTCGAGGCGCGTCTTGAGCGGAAGGAGCAGGCGCAGCGTCACCAGGTTGATCAGGCTGAGAACAATGGCGATCTCGAAATGGGACTCCGCCACGGCCGCTCCCACCACACCCGTGTTCCAGATGCTTGCGGCGGTGGCCGTGCCGTGCACATTCCCGTTGCCGCGCATGATGGCGCCACCGCCGATGAACCCGATGCCGGTGGTCAGGCCCTGAATGATGCGCGAGCGCGCCGCTACGTCCGGCCCCGCAATGGTATCCGCCAGCAGTACGTATCCGCAACTGGCCATGGCCACCAGCGGAAAGGTCCGCACGCCGACGCTGTGGCCCGCCGTCTCGCGATCCCAGCCGATGGGCAGCGCCAGGAAATACGCCGCGGCGATCTTGCCGGCCGTCACCGCGCACAGATGCCAGTCAATGAGAGTACCGAGCCAAACCATTTGGCTAAGGATAACAACTTCACGTCCGGCTGTCGCTCAGGCCGTTTTGCAACTATAATTGGAGAGGAAAACCGATGGGCGCAACTGTACATACACCGGTGAGAACTCAACAGCTTGCGGGACGAAACCAAAGATTCTCCTTTATATGTTGAAACATTCCGTGCTAATTATGTTTTATGGAGAAGTCCAACCACTCCTCGTTCCTTAAGAGCCTCGCCGTGGCATTTGGCGATGGACTCGCATTTGGCGTGGCCGTGAAACTCGCACAAGGACAGTCTAAGACGCGTGAGGATAATATGACAGACCTTGGTCCCCTGGCGGAAAGGTTGAGAAACGTGGAAGACCATAGAGAGCAGGCTCACATGATTGACAAAGACGGCCTGATGAAGTTCAGCGAGGGCCTGGACGGCCGTGTTCTGGAAAAGGTGATTGTCGCTCTGGAAGCGCGTCTCACCGAACATGTGGGGCAAGTAGACCGGCGCCTGGCTGAAATCGATGCACAGGTCGCGCTCGACTTGAAGGCCGTGGACACGCACACCGCCGCGCAAACCAGCGCCGTAGAAAAAGCCATTCAACAAATCGAGGCCGAGGTCCGTGATTACGTGGCCGCGGCGCAGCAGTCGAGCGCCGAACAGATTGCCGGTGTCGACCAGAAGCTGGTGGCGTTGCAGGATGCCCTGCCCGCCAAATTCCGCGAGATCATCGAGGCTGTGCGCCAGTCGATGGAAGCGCGCCTGGCCCTGGAGCTGAAAGAAATCGAAGACCGCGTGGCCGCGGGCAGGGTGGCTCCCGAGCAGTTGCAGGAGCTCGAAAGCAACGTGCGCGGCGAAGTGGAAGCGCTGGCCGGCCGTCTCACGGCCGATCTGCACGGCCTGGCGGAGCACCAGCAGAGCCAGACGGCGCCGCTGCAGCAGGCTCTGCAACAGCTTGAGACCAAATTGACCACGCTGCGCGAAGAATTGCCTCCTAAGATCCGGCAGATAGTGGAAGCCGTGGAGGCTTCCATGGACGCGCGCATCTCCGCGGGCGATCAGCAGGCAGCCGGCCGGATGAACGTGATCGAGCAGGCTCTGGCCGGCTTGCGCGCGGATTTTCCAGGCGCCGGCGCCTATCAGCAGGCCATCGACGAGAATCTGCGGCGCCACGCCGAACAGGTGGGCGCGCTGGACCAGAAGCTAACTGTCCTGCAGGAGGAACTGCCGCCGAAAATTAAGGCCATTGTCGACGCCGTGCGGGAATCCCTGGATGCACGCCTGGCCGTCGAGCTGCAAGGCGTCGAAGAGAGGCACGCCATCCAGATTCAGCGGACTGAAGATCGCCTGGCCGAGACACAGCAGCAGTTGCGGCAGCAACTGGCGGCCGATTCCAAAACAGATGCTTTGGAGCAGGACCTGACGCAGTTGCGCGCGGATCTCAGAGCCGCGGAAGGCAGAATCGAAACGAGCGACCGGCGCGGCGAGGACCAGGCCGCCGGCGTGGCCGCCGGGTTGGAATCGCTGCAGGTTCGGCACCGTGCCGAGATCGAACAAGTCGAAGCCCGGCTGCGGGCCACCTTTTCGAGCGAGATCCACAATCTGGAAGCCCGGACACCGGACCACTCTCCGGAGCTGGAAAAGGCATTGCAGTACACATCTCTGCTCGAAGCCCGCGTACAAGCGCTCGAACAGAAGCTGCAGCAGAACGCCGCGGAAACCGTGGAGCGCGCCGTCGAGCGGGTTTGGCAGGCCCTGGAAACCCGTTTGCAGCAGCGGCAGGCGGCAGCGCCGCCAGCCCCGCCGCCCGAAACCCTCACCGGGCTGCGGCAAAAATCCACCAGCGCCGAGCAGAGCGTGCTGGATCTGATTGCCGGAATCGGACAACTTTTCGAAAAACCTCCGCAGCGCGCCGTTCGTCCGGAGCCGGAGCCCGAGCCCCCGGCGCCCGAACCCCCGGCGCCCGAAGCCCCGGCACCTGTCGCCGCCGTCGAGATGGAACCCGAGCCGGTGGTGGCGGAGACCGCCGCACCGGAACCGGAGCCCATGGCGCAAGTGGAGCCGGAACCGGTGGCGGAAGCCCATGTGGAAGCGGAGGCTGTAGAACCCGTGCACATGGTCGCGGAGCCGGTTGCGTCGGAGCCCGGCCCGGCCCATACAGAACCCGTGGCGGACCCGGAGCCGCTGGCATTCACCGCCGCCGTAATGCCGGAACCCGTGGCCGAGAAAACGCCGGAGATGGCCGAAGCGCCTCCACCAGTTGCTCCTTACGAGGAGCCCGGCATACCTCCCTTGGTCGCCACCGCCGTCGAAGACGGGCCGGAGCCCGCGCTGGAAGAGAAGCCCCCGGTCATCCTGTTCAGGCCCAAGGAGTCCGGCCGCAAGTGGCGCATTCCGTTCGTTTCATCGTTCCTGCTGATGGCCGTGGCGCTGGCCTGGCTACAGTTCATGTAACGCGGGCCGCACACGTCCTGCTATTCTGTTGTGCTGGAGTTCGATGATCATCTCCAGCGTACGCGCCTTCCTGCTGTCCTATCCGTTGCCGGAGCCGCTGCGGCTGCCCTTCTATGGCGGCGAGCGCACCATCCTCAAACGCGATGCCATGCTGATTCGCATTGCATGCGACGGCGGTCTCGTCGGGTATGCGCCTGGACCGGGCAGCCAGCGAGCACAGTACCTTATCGAGACCATCGTAGGCCCGTTTCTGGAAGGCCGGGCGCTGTCTGATCCCGACGCCTTGCGCATCCAGTTCATGGAAGCGCCCGGGGTGGATGCCGCCGCCATCAGGACCTATTGCGCTGTTGAGGTGGCCCTCTTCGATCTCTGCGCCAAAGCCAAAGGCGTGCCCCTTTCCGAGGAGCTCGGCGGACGCGTGCGTGGCAGCATCCGGTTATACGGCAGCGCCGGCATGTATATGACACCCGAACGGTATGCGGCCGAAGCCGCTGCTGTCGCCGCCCTCGGTTTTCGAGGCTACAAGATGCGCCCTGGTGGCGGGCCGGATCAAGACCTGGAAACCGTTCGCCAGATGCGCCGCGCCGTCGGCCCGAACTTCGACCTCATGGTGGACGCGCATACCTGGTGGCGCATGGGGGACCGCAGCTATACCTTCGATACAGTCGACCAATTGACCCGCGAGATTGCCGAGCTCGATGTGGCCTGGCTCGAGGAGCCTCTGCCGCCGGGTGATCACGAAGCCTATCTGCGCCTGAAGGAGAAAGACTACCTGCCCTTGGCCGGCGGCGAGCACGAACCCGCCGAATCCGGATTCGAGGACCTGATCGCGCGTCAGGCAGTCGACTACATCCAGATGGATGTCTGCTGCCAGGGCGGCTTCTCCGTGGGCCGGCGGCTGCTTGCCGGAATCGCGCGCGCCGGCCTCCGATTCGCGTTCCATAGCTGGGGCACCGCGCTCGAACTGATTGCCGCCGCTCATCTCGGCATCTGTTGGCCGGAAAACGTGGTCGAGTGGCTCGAATATCCGTGCTATTCCGAAGCGGGACGCGCCGGCATGTATCCGTTTCCCCTTGCCGGAGAAATCCTGACAGAGCCGTTGGCGGTCGATCGCGGCCATCTGGTGGTGCCGCGCGCGCCGGGCCTGGGCGTTGCCGTCGATGAGTCCGTGATCGATCGCTATCCCTGGATTCCCGGCCCCTGGTCTTATTTCCGCACCGATTCCCCCGCCGAAACCCGCGCCGTTACCTCCGATCACTCCGCGCAGTGGGAGCAACAATCTGCTTGATGACCCACGGCCGGTACCGTTACTACGACTTGCTGGTGCACGTGTTCGTCGTGATCCTGCTCATCTCCAACCTGGTGGGGCAGAAGATCACCGCCGTGGGTCCGTTCCGCATCAGCGGCGCGCAGTTGCTCTTTCCGATCACTTTTATCTTCGGCGATGTCTTCACCGAGGTTTACGGATACGGCGCTTCGCGGCGGGCTATTTGGATCGGCTTCTTCGCCTCGGCATTGTTGGCCTTGATGGGCCTGTTCACCGTGTGGCTGCCGCCCGCGCCCGGATGGACGGGTCAGGCCGCGTTCGCCACGGTCTTTAACTTTGTGCCGCGGCTGATCGTCGCCAGCCTGGTAGCGTTTTGGTGTGGAGAGTTCGCCAATTCGCTGGTCATGGCCAAAATGAAGCTGCTGACCGGCGGGCGCTACCTCTGGACGCGCACGGTGGGCTCCACGGTGGTGGGCCAGGCCGTGGACACATCCGTTGTCATGGTCCTGGCTTTTGCTGGCAGTCTGAACGCGGGTCTGATCACTAACCTGATCATCTCCGGCTATCTGGGCAAGGTCCTGTACGAGGTGCTGGCCACGCCCGTGACTTATTGGATTGTCGGTTTCCTGAAGCGCCACGAGGGCGTGGATGCGTTCGACCGCAATACGGATTTCAATCCGTTTCACTCGTGAACTCTAATAAATCGGCCAGCACCGCGGTGTGATCACTTCCAGTAGATGCTGGTCCGGATCGCGAAAATACAGGCTGCGCCCGCCGCGCGGCCAGTCCACTGTACTCTCGATCACAATGCCGCGCTCCTCCAGGCGCCGCCGCCAGTCCGCCTCCGCGGAGGCCGGGATGGCGAACGCGGTATGCGTTTGCCCGGAGCCGTCGTGCGGCGGTATCACGCCTCCGGGCGTGGCGGCGGGCGCCAGGGTCCCGCCCGTGCGAAACAGCAACAGAACGTCACGGTCCGCTACACTGAGGGCGCAGAAACGGTCGTCGCCATCTATCCTCCTGAAGTCGCAAACCTCCTGGTAGAACCGGGCGGCACGCTCCAGGTCGTTGACGTACAAGCACGTTTCCACTATTCCGCTGACTGCCGGCATGCACCTCATTTTATCGCCATGCGACCTCGGGCGGCCGACGCGCATCGATACATACTAGCGTCCCCTGTAGCTATGGCCAGACCCGTCCTTCTCACTGTCGACGACGACCCTGAAGTGCTCAGAGCTGTCGAGCGCGATCTGCGCCGCCAGTACGGCCGGAATTATCGGGTGCTTTCAGCCAACTCGGGACAGGCTGCGCTCGACTTGCTCGATAGGCTGCGGCAGCGCGGCGAAGTTCTGGCTTTGTTCCTGGTCGATTACCGCATGCCGCAGCTGAACGGCATCGAATTTCTGTCGCAGGCCATGACGGCCTTCCCGGATGCCAAGCGCGTACTGCTCACCGCCTATTCGGATACGGAAGCCGCCATACGGGCCATCAACGAAATTAAGCTGAATCATTATCTGCTCAAGCCCTGGGATCCGCCGGAGCAGAACCTATATCCCGTCCTGGGCGATCTGCTGGCCGACTGGGAGGCATCTTACCACCCGCCCTTTGATGGTGTGCGGGTACTCGGGACCCGCTGGTCGCGCCGCTCATACGAGCTGCGTGAATTCCTGGCGCGCAATCAGGTGCCCTACCAGTGGATGGACGTGGAGGCCGCCGACCGCGACCTGGAAGTCCGGCGGGCTCTCGACATGCTGCCGGAGGGCGAACGTCACTTTCCGGCGGTTCTGTTCCCCGAAGGCAGTCCTTTGGCCGATCCCACCCACTCCCAGGTGGCGAACCGCATCGGTTTAAACACACGCGCGGGCGCGGAGTCTTACGATCTGATTATTCTGGGCGGCGGTCCTGCCGGACTGGCGGCCGGGGTTTATGGCGCCTCCGAGGGTCTGCGCACCGTGATCGTGGAGCGGGAAGCGCCTGGAGGGCAGGCCGGCCTCAGCGCCCGCATCGAGAACTACCTGGGTTTTCCCTCCGGACTGAGCGGCAGCGATCTGGCGCGCCGCGCCGTGGCCCAGGCCCGCCGCTTCGGCGCGGAAATCTTAGCGCCCCAGGAAGCCACGGCCTTGCGGCTGCAAGACCCTTACCGCATCGTGCGCCTGGCCGATGGCAGCGAGATCTCGGCTGAGGCGCTGCTGATTGCCACCGGAGTGCAGTGGCGCAAACTCGACGTGCCCGGCATGGATCGCCTGACCGGCGCGGGTGTCTACTACGGCGCGGGCTCCACGGAGGCGATTTCCTGCCGCGACGACGATGTGTACATTGTGGGCGGCGCCAACTCGGCGGGCCAGTCCGCCCTGAACTTCTCGCGCTATGCGCGGCGGGTCGTAATGCTGGTGCGCGGCAAGTCGCTGGCGGCGTCCATGTCGCAGTACCTGATCGATGAAATCGGCCGCACCGCGAATATTCACGTGGAATATCAGACCGCCGTGGCGGAGGTGCATGGCCAGGATCGCCTGCAAGCCATCACCATCGAGTGCGCCCAGAGTAACACCCGGGAACGCGTAAACGCCAGCTCCCTGTTTGTTTTTATCGGCGCACAACCCGGCACCGACTGGCTGGATGGATTGGTGGAGCGCGATAAGAATGGCTTTATCCTCACCGGCTCGGCCCTGATGCGCGACGGCAAACCGCCGCGCGGGTGGACCCTGACTCGCCCCCCTGGCCTGCTCGAAACCAGCGTGCCCGGCATCTTTGCCGTCGGCGATGTCCGGCAGGGTTCCGTAAAGCGGGTCGCCTCCGGGGTGGGAGAAGGCTCTATCGCCATCCAGTTTGTGCATCAATATTTGAGTAAGGCGGCTGTATGAGCACAACTACTTCAACCCAACATCCGGCCGGCATTACGCTCGCGGAAGAGTTACGCGTAGTCCCCGCCTTCTCCGACCTGCCCGCGGACGGCCTGGAGTGGTTGGCCGCCCAGATGACCGTGAAGGAGTACGTCCCCGGCCAGGTGGTCATCAGCGAAGGCAGCCCCGCCGACAACATGGTTGTGATTCTGGGAGCCGAGACCCGCTTGCGGGTGGAATCCAAGTCCGATTCCGCCACTCGCCTGTTCCGTGAGCCGACCGTCACGGGTATGCTGCCCTTTTCTCGCATGACCCAATTCCCGATAACCCTCCGGGCGGTCACTCCCACGCGTCTCGCTTTGTTCCCGGCGGCGCGCTTCCCGGAGTTGTTGGAGCGCCTGCCGGTGCTCGGGCCGCGTCTGGTAGCCGTGATGACGGACCGTGTCCGCGAAATCACCAAGTCGGAGGACCAGCAGGACAAGATGGCGGCCCTGGGAAAAATTTCAGCGGGCCTGGCTCACGAATTGAACAATCCCGCGGCCGCCGTGCGCCGCGCCGCCGGCAGCCTGCGCGAAGCCTTCAAGACATTTCGGGATGCGGCCGCCCGTTTGAACACCCACGACCTCACCGCCCGGCAGCGGATGGCAATTCCCGTCCTGGAGCATGACCTTGAGGAACGCGCCACCGCGCCGGCTAAACTGGATACGCTCGAACGCAGCGATTGCGAGGAGGCGATCGCGGAGTGCCTCCAAGAGCATGGCGTGGCGAACGCCTGGGAACTGGCGCCGGCCCTGGCGGATGCCGGCTGCGAAGCAGAATGGTTCGAAGGCATATACGCGCAATTCCCCCCGGAAGCATTGCCCGACCTGCTGTCGCGCGTCGCCGCCTCACTCATTGTCGGCGGCCTCCTCAACGAGATCGATAACTCCAGCGGGCGGATCTCAGAGCTGGTGCGCGCCATCAAAGAGTATACTTACATGGACCAGGGGCCCGAACAGGAAGTGGACATCCACCAGGGTCTCGAAAGCACGCTGCTGATGCTGCGCTACCGCCTCAAACACGGCATAACCGTCCGCCTGGATTTCGACCGCTCCTTGCCGAAGATCTGCGCGCACGGCACCGCGCTCAACCAGGTTTGGACCAACCTGATCGACAATGCCATCGATGCCATGAATGGCAAAGGCGAACTGCGTATCCGTACCGCCGGCGAACTGGATCGCCTGCTGGTGGAGATCGCGGACAACGGCTCGGGCATCCCGGAGGAAATCCGCGCCCGGGTCTTTGAGCCGTTTTTCACCACCAAGGGTGTAGGGCAGGGAACCGGACTCGGCCTCGACACGGCCGCCCGCATCGTGCACGAGCACTTCGGCGAGATTACCGTTCAATCCGTGCCCGGCGACACGCGTTTCCAGATAAGGCTGCCCCTGCCGCGGCCCACAGGAGTCACTTCATGACCCAATGCACGCATACCGCCCAGATCCAGAACGTTACGCCGCACACGCGCGGCTGCGAGGAATGCCTCAAGATGGGCGACACTTGGGTCCACTTGCGGCTGTGCATGATCTGCGGCCACGTAGGTTGCTGCGACTCCTCGAAGAACAAGCACGCCACCAAGCATTTTCATAAGACCGCGCATCCCATCATGCGCTCACTCGAGCCCGGGGAAGATTGGGGCTGGTGCTACATCGACGAAGTGGAACTGGACTTCTGATACGATCAGGCCGTGACCAGATGTTTGTTTGCCAGCCTGACCCTTGGAGCGCTGCTCCACTGCCCGTCGATCGCCCAGGAGACCCGCCTGACGGCCCGCCAGGTGATCGAACGCATCCAGAAAAATGTCGGGGTCAGCTGGCGCAGCCAGACCGTCGACACATTCAAGGCCGGCGATCCGGATACGCCGGTAACCGGCATCGCCACTACCATGATGGCGACTTACGATGTGCTCCAGCGCGCGGCCGCCGCGGGAGACAACCTGATCATCACGCATGAGCCGACCTTCTACAGCCACCTGGATGAGACCGCCGGCCTCGCCAAAGAGAACGACGCGGTGCTGGCCGCCAAGCTGGCTTTCATCGAGAAACACCACCTGGTCGTCTGGCGTTTCCACGACCATTGGCATATGCGCACGCCCGACGGCATTCAGGCCGGCATGATCCGCGCGCTCGGATTGGATAGGTTCCGGAATCCGGGTGACGCCCACCTCTTCGTGCTCCCCGAAACCACCGTCGGCAAGCTGGCCAGCGACATCAAGCAGCGCCTGGGCATCCGCACGCTGCGCGTGGTGGGCGACCCGGCCATGCGCGTGACCAAACTGGCGCTGGCTCCAGGCTACCCTGGGTTTCCAGGCGAACGGCGCTGGCTGCAGCGCGACGACGTGGAAGTGCTCGTCATGGGCGAGGGCCTCGAATGGGAGACCATCGAGTACGGCGCCGATGCCGCCGCCGAAGGCAAGCACAAAGCGCTGATCATTCTCGGCCACATCCCCAGCGAGCAGGCTGGCATGGAAGACTGCGCGCAGTGGCTGAAGACTTTCGTTCCGGAAGTGCGGGTCGAGTTTATCGCCACCGCCGAGCCGTTCTGGCCGGCGAAGTAAGCGGATCGGCCTGATGCGCGGCGTACCAGATGTTGAGAGAATGATACCGAGGGCTAACGATGACGATCCAAATCCCGGATGACCTCGCGCGTGGCTTGGAAGGAATCGCCGCCGCGCAGCAGAAAAGCGTAGAACAGCTGGCGCTGGACGGTCTGCGCTCGCTCGTCGGCGGCGCGGGTTCGCCTGGGGCGATATTGCGCGCTCTTCGAAAACTGCCTCATCCGAGCGTTGCCGCCGTCGATGATCTCGAAGCCGCGATCGGTGCGGCACGCCTGCCGGTACGCGATCAAGGCGCCTTCGATCGGTGGCCACCCGAGTGATTTACCTCCTCGACACGAACGCGATCAGCGATTTGATGAGGGCAACGCCGCAAATCGAAAACTGGATAGCCGAGTTGGACCGGGTTGATCGCGTGGTTACCTGTACTATCGTTCGAGGTGAAATCCTTTTCGGTATTGCCAGGCTTCCGCGCGGCAGCCGGCGCACCGAGTTAGACCGTCGTTGCGCCAGAGTAGCCGCTGGTAGCCTGAGCGTCGCAGATGGGCGCGAGGGCGGTTTACCGCCAAGCGCGTAATTTCCGATCCGTTCGCCAGTTCGAGCATCGAGCGATTCCCCTTGGGAGTACCCTCGACATGATCATTGTGATACGGTACAGTCTCGTACCGTTGCTTTTGGCGGGACGACAGGTTCAATGAGCGCTATGTAGGCTCCGAGACGCCTTCGCACTAAGGAGTACCCTTAATATCCGAGAGTTTCTTCACGGGGTGGCAAATAACGGGAAGTCGCCTCCAAAATGCGAGAATCACTCTTATAGCACAGGTTACTGCAGCGGCAACTCCGGCTGCCCGTTCTCCCCGTTCTTCCCCTCGCCGCTCTCGGCTTCCGGAATCACGGACGCGGCCGCCACCTGGTCGTCATCCTCCATGCGTACCAGACGCACTCCCTGGGTCGAGCGGCCTGCCTGCCGGATCTCCGAAGACTCCAGCCGGATGATCTTGCCGTTCTTGGACACGATCATCAGATCGGAATCGTCCTTCACCGAGAGAATCGCCACCACCTTGCCGTTGCGCGTGGAGGTCTTCATGTTGATCACGCCCTTGCCGCCGCGCGCTGTCAGGCGGTAATCGGTCAGCCTGGTGCGCTTGCCGAAGCCGTTCTCGGAAATCGAAAGGATCAGGCCTTCCTCCTCCACGATTTCCATGCCCACCAGGTAGTCGCCTTCCGCCAGGTCCATGGCGCGCACGCCGCGCGCCGGGCGGCCCATGGCGCGCACCTGGCCCTCCGCGAACCGGATAGCCTGCCCGTCGTGCGATCCCAGGAAGATGTAGTTCTTGCCGCTGGTCAGCCGCGCCGCGATCAGTTCGTCGCCCTCATCCAGCGACACCGCGATAATTCCCCGCGCCATGGGGTTATCGAACTCGGTCAGCTCGCATTTCTTGATCACGCCGTGCTTGGTCACCATGACGATGAACTGGTCCGGCGTGAACTCCCGTACCGCCAGGAACGCCTTCACGGTGTCGTCCGGCTCCAGGTTGATCAGGTTCGATAGATGCTTGCCCTTGCCCGCGGTGGCCGCGTCCGGAATCTCGTAAATCTTCAGCCAGTACACCCGGCCCTTATCCGTGAAGATCAGCAGATAGCTGTGCGTGGAGGCGACGATCAGGTGCTCCAGGAAATCCTCCGTGCGCGTCCCCATGCCGATGCGGCCCTTGCCCCCGCGCGATTGCCGGCGGTAAGTGTCCACGGGCGTGCGCTTCAGATAACCGCCGTGCGTCACCGTGACCGCTACGTCCTCCACCTGCACCAGATCCTCCAGGCGGATCTCGCCGGTGTCCTCGATGATCTCGGTGCGCCGCGCGTCGCCATACAGCCTCTGGACTTCCTTCAGCTCCTTGACGATGAGTTCCCGTACCAGCTTTTCCGAACCCAGCAGCTCCAAGTACTCGGCTATGCGGCGCTGTAAGTCGGCCAACTCATCGATGATCTTCTGCCGCTCCATGCCGGTCAGGCGCTGCAACTGCATTTCGATGATGGCCTGCGCCTGCCTCTCTGTGAATTGGAAGGCTGCGATCAGCGAATCGCGCGCTTCGCGGGGCGCCCGCGACGCCCGGATCAGCCGGATCACCTCGTCCAGATTATCCAGGGCTTTCTGGAATCCGAGCAGGATATGTTCCCGCTCGCGCGCCTTGCGCAGCTCGTAATCCGTACGCCGCCGCACCACTTCCACGCG
>DATGGM010000320.1:0-19758 GCA_035308525.1 Bryobacteraceae bacterium
TTGGAATGCGTCCACTGAAACGATCGGCTAACCGCGCGGCGTGGGTGCTGATGCTCTTGTCCGCGCCAGCGGCGCAGCCGGAGTCCCCCGTGCGCTTCGCCGAGCACACTGTCGCCACCGGCCTGACTGGCGGCTACCAGGTGGTCGCGGTGGACTTGAATCACGACGGTAAGCCCGACCTGATCGCGCTGGCCAGCGGCATGACCGAGCTGGTGTGGTTCGAGAATCCCAGCTGGCAGCGCCACGTGATCGCCGCCAACCTCTCCGGCATGATCAACCTGGCGGCCTGGGACATAGATGGCGACGGCATACCCGAAATCGTACTGGCGTCCGGCTTCGCCATGGATGCCAAAAAGAGCACCGGCATCGTGTCGGTGCTGCGCCACAATGGCGACCCGCGCCAGCCCTGGACGATCCGGGAGATCGACCACCTGCCTACCTCACATCGCCTGCGGTGGGCGGATATCGATGGCAGCGGCAGGAAGGTAGTCGTCAACCAGCCGCTTACCGCCGCCACGGCCGGCCATCCGGAAGATCGCGCGCACACGCCGCTGGTATTCTACCGGCCAGGCGCATGGAAGCGCGAGACCATCTCCGAGCAGGATGAAGGCGTGGTTCACGGAATCTATCCCGTGGATTGGGATGGCGACGGCCGGGACGCGATCCTGACCGCCAGCTTCGTAGGCATTCATCTGTATAAACTGGGCATGGGCGGCGGCTGGACCCGCACGGAGATTGCCGCGGGCGACCCCGCGCCGTGGCCCAAATCCGGATCGAGTGACGTGGCCGTGGGCCGGCTTGGTAAGCAGCGCTTTCTGGCCGCCGTCGAACCGTGGCACGGCAACCAGGTCGTCATCTACCGCGAAAACGCCGGCCGGTGGCAGCGCCAAGTGATCGACGACACGCTGTCCGACGGCCACACCATCTGGACCGCGGACTTGAACGGCGATGGCCGCGATGAAGTGATCGCGGGCTACCGCGGCAAGGGCGTCAAGGTATATTACGCGCTGGACGCCCAGGGAGCGCACTGGTCGAGCACGGTACTCGATGCGAGTATCGCGGCTGCCGCGTGCGCCATCGCGGATCTGAACGGCGACGGCCGGCCCGACATCGCCTGCATCGGCTCGGCTACCGCCAATTTGAAGTGGTACGAGAATCTGGGTCCGTTGCGCTAATCCGACACGGACACCGGCGCGCGCAGTGAGAACGCCAGCACTGTTTCCACCGGCAAACGTACGTTTTTCTTGCCGGTAATCACTGCGCCGGCGGTTCCCGCGGCGCCGCCCGCGCCCGCTCCTATGAGGGCTCCGGCGGGCCCGCCGGCAATGGCGCCCACTGCCGCGCCCACACCCGTTCCGCCCCCGATCAGCGCCAGATTGCGCTTCTTATGCCCGCCGCTTTGGCGCGCCACGCCGGTGGTCTTGATGGCGTAAGGCCTGCCATTCAACTCAAACGAATCCAGACTGAGAATGAGCCGCGCGTGGCCTTTCAGGCGTCCCGAGGGCTTGGACTCCGCCAGGTGACCCGTGCACCGCGCCCCGCGCGGTATGATGGCCGTCCCGTTCTCCACTACCGGCCTCACGAGGGTTGCCGTGAAACGATCGCCGGCTCTGTTGCGCCGCGTATCCAGGGTCTCCTCTAATCGCACGCGGAATACGGTTCCGGCCGGAATCGCGACGCTTTGGCCGGGCATGGAGGCATTCGGATTCGCTGGGGCCGGAGCCGGGGGCGCACCGGCGGAGGGCGCATTCGGAGGCCCGCCCGCCTGGGTAGCGGGTCCCGGCGGCTGATCCTGCGGCACCGCCTGCCCGGTCACCTCGGGCACCGGTTGACTAGCGGTGGCAGGCGGGGTCTGGCCGGGGGCGGCGGCCGCAGCTTGTCCGGCGGCCTGTTGCGGCGTCGAACTGGTCGCCTGTCTCGTCGACGAGTGATTGCCACAGGCGCTCAGAAACAGAACAGCGAGTAAACTGATCGTTCGGCCGTGTCTCATATGTCCTCTTCCCCGCCGTCGGCAAGTAAGTTGCCATAAGACGATCCGTGACGGTGGCACTCCGCTTGCATTGCTTCGCCGCGTTTTCTATCTTCGCTCTCAGGTTACTTAAAAGAACGCAATCTCGCTTGTCTCGAGGAGGGAATAATGAGGAAAGTATTACGTACTATGGGGAAACTCTTACCTGTCGCGCTACTGCCGGTACTCGCCGCTGTAGTCAACGGGCAAGTGACCCACGTGGCGAACGCGGCATCCATGGTCAGCGATACCTCGCTGGCGCCCGGCACTATTGTCGCTATTTTCGGCACACACCTGGCTTCCGGTGTGGCGGTCACCGACAACCCGGCGCAACCGCCTCAATCTCTAGGCGGCGCCGGCGTGACAGTGGGCGGAGTGGCCGCGTCGCTCTTTTACGTTTCATCTACTCAGATCAACGCCGTGTTAAGTACTCAGACGCCGGTGGGCCAACAGACCCTGACCGTGACCTCGGCCGCGGGTACTTTTTCCAGCACTGTGACGATCAGCCTGAGCGCGCCGCCCGGCATCTTCTCGGCATTCGGAACAGGCACCCACGATGGCGCCATCACTAACGCAGTCGACTTCGTATTGGGCCCCTTCAGCGTAACTACGGAGAAAGGATCCACCTACCTGGCGATCTTCATGACCGGGCTCAGCGTCGCTACGGCCCCGGTGGTTAACGTAGGCGGAGTGCCTGTGACCGTCCAATTCTACGGAGCATCGCCCTGCTGCGATGGCATGGAGCAGGTCAATGTGATGTTGCCGGCCTCCATCCAGGGCGCGGGCCGCGTCGAGGTCGTGGTGCAATCCGGCGGGCAAAGCAGTAATGCGGTGGAAGTGGTTCTGCTTCCCAATCACGGCGAGGGTGCTTTTCCTGACGACCAGGAGAATCACGCCAACAGCCGCGAACTAGCCGGCATCGCTTATGTTCCCGGAACCAGCCTGGCGCTGGTGCTCGACGAGAATGACGATGTGGTGCGCGTTGTCGATGTTTCGCAGGCCAAAGTCACACAGGTAATCGCATTGCCCACCGGCGCGGGCCCCATAGCGGCCGCGGTGAATAGCGCCGGGACAATCGCCGTGGTAGCTGAGCGGGGACTGGCGGAAGTGGCCATCATCGACCTGACCAGTTTCGCGGTTACCGCCCAGGTGCCCGTCGGCCTGGGGCCGCGCAGCGTGGCCATTGCCGGCAACACGGCCGTGGTAGTGAACGGCGATGCGGCCTCGGTGAGCTTCGTCGGCATCAGCGGCGCAAGCCCGATCGGCAGCCCGCTGCTGGTGGGGAACGGTCCGCACACCGTGGCGGTGGATGCCGCCGGCGCCAACGCTTATGTGACGAATGAGGATTCCGGCACCGTGAGCGTCATCAACCTGTCTACATCTATGGTCTCGAACACCATCACGCTGGGCCAGGATATCCGTCCCGCGTCCATCCAACTCATACCCGGGTCCACGTTCGCGGTAATTGCCGTACCCGATGAGGGAGACGATGGAGAAGCTCTGGTGTTGGATCTGACCAGCGGGTTGTTCACCACCATCGACGTGAATCCCGCCCGATCCGGGGGAGCCAGCGATGTCGCCATCAATGGAACTACAGCTTACTTCGCCGACCAGACCGGCGGAGCGGTGTCTTACGTCTCGATCGACGCGACCACGGGCCAGCCTGCCGGACCTCCCGCGATGATTCAAGTGGACCTGGGGCCCCGCGCCCTGGCCGTCGACACGGTGGATAATCTGCTGCTGGTCACCAACGAGGGCAGCGGCACCATCGTGCTGGTGGACCTGGCGACTAACCAGATTACGGGGCGCATCAACGGCGTGCGCAGCGATATGAACGGCGACGACGGCGGAGACGACCACAGCGACCACAACAACGCCCAGAACCCGCCGGTGATCGTCTCCCTGTCGCCGGTGACCATCAGCGCCACGGCCACCATCACGCTCACCATCACGGGAACCAATCTGCAGAACGCCAACGGGGTGGTCATCGTCAACCCCGCAAATATCCATGGCAACGGCGGCGGCAGCTCGTTCATGTCCGGCCGCGACAAAGCGTTCTCGGTAAGCAATATTCAGGTGAACAGCAGCGGCACGCAACTCACGGCTACCGTCACCACGGCCAACGCGGCCTTGGGAGCGCGGCTGGTGGTGGTTCAGAACAATAGCAGCAACTCGTCGTTGCTGCCGGCTTTGGCCAACACGCTGACCGTGATGCCATAGGTTCTACATGGCCAGCAGGGCGGCCATCAACTCGATGCCGTCCCAGAGGTTCTGCAGGCGGATGTTTTCGTCGAAGCTGTGCTGATTGTTGTCGTGGTTGGCGATCGGCACGGTGATCGTCGGCGCGTGCAGAGTCTCTTCGATCATATAGAGCGGCACGCTGCCCCCCATGGTGGGCAGCTTCACCACCGGGCCGCGCGCCGCATCGGCGGTCCGCAGGACGAGCTGCGAGATCGGCAGGTCCATGGATGTGCGCGCGGCATTGTAGCCGCCGGGCTCGACAGCCACTTTGGCCACCTTGGGATGCGACGTGCGCGCATCGGCGTCGGGCTCCCGGTCCGTCACGTAGTAGCCTTGTTTGCGGATGTGCTCGACCACGCGCTGGGCGGCGGTCTGGTGATCGATCCCTTTGACCAGGCGGATGTCGATGGTGGCCGTGGCGGAGGCCGGAATCACGTTGCTGGCCTGCGCGCCCGTGCGCGCCGCGCGCATGCCGCGGATATTGAGCGAGGGCGCGTTCAGCAGTTCGACCAGCTTCTTGCCGCCGCCCTCCGTTCGGCCCAGCCACAACTCGCGCATGAGGTCGCGATCCACATCCGGAGCCTCGGCCACCGAGCGCCGCTCTGTCTCGCTGAGGGGCTGGATGCCATCATAGAAATGGTCGATGGTGACGCGGCCCTCGTCATCCTTCATGGTCGCCAGCAGCCGCGCCAGCATCATGGCCGGATTGGGCGCCCAGTTACCGTAATGGCCGCTGTGCAGTTCATGCCGCGGGCCGTAGACGGTGATGTCCAGGGTGGTCACGCCGCGCGCGCCGAAGACGATCTGCTGGCGGCGGCTCTGGTGCACGGGCCCGTCGCAGATCAGCCAGACATCGCTCGCGAGTAGATCTTTATATTTCGCGAGAATGTCGCCCAGGTGCCGCGATCCGGCTTCCTCCTCGCCCTCGAACACGAACTTGATATTGGCGTGCAGCGGAATGCCGGAGGCCTTCAGCGCGTCGAGAGCCGCGGCAATGGCGATGATGGGCGCCTTGTCGTCCGAAGCCGATCGCGCGTAGAGGCGGTCGCCGCGCAGCACGGGCTGCCAGGGAGGCGTGGCCCATTCCTTGGGATCCAGCGGCTGGCCATCGTAGTGCGCGTAGAAAATCACGGTGCGCGCGGCGCCGGGCGCATGGACTTCGCCGAGCACTACCGGCGGCGCGTCCGGCACTTCCAGCAGCCGGGTCTTGACGCCGCGCTTTTCGAGAATCGCCGACACCGCCAGCGCGTTGCGCCGGATGTTGGGCGCGTCGCCGGCGAGGTTGGGGATCGCCAGCAGGTCTTCGAACTCCGCGAGGATGGCCTGCTCGTGCGCCATGCGCCATTGATGCGCCGCGACGGCGGCCGGGTTCGTCTGGGCACGCGCTATGGCCAATAGCGCCAGCAACAGCGCGACGGATCTCAGCATAGGGCGGCCTCGGATCAGCGGAATAGCTGCGGCGCGAACTCGTGCAGATAGTTCCGCCAGTTGACCCAGGTGTGCCCGCCTTCGCTTTCATGAAACTCCGGCGCGAAGCCGTGCTTCTTCAGCATCTCGACGGTGATCTTGGTCACCGGCATCACGAAGTCGTTGGCGCCCGTGCCGAACCATAGCAGCTTGAGGCCCGGTTTCAGCGCAGCGTTGTCCAGCACGGCGGCGTGCTGCTCTTCCCACTCCGGCGGCAGCGCGGGCGCGGCGGTGCGGTCGGCGTTGGGCCGGCGCGGCGCGAACAGGCCGGCGCTGAACACGCCGATGTAGGCGAACCGGTCCAGATGCGACATGGAGATGTTCAAGGTCTGGCCGCCGCCCATCGATAGGCCCGCAATCGCCAGGTGCGCCCGGTCGGTCAGCACGCGATAATTCTTCTCTACGTACGGCATGATGTCATTCACGAAATCTTCCAGGAACTCATCGCGGGCGGGACGCGCGGCTCCGGGTTGGGGAAAGGTCGCCGACGTATGTCCGGCGGGCATCACTACGATCATCGGCGCCGCCTTCTTCGCGGCCACCAGATTGTCGAGGATGAATCCGGCGCGGCCCACGGAGGTCCAAGAGTCGTCGCAGTCGCCCGCGCCGTGCAGCAGGTAAAAGATAGGATACTTGCCGCCTCCGCCTTCATATCCCGGCGGCGTGTAGATATGCATGCGCCGGAACCGTCCGAGTGCCGTCGAATAGTAGGTCACCGAGGCCACCGCGCCGTGGGGCACCTGCGCGGTGTCCATGAATTCGGCTCCCGGCACGTACACCAGGCTCCAGGAGTTGGTGTTCGACTCGCTGACCGCGGGATTACGCGGGTCCATGGTGGGGACGCCGTCCACCAGGAACGTGTAGCGGTATGCGCCAGGGTCGATCGGCCCCACCGTGGCCGACCACACGCCGCTCTCCTCCTTCGAAAACGCCGGACCTTCGCGCGGTAATCCTTGAATGTCGCCGCCCCGCAAACCCACCGCCTTGGCCTGCGGCGCGAGGATGCGAAATGTGATGCGGCGGTCCGCGGAGACCTCCGGCGAAACGACCTGGGGGCCCTGCGGCTGCATCGCCGGCGGTGGGGGCGGCGGCGTCGCGGCCGGCCTCGCTTCCTGCGCGCGGACGATACCCGCTGCCATCGGCAGCAACAGCGCGCCAGCCGCCCACAATAACGTTTGTCTCATAGCTTCCTCCCTAGGGGGTCTCCCACTTGCCCGATTCCGCCGCGCGGAACAGGGCATCGATCACCGCCATATTGCGGATGGCATCTTGGAGCGGCACGGGGACGTCGCACTCGCCGCGCACGGCCCGCGAGAACAGGTCGCCTTGAATGGTGTACTGGTCGCATATGGGCAGGCTTTCGGTTTCGACGCTCGCGCCATAAAGGTCCGAGCCGTCATCAAGGAAGATGCGGCAGGGCGTGGCCGGCGGCGCGTTGAACGGTATTTCGATCTCGATGCGCCCCTGGGTGCCGTAGAACTGCATGCGCTGATAGGGGACCAGTTGCGTCGAGCAGATGAATGCCGCCTGGCCCGCGGGGAAGTCCAGGATGCCGGACGCCAGCCGGTCGATGCCCATCTCGGGATCGCGCTCGATCAACGCCGCCACGCGGCGCGGTTCCTCGCCGAAGATGAAGCGCGACGTATTGATGGGATAGCAGCCGATATCCATCAATCCACCGCCGCCCCACTTGCGCACGTTGCGGATATTCGCCGCGTCACGATTGAAGTAGCTGAAGAAGCCCTGAATGGCGCGCAATTCCCCAATACGTCCGGCGCGCACCAGATCGCGCGTGCGCACCCATTGCGGATGCGTCCGCACCATGAAGGCCTCACCCATTTTGACGCCGGTGCGGGCCTGCGCTCCCAGCAGATGCCGGGCTTCGGCGGCATCCAGAGCCAGCGGTTTCTCGCAAAGCACGTGCTTGCCGGCTTCGGCCGCGCGTACCGACCACGGCACATGCAAATGGTTCGGCAGCGGATTGTAGACGGCCTCGATTTCAGGATCGGCCAGCAGTTCTTCGTACGAGCCGTAGGCTTTCGGAATGCCGAGCGCGCGCGCCGCCTGCCGGGCCTTCAGCAGATCGCGCGAGGCGATGCCGGCGATCTCCGACCATGCGCCGCGCTGCATGGCGGGAATCACCTTCTTCACGGCGATGTCGGCGACGCCCAGGACGCCCCAACGCACTTTGCGGATCATGAGATCTCCAACGCTTTACGATACAGCATTGCACCGTGCGATATTGGTGCTGATTGGCCCTTCAACAAAGCATTGTCGTGATGGTGGGCCTGCCCGGGTCGGGCAAATCCACGTGGCTGAAGCGGCAGGGGATCGTGGGCATTTCGTCGGACTGGATCCGGCAGGTGCTGACCGGCGACGCCACCGACCAGACCATTCACGCGCGCGTGTTCCTAACGATGCGCTATCTGCTGCGGCACCGCCTGGCGATCGGGCTGCCGGCCACCTACATGGATGCCACCCACCTGACGCCCGAGGAGCGCCAGCCGTATATCCAGATCGCGCGATGGTACGGCTGCCGGGCCGAAGCGCTGTACTTCGACGTGCCGCTGGAGGTGTGCCGCGAACGCAATTTGCGCCGCGACCGGGTGGTCCCCGGCGACGCTCTGGAGCGCATGGCCGCCAAGCTCGTGCCGCCGGAAGAAAAGGAAGGTTTCGCGCGAATCACGGTAGTGCGCTGATCAGCGCACTTGCTCGTCTTTTTCCACTTTGCCGTCGCGGATGTGGATCACGCGATGAGCGTGCATGGCGATATCGTTCTCGTGCGTCACCAGCACGATGGTGTTCCCCTGCTCGTAGAGCCGTTCAAAGAGCGCCATGATGTCGTTTCCGGTGGCGCTATCCAGGTTCCCGGTGGGCTCGTCGGCCAGCAGGATGGAGGGATCGTTTACCAAGGCTCGCGCGATGGCCACGCGCTGGCGCTGGCCGCCTGACAGCTCATTGGGCTTGTGGTACATGCGCGGCTCCAGATCCACCTGGCGCAAGGCGGCTTTGGCGCGTTCGAGGCGCATCTGCGAAGTCGTGCCGCTGTAGATAAGCGGCAGCTCCACATTGTGCAGGGAAGTGGCGCGCGGCAGGAGGTTAAACGTCTGGAAAACGAAACCGATTTCCTTGTTGCGGATGCGCGCCAGCTCGTCATCCGTCATCTCGCTGACCAGGCGGCCATTGATGTAATACTGCCCCTTGGTGGGGGTATCCAGGCAGCCGATCAGGTTCATCAGGGTGGACTTGCCGGATCCCGACGGTCCCATGATGGCCACGTACTCGCCCCGCTTGATGGTGATGTCCACGCCCGAGACCGCGTGAATCTCCTGGTCGCCCATCACGTACGTCTTCCACAAGTCGTAAGTGCGGATCACGATGCCGTCGCGCTTCAGTTGCTCGCCGCGCTCGATAAGCTCTTTCTCTGCGAGTGCCTGTGCCATTTGGAATTCTCGATCTTGCGCGTCAAGCCTTCTGCGGCATGGGCGTCTTGTTATCCACCTTCACCTGGGCTTCGTTGCGCAGCGTCCGGATCACCTGGTAGCTGCCCGTGACGATTTCATCGCCTTCCTTCAGACCGCTCAAGACCTCGATGTCCGTGGCGCCGGTGATGCCGGTGTCCACTTTGTGGAATTCAGCCTTGCCGCCGGAAATCACGAATACGCCCTGGACTTCTTCTTTTCTGGCCTTCTCCTCGGCCGGCGTGAGTTTGGCGGCGGTGGCGGCCTGCACGCCGCCGGGAGTCTTGGATTTTACCTCCAGATCGCCCTTCTGCCGGATGGTGAGCGCCTGAATGGGAATCGTCAGGGCCTTCTGGCGGGTGGCCGTGGTGATCTTCGCGGTGCAGGACAAGCCGGGACGCACCTCATCCGGCGGATCGTCCATGGCGACCACGACTTTGAAATCCTTGGCTTCCTGGCTGGAGACCGCGCTCTGGGAAGCGGCCAGACCGGTGGAGCGCAGAATGGCCGTGTTGCCGATCTCGATCACGTGGCCCTTAAACGTCTTGTTGGGGATGGCGTCGATAGTGATGTCGGCCTTCTGGTTGAGCGACACGCTCACGATGTCGGTTTCATCCACCTTCACCTCGGCGGTGATCAGCGACATGTCGGCGATGGTCATGATGTTGCTGCCCGCCAGGTTCGTCACGCCGGGCACCACCGTCTCGCCCACGCGCACGGGAAGGTTGGTGACCACCCCATCCAGGGGCGCATAGGAATCGTATTTGTGCAGCATGTCGGCGACCTGGGTAAGGGTCGCCTTGGCCTGCATTACGCGGCGCTGTGTGGCGGAAAGCTGCGCCGCCTGCTGTTCCCGCTGCGAACGGGCCTGATCCAGCCGGGTCTTTTGTTCCACCAGGGCCGCCGCAGCCGCATCATAAGTCGCCTTGCGGGCGTCGAAGTCCTGCTTGGAAAGGAGCTGGTCCTTGAAAAGCTGCTGGGCGCGCTCGTAGTCCAGCCTGGCATGGTCCAGATCCGCTTGCGAATGGTCGATCATGGCCTGCTGGGTGCGGAGGTTCTCGTCCGCCACTTTGAGGCCCGCCTCGGAAGCGTTGGAATCCGCTTCCGCGGAGCTGACCGCGGCTTTCTGGGAGTTTACCTGAGCCTCGGGCTGGATATTCTCCACCCGCGCCACCAGTTGTCCTTTGCGGACACGGTCGCCTTCTTTCACGAGAATCTCGGTGAGCGTGCCGATGGCGTTGGCGCCTATGTTGATGTAATTCTTGGGCTTAATCTCGCCCGATGCGGTGACCAGAGCCGTCAGATCGCCGCGAACCACCTTTCCGGTTTGGACCGCTACCACGCCGCGCTTGCTGTAGACGGTGCTGGCATAAACGCCGATAGCCAGGATGAGCACAACCAGAATGGTGATGAGGATTTTCCATTTACGCTTCACGAGTCGAGACTCCTAAATGGCCGACGATGATTAGACGCAATTCTTAACGGGAGAGTTCAAGCATATGTTAGCATCCGTTGCACCGAATTTCGACTGGCCACCTGATTAAGGATGTTATAAGCAGGAAGTGAACACCCCAGCCCCGCTCGTGGCGGCTGCCTGTACGTTGCGGGCCGCGCCGCTTAAACCCGTGCAGCCCATGCACTTCGCCGAATCCGTACCACGAGGTCCGGTCGTCCCTTCCCCTACGCTGGACGCGACCCCGGGCCCTTGCTGAACAACGCCTTCCGCGCCGCCCTACGAGCGAAGAACTCCTTAGATTCAAGCGGCGCGGGTCGCCCCGTTTTGCGCGTGCTCCTGAAAAGCGCAAAGGGGCGCGTTTTGCCGCGCCGCCATACGAGCGAGGAACTCCTTAGATTCAAGCGGCGCGGGTCGCCCCGTTTTGCGCGTGTTCCTGAAAAGGTGAGTGATTAGCCCGCAGGTTTGTAATCCCAATACGTCTCATCGTCGGCGGAATTGTGCGACCAATATCGCAGCACCCTGGCCTTCACCTGCATCGAGAAATGACTAGGCAGCCATAAATTCGGGGCAACCGGCTTCTGCTCCAGCGCGAACTCGGTTCCGGGTTCCACCTGCGCGACGAACAGCCCGAAAGTCACCGGCCGAAAGACCTCGGCCTGCACTTTTACCCACTGATATTGCTGTTCGTCGATCCACATCTTCCCGCGCATGCCCAGGAGAACCCGGGTGTCGCGGCTGGCCGGGCGATAGCCGGGCCCGGGTGCGCCCTACAGCACGAAACAGCGGCGGCCATCGACGGTATCCTCGCCCACCAGGCGGAAGTTGATGGCCTTCACCATCTCCCGCATCAGCGCATTGTCCTGGCGGCGTTCCCGTTGATATCAGCGCCGCTCCATTGACCGCGATCAGCTTGTTGTAGGGCGACCCCGCAATCATCATGACGCGGTAGGTCATTACACCGTGGCCAGTCCGGCCATTCCGGGTGACGACAGCAGCAGGATTGTGGCATGGCTGGCCATATCGTCATTTGCCCGCCCCCAGCGACTTTAAATACGCGAGCACCGCTTCGGCGTCTTCGCGCGTCATGTGGAATTGCCGCATGGGAGGATCAGGAGGCTTTCCGGTGCGCGCAATTCCGGTCATCATGAGCCTGATGAAGTCGGCATCGGTCCCCGGCGGGCCGCCCGCAAGGCGCGGCGCCTTGATGGCCCAGTTCGGCGCTGGATACGTGGGTTTGAGTTGAACCGGTCCGCCCATCAGGCGGTCGGCTTCGTCAGGCAGGCCATTCTCGCCGCGGCGCGTGTGGCACAATTCGCACATTGAGACGGACTCCACGATATACTTGCCCCGCGCAACCGCTTCATGCTGCACCTGCGCCCAACTGGACACCGCGGTCAGGAACCCAATCAGGGTAAACGTTGTCAGTATGTTCATGATGCGATCGAAACTGAGCAACTAGCCTTCCATCGCTGGAGAGCGGCCCAACGGCGGTAGAATGTAAGTCCCACGCTAGTCCAAACAAGGGGGAGAACGTCCATGAATCGACGAGAACTCTTCAAGAAGGCGGCTATGGCGGGCGCCGCGGCTACGGGCGCTTTGTCACAAGCGCGCGCGGCGGCCAACGATCGCATCGGCATTGGCGTGATCGGCTGCGGCGGCATGGGCCGCATGGACCTGGCCGACTTCCAGAAGCAGCCTGAAGCCGAGATCGTCGCGGTGTGCGATGTCTACCAGCCGAATCTGCAGGCCGCCCAGAAGCTCACTGAGGGCAAAGCCCGCACGTACACCGATTTCCGCAAGGTCCTGGACGACCGCGCGGTGGACGCCGTGGTGGTCGCCACGCCGGATCACTGGCATCCGCTCATCGCCGTCGCGGCGTGCGACGCGCACAAGGACGTGTACGTCGAAAAGCCCGTCTCCAACGTCGTGCGGGAGGGACGCCTGATGGTGGAGGCCGCCCGCCGCAACCAGCGCATCGTGCAGGTTGGCCTGCAACAGCGCTCCGGCTCGCACTTCCAGCGCGCCGCGCAGATCGTGCGTTCCGGCGAAATCGGCGAGATTCATTACGTCCAGACCTGGATACACGAAACGGATTCGCCGGAAGGGCTGGGCACGCCGCCCGATTCCGAGCCGCCGGACGGTCTGGATTACGATTTCTGGCTGGGGCCGGCGCCCAAGGTTCCCTTTAACCCAGCTCATTTTCTGGGCAACTGGCGCTCGTTCTTCGCATACGGCGGCGGGCGCATCGCGGACTGGGGCGTGCATCTGGTGGACATCGTGCACATGGCCATGGGGGTGGACCGGCCGATGGCGGTGACCGCGTCGGGCGGCAAGTTCTACGTCAAGGACCGCCGCGATACGCCCGACACGCACGAAGTCACCTGGGAATATCCGGGCTTCCTGGTACACTACACCGCCCTCCATCACAATTCGTACGGCCACAACGGCGACGCCGGCCACAAGCCCTTCGGAAGCTACGGCATCCAGTTTCACGGCACCCGCGGCACGCTGTTCGTGGACCGTGCCGGTTATGAAGTGACGCCGCAGATGAGGGACCACACCGAGCCCGGCGGCATCTCGTTCCGCGCGGCTTTCGACGATCTCACCGGCATCAGCATGTATTACGAACTGGAAGGCGTAGCGGGCCGCGGCACTACATCGGTGCAGCACGTCCCGCACGTGCAGAATTTCCTGCGCTGCATGAAGTCGCGCGAATTGCCGGTAGCGGACATAGAGATCGGCCACCGCGTCACCACTGCCTGCCATTTGGGCAACATCGCGCTGCGCATGCAGCAGAAGCTGCGCTGGGACCCGCAGGCCGAGCGGTTCGTGGGCAACGACGAGGCCAACCGCATGTTGGTGCGCGAGTATCGCGCGCCGTGGAAATTGGAAGGCATGTACGCATAGGAGGCACTATGGTGACCGACAGGCGTGACTTCATGCGGGCCGCGGCGCTGGCCACGGCCGCTTCTTACGGGCGCATCCTGGGCGCCAACGACCGCGTTCGGATCGGCGGCATCGGAACCGGCGGGCGCTGCCAGTATCTGCTGAGCGTGCTGAACAAGAGCGGCTCGAGCCAGATCGCGGCCATCTGCGACGTGAACGAACTCCACCGGGCGGAGGCGCGCGAAAAGGTGGCGCCCGAAGCGCGGGAGTTCGGCGATTACCGCAAGCTGCTGGAAATGCCCGATATCGACGCGGTAGTCATCGGCGCGCCGGATCACTGGCACGTCCCCATGACCATCGAGGCCGTGCGCGCGGGCAAGGATGTGTACGTGGAGAAGCCTGTGACGCACCGCATCGAGGAAGGCGAGCCCTTGCGCGCGGCGGTCGCGGAATCGAAGCGCGTGGTGCAGACCGGCATGCAGCAGCGAAGCTGGCCGCATTTCCAACAGGCCCGCGAGATCGTGGCCGGCGGCGGGCTGGGCCAGGTCACCTTCATTCGCACGTACTGGTATCAGAATCACCTGCAGGGGCGAGGCGCGCGCAAGCCCGTCGACAGCTCCAAGATCGACTGGAAGATGTTTCTGGGCAACGCTCCGGATCAGCCGTTCGACCAGGAGCGTTATGTGAACTGGCGCTGGTTCTGGGATTTCGGCGGCGGCTCCCTGACCGATCTGTTCCTGCACTGGGTGGACGTGGCGCAATGGTACATGGGCAACGACACGCCGCTGGATGCCCAGGCCATGGGGGGCAAGTACGTCATCCCGGAATGGCAGTGGCCCGACACGGTCAACGCCGCGTTTCATTATCCCGGCAACTTCCTGGTGAACTTCGATTGCAGCCTGATGGGGTATCTGGAAGGCGGCGGTCTGATCTTCCACGGCACCAAGGCGCTGATGCGGCTGCATCGCGGCGGCTTCGGCGTGTATCCCGAGCAGCCCAGATACACCGAGTTGCCCGATCTGAAAGATGTCGCGCAGGAGGTGCAGTCGACGCACGACGGCGCCATCGACCACATGGAGAACTTTCTCGATTGCATCCGTTCGCGGAAGGAGCCGAACGCGCCGGTGGCGGTGGGGATCGCCTCGGCCCGCACGGGTCACCTGGGCAATCAGGCGCTGCGCAGCGGGCAGACCGTGAGGGCCTGAAATCGGAGATGCCGTTCTGCGCTGCAGCCGTGGCCGCCGGAGTGGCGGGCGGGGGTCTGATGCACGCCGTGCACGCACGCCGGAGCTCGGAGCAATCTTGATGCTTTTTACGCGGAGGGAGTGCCTCTATCTATTTGGCGCGGGCCTGTCGGCGGCGCCTGCGGAAACGCCCGCCGGCCGCTGGCGGGAAATCGCGGCGGGAATGGACGGAACCGTGGGAGCGTCCGCGTTACATCTGGGTTCCGGTCAGAAGGTGAGCTTCGACGGCGACGACCGGTTCCCCCTGGCGAGCGTCTGCAAGCTGCCCATCGCGCTGCACATCCTGGCGATGGCCGACGAGGGGAAGCTCGCGCGCGGCGCGGAAATCGAAGTGTTACCCGGCGACGTGGTCCGGGATTTCAGCGAAGTAGCCAAACGCTGGCCGGCACAGAAGCGCTTTTCGCTGGATGAATTGCTGCGCCTCATGGTGGCGACGAGCGACAACACGGCCGTCGAGACTCTGTACCGGATTGGAGGCGGCGGCGCGCCGATCACCGCGCGGCTGCACGGCTGGGGCGTGGATGGCATGCGGATCGACCGCAGCGAGCGACAGTGCAACCGGGACGCGTCGGGACCCACGCCGGCGGCGAAGCTGAAGGCTATGCAGCGCTTCATCGCCGATCCGCGCGACACGGCCACGCCCAACGCGACTATCGAACTGTTGCGGCGGCTTTTTCGCGGCGAACTGCTGCAGGCAGCGTCGACGGCGCGCATCATCGCGATCATGGAAGGCACCACGACCGGTACGGCACGGATCAAGGGAATGCTGCCCGCAGGCGTGATAGTCGCCCACAAGACCGGGACCACCGGCAGCGCGAGCGGCCTGAACGGCGGCACCAACGATGTGGGAGTGGTCACGCTGCCCGGGCGGGCGGGGCGGTTGGCGGTGGCGGTTTACATCAAGGGCAGCCGGCGGGATCTGGCGGACAGAGAACGGACGATCGCCCGAATCGCCAGGGCCGCATTCGATGTGATGACGTGAATTACCGTGGAAACGATCCGGCGATCTTGCGCACGAACCCGTGCACCCGATGGAACCACTGCCCGCCGGGCAGGAACATCAACGGGCACTCGCCGGGAATCACCGAAATGCCGTGTGACTCGCAGTACCCGATGGCCGCCCTGGTCGCGGCCCCCTGGCCAGCGCCGCGGAACATCCAGACGCGCTTGATACCCACATCCGGGCACTCCTGCACGATCACGTCCGTGACCGCCGGCGCGGTCATGAATAGAGCTGCGTCCACTGGGGGCTGAATGTCTCCCAGTTGCGGGTAGCATGGCTGGCCGTCCAACTCCGTGACATCCGGATTTACCGGCACCGGTTGATATCCTCTGGCCACAAGCTCCCGGAAAAGCGTCCGGGAAAAGTCGTTGGGTTGGCGCGAGACGCCCACGAACGCGAAACGTTTCAGCTCCAGGAATTCCTGGATGCGTTGCATTGGTGTCATATCGGAGCCTCTTATCTCTTATTATAGCGGCTCGCGCGCCGCCTAACCCGCGGCCGGCCGACGCGTCATACACACATGCAGCAATGGAAACTGGCTCTGCGTTCGCTCACCCGGCGCAAGGGGTTCGCGGCCGCCGTGGTGGCCATCCTGGCTCTGGGAATCGGAGCCAATACCGCGGTCTTTTCCGTGGTGGACAGGATCCTGCTGAAACCCCTGCCGTACCCGGATTCCGGCCGGCTGGTCTCGGTGCTGGAGGCCAGCCCGTCGAAGAGCGAGCCGGAAAGCCTGATCGCGCCGGTGCGCCTGGACGAGTGGAACCGCATGAACCGCACCTTCGAGGGGATCGCCGCCAGCTATACGGAAAATGTCACCGACACCAGCGAGCGAGAGCCCGCGCGGCTGGCGGGGCGGCGGGTTTCCCCCGGCTATTTCCGGGTGTTCGGGACTAAGGCGCTCGCCGGCCGCACCTTCACTCCTGAAGAAGACCAGGCCGGCGGACCTACTTCCGCCGTGATCAGCTACACGCTCTGGACCCGCCGCTACCATCAAGCGCCGGAGACGGTGGGCCGCCGGCTGGTGCTGAGCGGAACCGGCTACACCATCGTGGGCGTGATGCCCCCGGAATTCGCCAGCTCCGCCATCGACGTGTGGCTTCCGGCGCAGGTGAATGCGTTCCTGATGCGGATTCGCGAAGCCCGGTTCTATGCGGGGACGGGACGCATGAAGCCCGGCGTCACCATCGCGCAGGCGCAGACGGACCTGGCGCGCGTCCAGCGGCAGCTTGGGGAACTGTATCCGGGGACCGACAAAGGATGGTCGGCGTTGGTGCGCAGCCTGAAAGAGATGCGGGTGGGAGACTACCGCAAGACACTGCTGTTTGTCTTTGGCGCGGTCGCCCTGCTGCTGTTGATCGCGGTGGCCAACATCGCCGGCCTGATGCTCACACAACTCCAGCGGCGGGCGCGGGAGATGGCCATTCGCAGCTCCATCGGCGCAACACGCATGCAGGTGCTCGGAGTAGTGATGCGGGAGATCGCGCTCATGGCCGTGCTGGGAGCGGCGGTGGGCTGCGCCGTGGCGGGCTGGCTGCTGCAGTCTCTGGGAAAGTTCTTTAGCGCACTACAAGCCTCGCGCGACCTGGTGGGGCAGCGCTCCGTATTCGATCTGGGCTGGCCGGCGCTGGCCTTTGCGGCGCTGGCCGGAACGGGCGCAGCCATGCTCTGCGGGATGCTGCCCGCCATGGCGGCCATGCGCGCGAACCTGGCCGCCATCCTGGCGCAGGCGGGCCGCGGCGGTTCGGGAAGCAGCCACCGCTGGCAGCGGGTACTGGTTGGAGCGCAGGTGGCTCTGACGGTGCTACTGCTGGCCAGCGCCGGACTGATGCTGCGCAGTTACTACAATCTGGCGCGAGTGGATCCGGGCTTCGACGCCGGCCATACCCTCACCTTCCACATGGGCGCAGCGTGGAACGAGGATCGCACCCGGGTCGGACAGATGCAGGAAGCGCTACTCGACCGGCTTAGCCGCACGCCCGGCGTGGAGACTGCCGGGTTCGCCAACTTCCTGCCGGCCAGCGGCGCCACGCTGCGCTACCAGGTGTCGCTCTCGGGCGACAACCGCAAGATCACGGCCGGCGAGCGCAGCATCTCGCGCGGTTATCTGCAGTCGCTGGGCGCGCCTATCCTGGCGGGAGAGGATTGTCCCGACTTGCGCAAGCTGGGGCCGGGGCAGCCCGCGAAGGCGCTGGTGAACCGGCGGTTCGTGGAGTTGTACGGCCAGGGGCGCAACCTGGTGGGGGAGCATCTGCGGATGCTGGACGTGGGCGGGCCGTCCGACGCGCCAGCCATCGAGATAGCGGGTATCGCCGGCGATCTGCGCGAGGATGCCTTGAACGTGGCGCCGGGGCCGTATTTCTACATGTGCATCTCACCGGGCGGCTGGCCCGATCCGGAATACGTAGTGCGGGCACATGGCAGCCCGCTGCCGCTGGAACAGGCCATCCGTCCCATCGTGCGCCAGATCGATCCGGCGCGCGCGGTGTTCGGGCTGAAGACGCTTTCCGAGGTGCTCGACGAATCACTGGACGAGCCGCGGCTGAAAAGCGGCGTGGTGATGGTCTTCGCGCTGGCCGCCATGCTGCTCGCTTCAGTGGGACTTTATAGCCTGGTGAGCCAGGTGGTGACGGCGCGCACGCGGGAGATCGGGGTCCGTATGACGCTGGGCGCCCGGCCCCGCCAGATTGTGGGCGAACTAGTGGCGGGCGTGGGACGGCTGCTGGCCATCGGCGGGGCGGCGGGGCTCGGGCTGACCTGGATGGCCGGGCGGCTGCTGCGCGCGGTCTTATTCGGCGTGAGTCCCATGGATGCCATCACGCTGGGAGGGGCTATGCTGGCGCTGGCGGTAGTGTCGGCCATTGCGGCGCTGGTGCCGGCGCGGCGGGCGGCGCGTATCGATCCGCTGGCGGCGATTCGCGCGGAATGAACCGGCGTTGTTAAACTGGTTCTTTCCACGGCATGCCTGAGTTTGAAGCCATCCTCTTCGATTTTGACGGCGTTTTGGTAGACAGCGAGCCGGTGCACTGCGACTGCTGGCGTGAAGCGCTGGCCCCGCTGGGCGTCCCGGTGACCTGGGAGGTCTACGCGGCGCATTGCGTGGGCGCGGCCGACAGCGCCATGATGCCGATCTTCGCCAGTCTGGCGAATCCGCCGCTCGATCCGGCCAGGCTGTGGGAGCGGTACGCGCTGAAGAGGGAGATGTTCCGCGAGAGGATGGCGGTCCATCCGCCGTTCGCCGACGGCCTGGCGGATTTCTTCCGGGAGCTGTCGGAGCGTTACAAACTGGCGGTGGTGTCCTCGAGCGCGCACGCCGAGATCGAGCCGCCCATGGCGGCGGCCGGCATCCTGCAGTATCTCTCGACGGTGGTGGGCGGAGGCGACGTGAAGCGTCACAAGCCGGCTCCCGATCCGTATCTGCTGGCGGGTAGCCGCCTGGGGATCCGCAGCGCGCTGGCGGTGGAGGATTCGCCGCCGGGGATGGAGAGCGCCCGCGCGGCCGGTTTCGAAGCGCTGCGGATCACGGATCCGGCGCGTATGATGGAATGCGTGCGCCAGAGGCTGGGTGGTTGACGGCTGCGCCAGCGGCATGAAGAACATCATCGCCGGCACCGCCGGCCATATCGATCACGGCAAGACCGCGCTGGTGAAAGCCCTCACGGGCATCGACGCGGACCGGCTGGAAGAAGAGAAGCGCCGCGGCATCACCATCGATATCGGCTTCGCGCACCTGCAATTGACGCCGACGCTGCGGCTGGGCTTCGTGGACGTGCCGGGCCACGAGCGCTTCGTCAAGAATATGCTGGCGGGAGTGGGCGGCATCGACCTGGTGCTGTTCGTGATCGCCGCCGATGAATCCATCAAGCCGCAGACCCGCGAGCATTTCGATATCTGCCGGCTGCTGGGCATTCCGCGCGGAATCGTGGTGCTGACCAAGGCCGACATGGTGGAGACGGACATCCTGGAACTGGTGCGGCTGGAGGTGGAGGAGTTCG
>DATGGM010000321.1:0-31027 GCA_035308525.1 Bryobacteraceae bacterium
GCCAGGTCTTCCAGCGCCGAGCAGGTGATGAACGACGCCTGCGGATGGTTCGGAGCCCGCCAGGCCCGCGCGCCGCCCGCGTTCACCGCCACCGCCGTGTGATTCAGCCGCTTGTTCGGAATGTCCGTGAACACGTACGGCAGCGGAGGCATTCCGCCGCCGGTCATGCCGCCCGTAGCCCATGAATTCGACTGCCACGCCGTGATGGTGCCGTCCTTCTTGGCCGCCACCTTCACGGTCGCGTATGCCGAAGGCCGGTTCCCGCCGATCTGCAATTCCGTCGCGCGATCCAGGAACAGCTTCACGGGCTTGCCCCCGCTGGCCTTCGACAGGCGCCCCGCTTCCACGCCCCATAGATCTGACGTGAACTTGCTCCCGAATCCGCCGCCGATGTATTGCATCTCCGTGTGCACGTTGGCCGCCGCCACCTCCAGCGACTTGCCCAGATCGCCGCCGATTCCCGAAACGTTCTGCGTGGACGGCCACAGCTTCACATGGTCGCCGTTGAACTCCACGATATTCCCGTGCGACTCCAGGCAGCAGTGCGTGATCACCGGGATGCCGTAGGTTCCTTCCGACACCGCATCCGCTTCCTGGAACGCCTTGTCGGGATCGCCTGTCACCTGTTCGCCCGCCGCCTTGGCCCGATTGCCGGCCTTGGCCAGATCGTCTTCCCGCACCAGGTGCGGCAAAACTTCAAATTGCACTTTGATCTTGCGCACGGCATCGTTGGCCAGTTCTTCGCTTTCCGCCGCCACCGCCGCGATCTCCGCGCCTTCCCACTGCACTTCTTTGCCTGCGCCGTTGATCACGCGCACCGCGGTGACGCCTTTCATGCCCTCCGCTTCGCTGGTATCGATGCTGGTGATGCGCGCATGCGCGTAGGGCGACGTCAGCAGTGCGCCGAACAGCATACCCGGCGGCTTCAGATCGGATGAATACTTCGCCTTCCCGGTGGACTTCTCGAGTCCGTCGCGGCGCTTGGTCGGCTTCCCGATCACCCGCCGTTTATCCATCGGAGGCCAACTGTAATCAGGCATGGCGGCCTCCCTTCATCTCTTTGGCGGCTTCCAGGACTGCCTGCCGCACACCCACATAGGTGCCGCAGCGGCACAGGTTGCCGCACAATCCTTCCTTCACTTCTTCGTACGATGGGTTCGGATTGTGGTCCAGAAACGCTTTGGCCGCCATCACGAATCCCGGAGTGCAGTAACCGCACTGCTGCCCGTCGTTGTTCACGAACGCTTCCGACACCGGATGCGGCTTGCCGTTGGAGATGCCTTCGATCGTCTGAATATCTTTGCCTTGGGCGTCGATCGCCAGCACCGTGCAACTGTAAACGGACTTGCCGTTCACAATCACGGTGCAAGCGCCGCAGGTCGCCCGGTCGCAGACGCGTTTCGAGCCGGTCAATTCCAGGTGATTGCGCAACGCATCCAGCAGCGTGACGCGCGGCTCCACATTAAGCGTTTGCGGCTTGCCGTTGATCTTGAGCGTGATGGGAACAGCGCCGGGGCCGATGAAACCGCCGGCCGGTGGGGCCGCCACGGCCTGCTTGTCGAATATTCCCGCGCCCAAAACGCCGCCGCCGATACCCGCCCCGCGAATGAATCCGCGCCGCGAGACGCCCCGTTTGGTTTTGCCGGGAACTTCGGAATCGTTCTTTGCACTCACTGCACACACTCCTTTCGGTCGTGACCAGAGCTCGTGTCTTTTCGAACGTTACGAAAACTGTTGGATGTCGTTATTCCCCACGAATATACCAGATTTCCAGCGCACTGTTTTATCCGCGTTTATCTGCGTTTATCAGCGGCCAAATATGCCTTTCGCGTGGCTTCGTAGAGGCCTCTGGCGACGCTGGTTGCGAATGATTTGATTGCCATACCCTCCCTACAGGTAGCCTAATCCCCCGCGCCAGATGCTTCCCCCCGCGCCTTCGCAATCACCGCCAGATACTCCCGCGCCCGCCCTTCAATCAAGTCATACCGCCCCTCGCGGATCAGCTTCGCATCCACCAGCTCCCCGCCGACCGCCACCGCGCAAGCCCCCGCCTTCAGAAACTCCCCGGCCGTTTCCAGGTTCACACCCCCGGTAGGAATCATCTCGATCTGCGGAAAAGGCCCCTTCAGCGCCTTGATGTACTTCGGCCCGCCCACATTCCCGCATGGGAAAATCTTGACCACGTCCGCGCCCGCCTCCCACGCCGTCAGCACTTCCGTGGGCGTGAGCGCGCCCGGACAGATCACTTTGGAATAGCGCTTGGCCATCTCGATGGTGGCCGGCCGCAAACTGGGCGTGACCAGGAACTCCGCGCCCGCCAGCATGCAGATGCGCGCCGTTTCCGGGTCCAGCACCGTGCCCGCGCCCAGCACGATCCTGCCGCCGAACTCGTCCGCGATCTTCTCCAGCGCGCGCACCGCGCCGGGCACCGTCATGGTGATTTCCGCGGCGCGGATCCCGCCGCGATAGATGGCTTCGATCGCCTGAATGGCGCTCTCCGCGCTGGACGTGCGCACCACCGGCACGATCCCGATAGACGTGATTTGGGCCAGGATTTCCGGAGCCTTCATGGCTCCCAACGTAGCACGCGGACCTGTGCTTAACCCCCCGCCCGCTGGCTGGTCTCGCCGTTGGCGCTTTCCAGAACTTCCCGCACCTTTCGCGCCAGCCCCGCCGGCGTGAACGGCTTCTCGATGAACGCGGCATCGCCGGCCAACAGTCCGCTGTTGACCACGGCGTGGTCGGCGTACCCCGACATGAACAGCACTTTCATCTCCGGACGGTGCGGCGCCAGGCCCGCCGCCAGATGCCGGCCGCTCTCCTTGGGCATCACCACGTCCGTGATCAGCAGGTGAATCGGCCCCCGGTAGCCGATGCCGATCCGCCGCGCCTCGGCCCCGCTCGGCGCATCCAATACTTGGTAGCCCTGGCGTCGCAGCGTTTCGCGCATCAGCCTGCGGACCGTTTCCTCGTCCTCCACCAACAGGATGGTTTCGTGGCCGCGCCCCGTCTTCGCCAAAGGCGCCGCCTCTTCGTCCGCGGCCCGCTGATCCGCCCGCGGCAGATACACCTTTACCGACGTGCCCTTGCCCGGTTCGCTGTACACCTCCACGCCGCCGCCGCTCTGCTTGACGATGCCGAAAACCGTTGTCAGGCCCAGGCCCGTACCCTTGCCTTGCGCCTTGGTCGTGAAGAACGGCTGGAACAGCCGCGTGCGCGTCTCCGCGTCCATCCCTACGCCGTTGTCGCTCACCACCAGCGCCACGTACTTGCCGGGCTTCAGCGGACTGTGCGCCAACGCGTAGCTTTCGTCCAGTTCCAGGTTGTGGGTTTCAATGGTGAGCACGCCGCCGTCGGGCATCGCGTCTCGCGCATTCACCACCAGGTTCATCACCACCTGCTCAATCTGCCCCGGATCGGCGTTCACCCGCCCCAGGTCCCCCGCCGGAGCCAAGCGCAGGTCGATGTCCTCCCCGATCAGCCGCCGCAGCATGTTGTCCAGTCCGCCCAGCAGCTCGTTCAGATTCACGATCCGCGGCTGCAACACCTGCCTGCGGCTGAATGCCAGCAACTGCCGCGTCAGCGTCGCCGCGCGCTCCCCGGCTTTCATGATCTGCTCCACCGCGTTGTGGTTGGCGTCCCCCGCCGGCAGCGCTCCGAGTAAGATCTGGCTGTAGCCGTTGATGATCGTCAGCAGGTTATTGAAGTCGTGCGCGATGCCGCCCGCCAGCATGCCCACCGCTTCCATCTTGGCCGACTGCCGCAGATGCTCTTCCAGTTGGTTGCGCTGCGTCACGTCGTGCAGAACCGAGAGCACCGCCTCGTGCCCGCCGTACGAGATCGTGTGCGAGGCCACCTCTACCTCGATCATGCTTCCGTCCTTCAAGCGATGACGCCACTGTCCCGGTACCACCAGGCCGTTCGATTCGGCGACCACCTCTTTCAGACGCACCACGTCTTCCGGTGGCCGGATGTCCGCGATGGTCATGTTCAGGAACTCTTCGCGCGTGTAGCCGTAGCGCACTATGGCCGCCTGATTCACCTCCAGGAAACGAAGCGATTTCCTGTCGAAGACCCACATGGGCAAAGGGTTATCTTCGAATAACAACCGGAATCTGACGTCTTTCCGATTCAGAAGTCTTCTCGCAGCCATGGCGTTGCCCTACGTTTACTCTTGGTTACAGCATAGTCCAACCGGGGGTGGCCCGTACAATGAAGTTAACCAACGGGTAGTAATTTATCACACAATCGGGCATCTGCCTGAACATTTCTTGCCGTTCGTGTATTCTGCGCAAATCAGGATACAATCACCGCTAAGCGCAAAGGGGCGCGTTTGCCGCGCCGCCATGCAAGCGAGGAACTCCTTAGATTCAAGCGGCGCGGGTCGCCCCGTCTTGCGCGCGTTCTTCAAAAGCCGGTGCTACGATAGGTGCTATGCCGCCGCAAGGTCTGTTCGAGGTGGAGTGCCCCTGCTGCGGCGCACTCCTGAAAATCGATCCCGAAACCCGCGCCGTGATTGCCCACTCAGTTCCCGAGAAGCCCCCGCCCATTGAGGATCTGGCCGCCGCGGTGGCCAAGCTCAAAGGCGAAGCCGGCCGCCGCGAAGAGGTTTTTCGCAAACAGTTCGCCGCCGAGAAATCTCACGGCAAGGTGCTCGAGAAGAAGTTCGACGAGCTCCTCAAGCAGGCCAAGGAGAATCCCGACCTCACGCCGCCGCGCCGCGACATCGACCTCGATTAACCGCCTTCCACCCTCAAGGCATTCGTCACCGCAAACACGTTAGGCACCCCGTTGGCCCGTATATTCGCCAGGTTCTTATCCGTCTCGTTGGCCACTACGCCTTCGAGCGTAATGCGGCCGTTCTCGACGATGATGTGAATCGGTGGCACCGCCCGATGCCCGTAACGGATCGACAACTCCGGGTCCCCGTAGATCGCGCGAAATGCCGCCACGCGGATCTGGTCGTCCATCGGCGCCGGCGGCAGCACCTGGATCTCATTCACCACGCTGGTCACGCCTTCAATCCGCTTCACCACGTTCTCCGCATCCGGCTTCAACGACGGCCGGACCACTTTGCCCAGCAATGTGACCGTGCTGCCATCCATGCGAAACGCCAGGTCGTCGAAAACGCCGTAATACGGCAGCATCACCAGCCGGTGCCGCACCTCTTTCGCAATGCGCGCTTCATTCTCTTCGCCGGCTACAAATACGTCGTTGTGCTCTTTCTTCTGGGCGAGACCTGCGGACAATATGAGCGATGCCGCCACCACCGCTTGACTCATGCTCCGGAACATTTTCCTCACTCCTCCCTCTGCAGTTATTGTAGGCCCGCCGGATCCGGCTGACTCACTAGCCATGTAATCTTAGTTACAGTGAGTCGTCAGCCACTCGCGAGCCACTTCCGAGACTTGCCGGTGCTTTCCATCCACCTGGTAATTCAGGCCCCGCATGTCTGCGTCGGAGAGACGCCCCGACAGTTGCGCCAGCGCCGCCTGCATGCCCGGATGCGCCGCCAGCGCCTGCGCCCGAGCGATCAGGGCCGCCTGGTAAGGGGGAAAGTAGTGCCGGTCGTCGGCCAGCACCTTCACATCCAGCACCGATAACTGGCCGTCGGTGGAATTAGCCGCCGCCATGTCTACCTGCTTCTGTTCCAGGGCGCTGTACAGTAACCCCAGATCCATGCTCTTTGGCGCGCCACTGAGCGGCAGATGATAGGTTGCCTGCAACCCACCCAGTCCGTCGGGCCGCTGCAGAAACTCATAGCCCACACCCAGCACCCAGGGCTGCTTGCGGCGCGCCGCATCGCTCAGCGTCTCGATTCCCTGCGCGCGCGCGTCCGCGCCGCGCACTACCATCGCAAATGTATTGTTGAACCCCAATGGATCGAGCCACTCCAGGTTCCAGCGCTTGCGATACTCGCCGCGCACCCGCGCCAGCACCGCGCCTGGATCACTGGCGGGCGGAAGTTTCAATACCGCGATGAGCGCCGTTCCGGTGTACTCGGGATAAACATCGATCTGGCCGTTCTGCAGCGCCTGCTGCGCCAGCAGCGTGCCGCCCAGGTCCAGTCTGCGGTCTACCTTCTGCCCCAACCGGCGCTCTAGTTGCTGCGCCACGATCTCCCCCAGCACGATCTGCTCCGTGAAGTTCTTCGAGCCGATCGTCAACAGCCGCGGCCGCCCGCCGCAGCCCGCCAGGCACAGCAATAGGCACACCAGCGCGATCCTCATCACTGATAGGATAATATCTGCGCTCGCGCCAACTTCAGACTTATGTGCCGAATCCGTATCTTATTATTCCTTTCCGCCCTCGCCGGAACCGCCTATCCGCAAGCTCCCACCTGCAACGTAGAAGCCCAGGTGATACCCGCGGTGCGCGCGGAAGGCGAAGCCGAGCCGGTTAGTGACATCCTGCTGGTTTGCACTGGCGGCGCCGTGGGGGCTTCCTCCCTGGTCGATGTGACCGTCACCCTCACCACTAACTTGACCAGCCGTATCATGAACGCGGCGTCCTCGGCCTCGGAAGCTCTCGTGCTGATCGATGACCCCCAGCCCGGCCCGCTGGTCAACATGAGCAACGGATTCCCTTATACCGGACAGGTTCGCGGAAGGCCCGGCGTCCCGGCCGGGCAGACCGGTTCCGGTAACGTGTATTTGGCCCGGGAGTCATCCGCCGCCTCCGTCACTTGGTCCGGCGTGCCGTTTGTCGCGCCTGGCCCGTCCGCCGCGCGATACCTCCGTATCACCAACCTGCGGGCCAATGCCACCAACCTGCCGGTCGTGAACGGTCTCGCTCCTATTCAGGCCACCGTCTCCTCGACCCTCGCGCTGACCAACGCCACCAACTACGTCGGTTTTGCCGCGCCTGGCTTCACTTTCTCCGCGGTCACTTCCCCGGCCTCCACCTCCACTCTGACGTTCACTGAGAACTTCGCCACCGCCTTTCGCCCGCGGATCACCACCACTTCAGCCGGACCCTTCTCCGAGTCGCGCCAGGACATGCCGGGATATGTTTACTGGACGGAGAGCCAGTTCACCCCCTGCTTCTCTCCAGCGAATTGTTCGTCCCCGCCCAACTCGCTGATCGGTCTCGCCAGTAAGGGAACGGTCCTGCTGTCGCACCTTGCCGGGCTGGGGGCTGGCGCGGCTTCCGTCAGCGTTCCAAATCAGGTCGTGACCGTTTTTGCCCCTGGCTTGACCTCGGAGGTTTATCTGCTGGTGAACGGAAAGCCCGTGACCGCTTCGGGCAATTCAACCCTGCCGGTCGTCGGCGGAACCGTCGACGTGCTGTACGAGGTCGCCACCTCCAATCCGTCCGCGATTGACCAGTTTCAAGTCCCGGTCGCGCTCCTGGACGCCGCGAGCGCCCCGCTCGCGTTTCCCGCGCGGGCCGCGTTCGCCGGACACCTGGCCCCCCTCGATTCCACCGCCACCGCCAGTCCTACAGCCCCGCAGCCGCGCTTTATCCCGTGACACGTGTTATCCTTTAATCAAGTAAGGGATGAGTTCCGTAGGGAGTTCGCAGCCAAGCACTCCGAAAAAAACGAAACGAACCCAATTCCTTTTGCCCAGGACTCGCTGCGCGTCCTGTCAGTAATCACACATTTTCAATCACTTACGGGATTCCCAACCGCCCAGGTTGTAATGCTATAATGGCAGCTTATGCTTGACGTCACTTCACGCCACTGATTCCCGGGGTTCCTCGCGCCCCTTCTTCGCCCGCTTCATTTTGGGCCGTTCTTTTAAAACCAGATTCTCTGAAACGAGGTAAATTCGAATGCGTAGACTGCTTTCAAACGGTTTGGCCGTTTTTGCCGGCGTTGTTTCCATGCCCGGCTCCGCGCCGCATACCGCTTCCAAGCCGGCCACAGCCGAACATCGCCCCGAACCAAGTAAGGATCCCCGGCTCGGCTTCCTGCGAGCCTTTTTCGAGCAGGGCCATTGTCCTGCCGCCGAGCTTTCCCCCGTATTTCTGGAAGTTTCCGATGCGTACGGCTTCGACTGGCGTCTTCTGCCCAGCCTCTCCTTTGTGGAGTCCACCGGCGGCAAGGCCGCCAGGAACAACAACCTTTTTGGATGGGATTCGGGCCGCGCCGCCTTTTCATCGGCGGCCGCCTGCATCCATTCCGTGGCCGCGTCCCTGAAATACTCTACGCTGTACAGAAATAAAAATCTGGACAGCATGCTGAAGACCTATAACAGCAATGTCGGATATGGCCGCAAGGTGAAAGACGTGATGCGCCGCATCGCGCCCGCCGTCGATTAGGCTTTCCTGACCTAACGCCTTTCCCCCGGCCGGTACTCATTCTCGATATGCCCGGAGAGCTGCGCCTGCGTGAACCACACCGGCTTGGTCTTCATGGCCACGAACAACGGCGTCTGGTCCGCGTAATGCCGCGAGTTCTGGTCGAGCGTCGCCGAGCCGAACTGGTGGATGCTCTCCGAGCTGAGCTGCCCAGCCTTGTCCCAGGCCACGAACATGATGAAGGTATCGCCCGCCATGGCCTTCAGGGTGCCGTCGGGTTGCTGCTCGCCGTAGACCGCGCGGTAAGTATCCGGACCGCCGTCGATGGCTACATCCAGCTTGCCGCGCCGTAACCGGTTCACCTGCCCCCATTCGGGATCGAGCCGTCCGAAGTGCTTGCGCAGCGTGCTTGCCGTCTCCCGCAGGGCCTCTCTCGGCGTCGGATTCCGGCCCTCCAGCCGCCCGGTGAGCACCGGCTGGATCGTCAGAATCGCCAGCGCCGCGCCTCGGTTCGCCACGTCGATTTTGCGGTCCAAATGCTTCAGAATGTCCACCGCCTCTTTCAGATCGGCGTCCTGGCCGGGATCGATGGCCGTAAGCTCCCCGAGTATGTGCGCCTCCTCGGATTGGGTGCTGTAACTAAGGTCGTATTTGTACTTCCGGAAAGCCTCCGCCGTGATCCGTGGATCCGCGCCGAAGGTTTCGAGAGCGCGCCAGGCGCGGTTCGTCATGTCGGTCTGGATCCCGAGCGTAGGCGCGAAGTCTTCCGGCTTCAGATCCTCGCCGGGCGACGTGGCGTGAAACGGTGTGTTGTTCGAGTTGAAGACCAGCCCCGCGCGCGGGTTCCAGAGCTGCGGCACCTTGTCGAAAGGCAGGTAACTCCGCCAGATCAGGTCCGAACGGTCGCCAGGCAAAGTGCCCTGCCAGTCGAAACCAGGCTGCCGCACCGGAAACAATCCGTTATAGATGTACCCGATGTTGCCCTTCTCGTCGGCGTACACGAAGTTGATGCTGGGCAGCGCCTGAAGCTGCATGGCCGAGCGCCACTCCTCGAGGTTGCGGGCCTTGTTCAGCCGGAAATACTGCAGCGGTTGCCGAACCTCGTTCATCCCCGCATAGCGGATGGCGAACGCGCCACGGTCCGTTTTTAACACCGGGCCGTGCGCCGACCACAGCACCTCGCGATGGACAGTCCACACCAATGGCCCCCAGATCTTCACGCGGATCTTCGCGTCACCCTTCTCGAAGTCCCGCCATTGCCCGTCCAGCTTGTACTGGTTGGGATTAGCCGGGTTCAGCGTGAGCTGATAAACATCGGCCAGGTCCGGCTCGTTGACCGTATTGGCCCAGCCCAGGTGCGCGTTGTGGCCGTGCAGCATGAATGGCGACCCGGGGAAAAACCCGCCCGCCACATGCCAGCCTTCGCCGCTGTCCAGTACCGCTTCGTACCAGGCCACCGGCCCCGTGTAAGGCTGATGCGAATTCACCAGCAGGCGCGTCGCGCCATCCGCCGACCGCGCCGGACCCACCGCCACCGCGTTCGACCCCACCGGCAGCCCCGCGCCCGGGAACAGGAAGGCGGCCCCCGCGCCCTTCGCGCGTTCCGGACTGGTTACGTTTCGCAACACTCTATCCATCCCGTAGAAGAATGGGAGCTTAAAGACAAATCCGGCCGCCACATCCTTCCCGGTGAACGGCAACATGCCGCGCGTCACCTGATCGCTATGTAGGGCCGCGTAGTAGTTCACGCCGTCGGCATAGGCTTCCAGCACCCGCCGCACGTCCGCCGGCAGATCGCTCTCATACCGGGCGTCGATCGTCTCCCACACCCGGAACAGGTGGACCAGGTAATCCGTCACCGCGGCTTTGCGCCCCTGGATCGCGGCAAGCTGGCCGCGGACCGCCAGTGCCACCTCCTGAATGGTGGCGAAGTCGTCCTCGGCATGCGCATAGGCGAAGCCGAAAGCCACATCCACATCCCGCGCGCCGCTGACGTGCGGCACGCCGAACGTATCCCGCTGGATGCGCGCATTATATAGTTGGGCCCTGGCGATCAGGCCAGCCGGGTCGGGCGGTGTGGGCTGGGCGATCCGGTCGGCCGCGATCAGGAAGATGATGGTGGCGGCGATTAACGCGGCCACCCCCACGGCAGCTAACTTGAGATAACGCATAAAACAGGAGGTCTGTACGGTTTTACCACGTGCGACAACCCACCTAACCGCAATAGCCCCTTTGGAGTCCAAAGGATAGCTTGATGGAACTGACCGACAGCGTGGCAGTTGCCCAGGCGCGGGCCGGAGACTCCGGCGCATTCCGCGTGCTGGTGGAACGTCATAGCCGCAATCTCTTCCGTCTCGCCTATCGTATGACTGGACATCAGGAAGATGCCGAAGACGTGGTGCAGGAGACCTTCCTGCGCGCCTACCGGCAACTCTCGAAATTCGACGAGCGGGCCAGCTTCGGCACCTGGCTATACCGCATCGCGGCCAATTGCTCTCTCGATCTGATCCGCGTCCGCAAACGCCGCGGCGAGCACCAGGAAGCCGCGCCGGAAGAGGGCGCGCCCGATCCCATCCAGTCGCTGCCGGATGGCGCGCCCACGCCCGACCGCCTGGCCATGAGCGGCGAAGTGGAGCGCAAAGTGGCGGATGTGCTCGACGGGCTGAGCGCCATGGAGCGCACCGCTTTCGTGCTCCGGCATTACGAAGGTATGTGTATCGAAGACATCGGCCGCACCCTCGGCGTGCAACCGAACGCGGCCAAGCATAGTATCTTTCGCGCGGTGCAGAAGCTGCGCCGCGCTTTGGAACCCTTGGTTACCGCATCATGAATCACCTGACCGAAGAACAACTCGTCCTGTACTACTACGGCGAAGGCGACGGCTCGCCGTCCGTCCGCGAACATCTGGACGGCTGCGAGCAATGCCGCGCGGAGTACGCCAATTTGCAGCGCGTGCTCAACGTGGTGGATTCGTTGCCGGTGCCGGAGCGCGACGCTACTTACGGCGCGCAAGTCTGGCGGCGCTTGCAGCCTGACTTGAGGCACAAGCCTGCCAGACTGTTCTTATGGCCGGCGCGTCATTGGGCGGCTGCGGCGGTAGCCGCTTCGCTGCTGGTGGCGGCCTTTCTCGCCGGCCGCTACTACCCGAAAGCTCAGCCGCAGCAGACGGCGAACGCCGGCCAGGTCCGCGAACGCATCCTGCTGGTGGCCGTCGGAGATCACCTGGAGCGCTCCCAGATGGTGCTGGTGGAATTGGTGAACGCCCGTCCCGGCCAGCCGCTGGACTTCGCCTCCGAGCGCGAGCGGGCCGGCGACCTGGTCGCCGAAAATCGGCTCTACCGCCAGACAGCCTTGCGCACCGGCGATAGCCGGGTGGCCAGCGTGCTGGATGAACTCGAACCCGTGCTGCTGGATATCGCACACTCTCCCGGCCGCCTTTCGCCGGAGCAGGTGGAAGAACTGCGGCAGCGCATTGAAGGAGACGGCATCCTGTTCAAGGTGCGCGTGCTCGGCTCCACGGTGCGCCATCGCGAAGAAAAGACCGCGCCTGCCGCGGGACAAAAGACTCTATAGGAAAACAAAATGTCTAGATTACATTGTTTGATGAGCATTGCATTAGCGCTGGCCCCGGCCGGGCTGGCGCTCGGCCAGGCCCCGGATATGCCGCGGGGCGAGAGCTTCCTGCAGAAGCCCGCCGCCAGGCGATCGGATGACGACCGCCTGTACCAGAAGGGTAAGGCGGCTATCGACGCGCGCCGTTGGGACGACGCCCTGCGGGATTTCTCAGAGGCAGCCTCTCAAAATGGCCAGAACGCCGATGGCGCGCTCTACTGGAAGGCCTACGCGCTGAACAAGCTGGGCCGCCGTCAGGAATCCCTCGCTACTATCGCCGAATTACGCAAGTCTTATTCCGGCAGCCGCTGGCTGGACGACGCCAAGGAGTTGGAACTCGAGGTGCAGCAGGCTTCCGGACACGCTCCGAACCCCAGTTCCGAGCCGGATGAAGAGTTGAAAATCATGGCTCTCAACGGCCTGATGAACAGCGATCCGGAGCGCGCCCTGCCCATGCTGGAGAAGTTCCTGCAGGGCAATCAGTCACCCAAGTTGAAGGAGAAAGCCCTGTTCGTGCTGGCCCAGAGCGACAGCGCCAAGGGCCGTCAGATTCTATCTCAGATCGCCCGCGGCGGCTCCAATCCCGATCTGCAAATGAAGGCCATCAATTATCTGGGCATCATGGGGTCGCATGAGAACCGCCAGGTTCTGTCGGATGTGTACGCCGCCTCGAACGATCCCAACGTGAAGCGCGCTGTGCTGCACGCGTTCATGGTGTCGGGCGACCGCGCGCATCTGTTGACGGCGGCCAAGTCCGAGAAGAACGCCGACCTGCGCATGGATGCCATTCACCAGCTCGGCATCAGCGGCGGGCAGTCCGAGCTGTGGCAGCTCTATCAGGCCGAGCCTTCCATCGATGTGAAAGAGAAGATCCTGCATTCCATGTTCATTGGCGGCAACAGCGCCAACCTGATCGATGTCGCCAGGCACGAAAAGGAAATCCGCCTGCGCAAGGCCGCCATCCACAGCCTGGGCCTGATGGGCGAAGAGACCGGCGGCACCCTGGCATCCATGTACAGCTCGGAAGCCGATCCTTCGCTGCGCTCCGAAATCATCAACGCCCTGTTCATTCAGGGCAACGCCAAGGCCATGGTGGAACTGGCGCGCAAAGAGACCAATCCGGAGATGCGCAAGATGATCGTCAGCAAGCTGTCGGTCATGGGCAACCGGGATGCTACCGAATACCTGATGGAGATCCTGAACAAATGAAACCCGCAATGTTCACCTTCGCAGCGCTGACGTTGGTGGCCGCGCAAGCCGGCGCCGCCACCCTGGAGCAGCAATTCCGCGAACAATACGCCCAACCCCAGCCAGCCTGGGTAGGCTACACGGTTCCGGGCGTTCCCGGCCATGGACAGATCTGCGATTACAACAGCCGCGGCGTCCGCGCCCCCGGGCCGGTGCACCTGGAGCCGCCGGAACAGATCCAGATCATGTTCCGCATTCAGGACAGCCATGTGGGCAAGATCCGGGTCATCTCCGGAGACTGCGAGCTGGACTCCGACAGCGTGCCGCTGCGCTGGCTTCGCGATGTGCGTCCCGCCGAGAGCATCGCGTTCCTGTCAACCTTCGTGGGATCGGACACGGATCACGTGCGCGACGGCGCGGTTACGGCCATCGCGCTGCACGGCGATGCCGCCGCCGATGACGCACTGGAACGCTTCGCCGCCGCCGGCCAGCCCGAGTCGCTGCGGGACAAGGCCATCTTCTGGCTGGGCGAAGCGCGTGGCCGCCGCGGCTACGAAACCGTGCGCCGCATTGTCACGCAGGACCCCAGCGACCGCATCCGCGAGAAGGCCATCTTCGCGCTCTCGGTCAGCAAAGAGCCGCAGGCCGTGGACGCCATGATCGCTGTAGCGCACAACGATGCCAGCACGCACGTGCGCGGGCAGGCCCTGTTCTGGCTGGCGCAGAAGGCCGGCAAAAAGGCCACCGCCGCGATTACCGATGCGCTGGAGCGCGATCCGGATACGGAGGTCAAGAAGAAAGCCGTCTTCGCGCTGCAGCAACTCCCCGATGGCGAAGGCGTGCCCATGTTGATTCAGGTCGCGCGCGGCAACAAGAATCCCGCCGTGCGCAAACAGGCCATGTTCTGGCTGGGCCAGTCCGGCGATCCGCGCGCGCTGGCGTTCTTCGAAGAAGTGTTGAAACCGTAATTACGAATGCAGCGCGAACACGGTACCGCGCGCCCACACTGTGGTAGGATCGCCCTTGACCCCCTATCTCGAAATCGGCGGCGATTACCGCGAAGTGGTGCCCGGCATCCACATGCTGGAACTCCCGCTGCCTTTCTCGCTGGGCATCGTCAACGTCTGGCTGGTGCGCCTGGAAGCCGGCTACCTGTTGATCGACACCGGCATGCGGACCGAGGCCTGCTTCGACGCGCTGACGCGTGCCCTGGAAGGGCTGTCGGTGGAGTGGCGGGACATTCGCCGAATCCTGCTCACTCACATCCATCCGGATCACATCGGCCTGGCCACGAAACTCATCGGACTCACTGCAGCGCCGCTCGATCTGCATCGCGCCGACCACGACCTTCTGGTCCACGTGACCGATACCGATCTGCACCGCAACTGGCAGCAGGATGTGCTGACCACCGCGGGCGTCTCGCCCGAGATGCGCGCACTCGTGCAATCGGCCATGTTCGACGTGCAGCAGAGCTTCGAGCGCCTGACGCCGGACCGCCTGCTTGAGGGCGGCGAGAGCATTCCCGTGGCGCACGGTGTTCTGGAAGTCGTCTGGACACCCGGCCACTCGCCCGGCCACGTGTGCCTGTACGACCGCGAGCGCCGGGTGCTGATCTCAGGCGATCATATCCTGCAGCACATCTCACCCAACATTGGATGGCACCCCGGCCACGATGCTTTGGGCGAATTCCTGTCCTCGCTCGACCGCATCGCCGGGCTGGATGTGGATCTGATCCTGCCCTCGCACGGCGCGCCCTTCACGGGGCACCGCGAGTGGGTGCGCAAGACGCACGAACACCACGCCGAGCGCTGCGCGCGCATCGTGGAGTTGATCGGCGGCGGCGCTACCACCTCCAACCTTATTGCCGAGAAGCTGTGGAACCGCCACCTTTCGCCCTTCCATTACCGCTTCGCCATCTTCGAAGTTCTGGCGCACCTGGAATACCTGGAGCGGCGCGGAGTGCTGCGCGCGGACCGGTCGAATGGCGTATATCACTGGTCGCGCGGGACCCGCGGCGCCGGTTAACATTTCCCCGCGCCGCCGCATCCTACGTGTGGAGGAAACTATGAGAATCCAGCCTATGCTGCTCATCGTGCTTACGGCGGTCAATTCCGGGTTGCTCTTCTTCCCGCTGGCGCAGCCGCGTCCGGCGGCGGCCGATGGTGTGGCGCCAGTGCTGCGCGGCCGTGCGTTTGAGATCGTCGACGATCACGGGCGGGTCCGGGCCAGCATCTCGGTGCTGCCAGGCGATCCAAAATACAAGATGCCCGATGGCACGATGGGATTCCCCGAGACAGTGCTGTTCCGGCTGATCAATGCGAAAGGACAGCCAAACGTGAAGATTGAATCGACGGATGGCGGATCGGCGATGGGCCTGGTGGGCGAAGCGGGAAATGCCTTGATCGAAGCCAGGGGCGCGGGCGCAATTTTGACGGTCCATAATAAGGACGGGCGTCAGCAAATGGTCAAGCCGTAAAGGCCGTGGGTGGCCCACCAGCCGTTGCCATCGCCGATGACGCCGAACTGGCGCGCGCGGCCCGCCGCGGCAGCCGCACCGCGTTCGGCCGGCTCTACGACCGCTATGCCCGCATGGTGCACGGCATCCTGCTGGCGCGCGTGCCGCACGGCGAAGTGGACGACCTGGTGCAGGACGTGTTCCTGGCGGCGCTGCGCCAACTCTCCGCCTTGCGCGATGACGGCGCCTTCGGCGGTTGGCTGGCCATGATCGCCCGCAACCGCGCCTACGACTATCATCGCCGCGCGCGCGAATGGACCGAGCTGCCGGAGGATGTGCGCGCGCAGGATCGCCACACTCCCGACGCGCTGGCGGCACTCGAAGCCATCCGGGCGCTGCCGGAAGCTTATCGCGAGCCGCTGCTGCTGCGCCTGGTGGAAGGCATGACCGGCGATGAGATCGCCGAGCGCACCGGCCTGACGCCGGCATCCGTGCGCGTGAATCTGCACCGGGGCATGAAGCAGCTCCGGCAGAGACTGAATAGCGAGGCAGGCGCATGAAGCACGATTACATTTGGGATGGCGTGGGCGAGCCCGATCCCGAGATCCAGCGGCTGGAGCAACTGCTGCGCGAGTTCCGCTTCGATCGCCCCGCGCCCACGCGTCGCCCCATGCCGCGAGCACACTGGCTGGCGGCGGCCGCGGCTGCGATCCTGATTGCCGCCGGCACATGGCTGCTCTCGCGCGGCGCTCCCGAAGGCTGGCAGGTGGCGCGCGCGGGCGCGAAGGCCAGCCGTCTGGCCGTGGGTGAAACTCTCGAAACCGGCGCGGAAGGCCACGCCACCTTGAGCGTCGGCAATATCGGGACGATCGAGGTGGAGGCCAACAGCCGTCTGCGCCTGGAGCGCGCGCGTAAGACCGAGCAGCGTATGTCGCTGGAGCATGGCCTGATCCACGCATTCATCCTGGCGCCGCCGCGGACCTTCATCGTGGATACGCCATCGGCAGTAGCCACCGATCTGGGCTGCTATTACACGCTGGCGGTGGACCTGGACGGCAGCGGCCTGGTGAGCGTCCTGGCGGGATGGGTCAGCTTCGAGCGCGCCGGCCGCGAGTCTTTCATCCCCGCGGGCGCGGCCTGCCGCACGCGTCCGGGGCACGGGCCGGGAACGCCCTATCGCGAGTCCGCCCCGCCGGCCTTCCGCCAGGCGCTCCAGGATTTCGATTTTGGGGGCGGCGGCGACGCCGCGCTGGCCATCGTTCTATCGCAAGCTACCCGGGACGACGCCTTCACGCTCTGGCATCTGCTCACGCGGTCGGCATCCGCCCAGCAGCCTCGCGTCTACGATGCCCTGGCCGTGCTGGTTCCACCGCCCGGCGGCGTGACGCGCGAGGGCATCCTACACGGCGACCGGCCGATGCTCGACCGGTGGTGGGATCAACTGGGCCTGGGTAAGGCGGGCTGGTGGCGCCACCTGGAAGGCAAGTGGCCGGCAAGCGGGCGCTGATCTCAGGGCGTCAATCACCCATTTTCCCAGGCATCGCCTAGCCGATTTGCCGGTGCGTGGAGCCGGGCGCACGCGCCATGCTGGAAGCATGGAGAACGAATTAGTCGCCTTATCCAATGAACTGGCCGGCGCGGTCGAGCAGGCGGGCCGCGCGGTAGTAGCTGTGAATGCCCGCGCGCGCTTTGGCTCGAGCGGCGTGATCTGGCGCCCCGGCGTGGTGGTGACCGCCGAGCATGCGCTGCGCCGGCGGGAGGAGATCGGCATCACCCTGCCGGACGGCCGCGCCACCGCCGCCACGCTGGTGGGGCGCGACCCCGGCACCGATCTCGCCGTGCTCAAGCTCGCCGAAAATGGCGCGCCCGCGGCCGCTTTCGGTTCGAGCGAAACGCTGCGGCCAGGCCAGGTGGTGCTGGCCATCGGACGCTCGCCGGATTCCGGTGTAAACGCCACCATGGGCATTATGAGCGCGGTGGGCGGACCGTGGCGCTCGTGGCGCGGAGGTCAGATCGACCAATACCTGCGCCTGGACCTTACCGTTTATCCTGGCAGCTCCGGCGGCGCCGTGGTGGACACTGCCGGACATGTGCTGGGAATCGCCACCAGCGCGCTGTCCCGCATCGCCGGCCTGGCGGTGCCCGTCACCACGGTGAACCGCGTGGTGGATGAACTGCTGCGCAGCGGCCATGTATCACGCGGCTATCTCGGCTTGGGCCTGCATCCGGTGGCGCTGCCGGACGGCAGCACCGGCTTGATCGTCCTCTCGGCGGAAGCCGAAGGTCCCGCCGCGCGCGCCGGTGTCCTGATCGGCGACATCGTGGTGGCCCTGGGAGGCCAGCCCGTACACGATACGGACGACGTCCAGTCGGCGCTGGGCAGTGACTCGGTGGGCAAGCCCATCGCGGCGCGCATCGTGCGCGGCGGCCAAGTCATCGAAGTAAGCATAACGGTGGGCGAGCGGCCCCGGAGGGAAGACTGACATGGCGGGCGCATTCGGAGAGATCGCGGAACGCTTGCGCCGCTCGACTGTGGAGGTGCGCCTGCGCGGCACGTCCGGCGCCGGATCGGGCCTGATCGCCACGCCGGATGGCCAGATCGTTACCAACGCACACGTGGCCCGCGGGGACGCATCGGTCCGGCTGTGGGACGGGCGCGAGTATCCGGCTCGGCTGGTGGCTCGCGATGTGCGGCGCGATCTGGCCACGCTGCAGGTAACAGCCAGCGGCCTGCCCGCGGCCAGCTTCGGCGATTCCAACGCGCTGCGCATCGGCGAATTGGTGATGGCCATCGGCAACCCCATGGGCTTCATCGGCGCGCTGACCACCGGCGTGGTGTACCGGCTGGGCAGCCTGGCGGGATTCGGCGCGCAGCGCTGGGTGCTGGCGGATGTGCGGCTGGCGCCCGGCAACTCCGGCGGTCCGCTGGCGGATGCCCGGGGCCGCGTGATCGGCATCAATACCATGATCGTGAACGGGCTGGGCGCGGCCGTTCCCGGAAACGCGCTGACCGCCTTTCTACGGCGCGGAGCGTCCGGCTTTTCGTTGGGCGTAACGCTGCGGCCCGTGCGCCTCGAAGACCGCCGGTTTGGGCTGCTGGTGCTGCAGGTGGAGCCGGGGAGTCCGGCCGCGGGCGCGCCGCTGTGGGCGGGCGACATACTCGTGGGCGCGGGTGGACAGCACTTTCACGCGGTGGACGACCTGCACCAGGCGCTGGACGATGCCGGCGGTCTGATTCATCTGCAGTTTCTGCGCGGGGACCGGGGGGCGGTGCGCGAAGTGGCCATACGGCTAACGGCGGGCGTGCCGCGATCGGTCGCGGAGGCGGCGTGATTCGTCTGCTGATCGCGGCTCCGTCCGCGATCATGCGTGCAGGCCTGGAGTCGGTGGGGTCCAGTGCATCGGGTGTCGAGGCGGTGGGCTCCGCCGGGCTGGCGGGCCTGTCCGCGGCTATAGACCGGCTTCAGCCGGATGTGGTGCTGGCGGCCGTCGAAGCGCACCAGGATGAGCCGCCGGAAGATCTGATGGCGCTGGCATCCCGCGAGGGCGCGCCCGCCATAGTGGTGCTGGCGCCGGATCTGCAGCCTTCCTGGACGGGAGAGGCGCTGCGCGCCGGCCTGCGCGCGGTGCTGCCGGGCGACCTGGGTCCGCGCGAGATCCTGGCAGCCGTGGAAGCGGCCGCCGCCGGGCTGGTGGTGCTGCATCCGCAGGACCTGCCCGCGCTGGTGGCCGAGCGCTCGCTGCCGGCGGGTCCCGCGCCCGCGCTCAGCCCGCGCGAGGTCCAGGTGCTCGCCATGCTGGCCGAAGGACACGGGAACAAAACCATCGCGTGGAAGCTGGGCATATCGGAACACACGGCCAAGTTCCACGTAGCGTCAATCTTAAGCAAGTTGAATGCGGGAACGCGCACGGAGGCGGTGACGCTGGGGATCCGGCGCGGGCTAATTCTAGTGTAGGTGGCGCCCACCCTGCTTCAGTGCCTTTCGTCAGCCGGAAAGAGCGTGGGGCTCTCGATATTCGGATCCGACTCCCCAGGACAGCCTTCCTGGCGCTCGAAGCTAATACCGGTCATCGTGAAGCGGTAGTGGCCCGATTGCTGAACCAAAAAGTAAACCCTGAGACCATCCGGCAGTTCACCACTCTTGATCCAACCCAGATCAATGGCAATCTGCCATTGGTCTGCTGGCTCACGGCACCGTTGGACAAATTGAAATTCGCCGGCAACGAAATCGCCAGACAGGAAGTCGTGCCACTTTTGCAATTTGTCGCGCGCGCTCTCCGCGGATCTGGACTCCATCTCCGACCACGGGCGCGTGAACCACTCGTCTACGAAGTCCTGTGGCTGTAAAGCAACCGGATCGACCCTTTCCGCAGTCGACCCTGGTGCGTTGAAATGGAGCACATGCTCGCGGTTGTGAATGTTTGCGTCGATGCTGCTGCCCTGCACTTCCATCAGTAGTTCGTCGGGCTCAATGCGAAGATGATAGGGATGAGCACCTGCGAACCAGATCCCTTGCTCGCCACCGAGGATGGGCACCGCGGCGCTCGCCATAGTGGACAGCCGGAACAAATCGTAGGACAACATATTCCAGCTCGACCCGCACTGCACTGCGTATCGCAAAGTCAAAATCAGTTGACTGCCACTGGCGTCACGCTTTGAGAAGCGGACATTAGTGATGCCTTCGTCATGGTCGCGCGTGCCGTGAGACTCCAATACAAGGCGCGGCTCCCCCTGACTGTAATCGTAGATATACGCGGCATCGTTGCTGCCACAAGGCACGTCGACCCCGACGATAACAACCAGCTTGTCCGGGTCTTCCGGCGGCCGAGAGAATTCCATTCGAGTCACGGTGCCGGGCTCGGATTCAAATGGGTCCCCGGAAGCGCCGGACCTGAAAAGGCCGGCTTGTCGCAGTTCGGCGTCTACTTTGGGAGTCAAGAACAAAAGCTCGGCATCCAGCGCCACCCTCGATTTCGGAAGAAGGGACGCCACCCAATCCCTAAGCGATGCATGCAGGCCCGCCGAGGGCTCGCGAGTGGCCTTAATGTTCTTCCAGATGGTCTCTTCAGGTTGCTTGGGGGCCTGCCGGAGCCGTGCCGCCTCGTTTTGAGCTCGTTCCAAAGCGGATTCTTGCGCTGCGGACACGCCGATGATCAACGAACTCAGAACGATCGACCATGTCACCTGCCGACCGCGGCCGTTGAATCGGGGCATATTGGAACATAGGCGATTCGCCTGCCTCGTTATTCAGAACGGCACGTCGTCGTCGGTAATGCCTTGATTGAAACCGGCATCGTCGGCCGCGGCGGGCGCACTCGGCGCCGGTTGACCCTGCGCGCCTGAAGGACGCGCGCTACGCGGCATCGAAACGGGCTGCTGGCTGTATTCGTCGGGCGCCGAGCCGCCGTCCTGGCGGCCGCCGAGCAGCACCAGGTGCTCGCAAACCACTTCGGTGGTGTAGACCTTCTTACCGTCCTTATCGTCGTAGCTTCTGGTTTCCAGCCGCCCCTCCACATAGACCTGCTTGCCTTTGAGGAGATAGTTGGCGACGTTTTCCGCGCGCCAGTATTTGATGCGGTGCCAGTCGGTCTGTTCCTTCCATTCTCCAGAGGCCTGATCCTTCCAGCGGCGGGTGGTGGCCAGGGAGAAGTTCGTGACAGAAGCACCGGAAGGAGTGAATTTTGTCTCCGCATCCCGGCCGAGATTGCCGATCAAGATGACTTTGTTGACGGATCCCATATGGCTGCACTGTATCACAAAGTGACGCCTGCATCACTCCGCGCGGAGGGCCGTTGCAGGATCGATACGCACCGCCCGCCAGGCCGCCGGAATGGTTGCCGCGGCGGCTATCAGCGACACCAAAAACACTACCGCGATCACCGCAGTGGGTTCCCAGGGGCGAAGATCATATAAGACGTGGCGAATCCAGACCGCGGCCGCCGCATACGCGCACAGGCCCAGGAGCAGGCCGCCCCCGGTGCATACCAGCGCCTCGCGCGTGAACAGGCCGGCGATCCGGGCGGGCTGCGCGCCCAGAGCCATACGCAGGCCGATCTCTCTCGCGCGGGATTTGACGGCGTAGTCCAGCGCGCCGTATAGCCCGATGCTCGAGAGTAGCGCGGCGATGGCGCCGAAGAGCGTGGAGAGCAGCGCCAGTAAACGCTCCTGCCAGAGCGAGGCTTCCACTTCCTCGCGCAGCGTGCGGACTTCGAGGAGCGGCAATCCGGGATCGAGCGAGCGCAGCGCCTCGCGCAGCCCCGGCAGGATGGCCTCGGGGCGCTGGCCGGTGCGCACATGCAGGATGAAAGCGGAATCGAATCTGTCGGCCACCGGACTGTACACCGTGGGTGGAACCGGTTCGCGCAGCGAGCGGTACTTGGCGTCGCTCACCACGCCGATGATTTCATTGCCGGCCGCGGCGACCCCGCCAGGGCCGGGATATCCGAACAGCCGGCCGAGAGCGCTCTGGCCGGGGAAGAAGCGCTTGGCGAAGGCCTGGTTGACGATCACGAGCCGCGGCGGCGTGGCTGGATCGCGGTCGAACCAGTTGAACGCGCGCCCGGCGAGCAGGCGCATCCCCATGGTCTCGAAGTAGCCGGGCGTGATCTCGTTCAGGCTGCTGTTTAGAAAATCAGTGGGGGCGATGCGCGAGCCGGCGGGACCGAAGGTGGCTTTGACGCCGGTCCCGCGCATCAGGGCGCGCGAGGCGATACCGGCGGCTTGGACACCCGGCAGACCGGCGGCCTTCTCGAGCAGGCGCTTGCTCAGGGCGCGGCTCTGTGCCGACGTGTAGCCGCTCAGTGCGGGATCGATGGTCACGGTGACCACCCGATCGCGATCGAAACCCGGATTCATGGAACGCATGCGGGCGAGCGTGCCGGCGAGCAAGGCCGCTCCCATCAACAGAAGCGTGCAGATGGCCACCTGCGCGGTCACGATCAGGTTGCGCGCCAGCAGGCGGCGGGTGGTGGTGCGGTCCGTGCGCAGGATGCTGGCGACATCGGCGCGGGCGCAGCGCCAGGCCGGCGACGCGGCGAACAGGATCGCGGTGAGAAAGGTGACCGCGACGGCGAACGCGAGCACATGCAGGTCCAGCCGGATGTGTACCGCGAGGGGTTGCAGGACGGCCCCCCGGTCGCGAACGGGCGGCAAGGCGCGGACCAGCAGCGGCAGGCATGCGAGAGTGAGCAGCATGCCGCCGGCGCCTCCCATTATCGCGAGCAACAGCCCTTCGGTGAGCAATTGGCGGACGATGCGGCCGGAGCCGGCTCCCAAGGCCAGCCGGATGCCCATCTCGGGTGCTCGCCGGGTGGAGCGCGCCAGCAACAGGCCGGCCACGTTGGCGCAAGCCATCAGGAGCAGAAGAGCGACGGCGGCCATCAGGACTTCCAGGCCGCGCGAGAATTGCGCACGCAAGGTGGAGACGCCGTTCACGATGGACTCAAGTTGCAGATGGGTATCGTATGGACCTTTGGCGGGCGCGGCGCCTTTGGCCGGCGGGAAGATTTTTTCGGATTCCTCTTCGTACGGCTGGCGCAACAGCGGATCGACCTGTGCGGCAGCGCGCGCGAATGTCACGCCCGGGCGTAGGCGCGCGAAGATCTGCGCGAAGAGCGGCCGGGCGGCGGGGTGCATGTCGCCGGACGGCTTAACCAGGTAGCGATCCACGGCGGCGGGGACGCGAATGTCGGGACTGGTGTCCACCGCCAGGCCGTTGAAGCCTTCGGGCGAGACGCCCACGATGGTGAAAGGTTGTCCGCCGAGAATGACGCGCTTTCCCGCGGCGGAGACGTCGCCCTGCAGCCTGCGCCGCCAGAAGCCGTAACTGACGACGGCGTTCATGGCCTGCCCGCGTTCGTCGCCGGCGGTGAGCGTCCGGCCGATGTAGGCGGGCACGCCCAGGGAGGAGAAGAAATTCGGCGAGACCAGGTGCACGCGGACGCGCTCGGTGGCGGCGCCATCGCTGAAGGCCACGTCCGCCTCGCCCTGGCAGATGACCTCGGAGAAATCCGGGTCGCGGGCCGCCGCCGCATCGCAGAAGTTGTAGGGGATGGTCCAGGTCACGAAATTGTTCGGGTGGACCTCGACGAGGCGCACGAGGTTCTGTGGACGGGAGACCGGCAGCGGGCGCAACAACAGAGCGTTCACCACGCTGAAGATCAGCGTATTGGCACTGATGCCCACGGCCAGCAGGAGGGCCGCGGTGGCGGCGAACAGCGGGCTTTTCGCCAGCAGGCGCCGGCCGAAGCACAGATCGCCGAAGAAGCCGGGCATGGCTCCAATTTTATCGAAGCCATGCCCGCGCGGTTATGTATGGGCTTCGATTCCGTCGCTGGAGCCCGGCGCGGTGATGCGAATTTCAGCCTGCCCATCGGCGCCCACGATCATGGAGACTCCCAGGTGCTCATCGAACCGTTTCACGGCCGCCATGATTTTCTCGAAGGATTCGGCGGTGAGCGAGTCGCCGACATGCACCGGCAACTGGGCCAGCAGTTGATCGCGAAGAGCGGAGGTCAGGCCGATCACGGTCACGCTCTTCACCTGGCGGGCTTCGAAGATGCGACCGTCCAGTTTGGGCATCCCATTCCGGAGTTCCGCCAGCCGTTTCTTCAGTTGCGCGATCTGGGATCCCTGCTCGTCGGAGAGCACCAGTGCTCCGTTGGCGAATTCCGCCTGGCGCTGATCCTGGAGGGCCTTTAGATTCCCGAGTTGATTCTCGAGTTCGAGCGCTCTTTGCTCATACAATTGTTTGTTACGGGCAAGTTTCTCACCGTCCGAGGATTGCAGACTTTGCGCCAGCTCCGCGTATTGCCGTGCGGCCAACTGCTTTTCGAGAGCTAGTTTTTCCGCGTCCGCGGACTGGCCGGATTGCAGGCGCTGGGCCATTTCCGCGAGTTCCTTGGCCTGGTCCGCGGATACAGCCGCCTGGTCCCGCACGATGCGCATCTGCTGCTCCATGTTGCGGGATAGTTCGCGCCGCAAGGCGCGATCCGGCACAACCTTCATGTGCGCCGCGCCGGCGAGTTCGGCTTCTTCCGCACGGCGCTTCGCGCGGATCTGGGAGCGCTCCGCCAGCAAGCCTTCCGGCGGCATCTGGAACGCTATGCTGACCTGCCGGGTGCTGCCCGCCGCGCCATTCGTGAAGTGCCATTGCAGAACCGATGCCAGGGCGGCCTTGCGCAATTCCTGTGGTCCGCTCAGGACCCGTGCGTCGCTCACCACGCCTTCGGCGTCAAGGGTGGCTTCCACAATTACGGTGCCTTGCACCTTCTTCTCCATGGCGGGCGCCGGATACTCGACCGATTCACGGTGGATGACGCCCGCTCCGCCCAGATCCACTTGCACACCCGGGTCGTCCGGCACGCCGTTTTCCGCCGCAGACGCTTCGACCGCCGCAGTCTGCTGCTGGCCATGCGCCACCTGCAGATTCGGCATATTCAGCGCCAGGCAGACGAGACCCAGGGCGAGCGCCAGGATGCCCGGCAGCTTAGCCGGCGCGGGACCCTGGCCGGCCTCGCCCAGGATTCTGCGGATGCGATACAACAGCGGTCCGCCGGTGCTGGCGAGCACCAGACCCGGAGTCACGCGCAGCCTTTCGAGGCGCGTGAGGGCGCGCGCATAACAGAGCGCATCACCGCAGGAGGCTACTGCCAGGTCGTCGCAGCACAGCTCGCGCTCCTGCCGGATGCGCGCCGATGCCCACCACACCGCCGGATGATAGAACAGCAGGGTCTCGACCACGGTTTGCAGCATGTTCACCACGTGGTCATAGCGCAGGATGTGCGCCAGTTCGTGCGCCAGCACGGCCTCCAGTTGTCGCGGCGTCAATCCAAGCACGGTGGCGGCGGGCAGCAACACCACCGGACGGATCCAGCCGATCACGCTGGGGCAATCGGCCCCGGCAGCCATCAGAACGCGCACGGGCCGCGCCAAGTTCATACGTTCGGCGAGACCTTCCACGACGGCCAGCAATTGGGAATCGGGCGGCTGCGACTGGCTGCGGAGAGCCGAGATCCGCCGCGAGGCCCATACCAGGCGCAGCGAGAATGCCAGCACGCCGGCGAACCATGCGGGCAGCGCCCAACGAACCAGCCATCCATCCCAATTGAATGGCCCGCCGGCTGCGGCGGCGGCCGCGGAGGACGAGGCATGCGGGGCAGGCGCAATCAATCCCACGGCATGCGGCGCGGACGGCCCGTTGTATACCAGGAATGCCGTGACCACCGGCATCAGAGCCATGGCCGCCAGTGCCGCGCAGCCGGCCGCGTAACGGGCGCGCGCGGAACGGTCCTTCAACAGGTACAGCGCGATCCACAAAAGAAAGGCCATCAGTAGACCCTGCCAGACAAAATCGAGCAGAGCGGTGCTGAGCGCTTGTGTGATTGCCGTCATTTCTTGCCTCCTTCAAACCGGTCCAACAGCTTTTCCATGGCCTCCAAATCCTCGGGCGAAGATTTCTTCGCCGCCAGCGCCTGCAGCACGAGCGATTTCACGGATCCGCCGAAGGCGCGATGCAGCAGATCGCCCACCAACTGCCGCTGGGTCTGCTCCTGCGAGTAGCGCGCGCGGTACAACTGCGGGCGCGTGCTCTCGTCGCGCTCCACCAGGCCCTTCTCCGTCATGATCTGCATCAGCTTCAGGACCGTGGTATAGCCGGTAGGCCTGGATTCGTTGAGCACCTGCTGAATGGCGCGCACGGAGCGGGCCTGACCTTCCCAGAGGACGCGCAGGATGGCCAGTTCCGCCTCGGTTGGCCTGCGCCGTTTGGATGTCATGGGAGCATTATGACGAAGGTCTTCGTCATTGTCAAGAGGCGGCGATTTTTTTCTCCGCCGGCGGAGAAGCCGCTGCGCTCAGCGGGCGCCTGGCACAGCTTCCACGAAGACGGCGGTGCCGTAGGCCAGCACCTCGGTGACGCCGCTCATGATCTCGGTGGCATCGTAGCGCGCGCCCACCACGGCGTTGGCGCCCAACTCGCCGGCGTGGCTCAGCATCAGCTCAAAGGCGTGCGCGCGCGTTTTTTCGCAGAGGCTGCTCAATAGCGTGATGTTGCCGCCCACCAGCGTTTGCAGGCCCGCGCCGATGGTGCCGAACACCGAACGGGATCGCACCACAATGCCGCGCACCACGCCGAGATTGCGCACGATGCGGTAGCCATCGAGCGTGAAGGCGGTGGTGACCATGTACTCGGGGACGGACCCCGCCTGCGGATTACCGGATGAATCTGCCATGCCTTATTTTAGAGCCGGGGGGCCCGCGAACGGGCCGCGCAGCGTCTCCAGCCGCTCCGCCAGTTCCAGGATCAATTCCTCTTCGTACGGCCGGCCCACCAGTTGCACGCCGATGGGCAGGCCTTCCGATGACATGCCAAACGGGAGCACCACCGCCGGCAGACCCAGCAGGTTGATGGAGGTGGCCGGCATCATGGCTTGAAACAGGCCGATTTCCTGCCGGCCGATCTGCCAGTGCCGCGCGCGATGCTCAAACGCGGTGACTCCGCAAGGCGGCATCAGCAGCACCGGAGTTTCTTCCATCTGGCGCAGCAGGCAAGCGCGCATGCGGTCGCGCTTCGCGAGGTTCAGAAGCATCTGATCGACGGTGGGTGCGGGCTGTTCGAGAGCGCCGGCCAGGAATTCGGTGCTGGTCCAGTGCGCATCGGCTTCCCGGCCCTGGATCATCTGCTTAGTCATGGCGGCGGGCAACTGGCCGAAAAAAAACCACCACAGGTTTGGCGCGCGCTCGAGACCGTACGGCTCGAATGGCGCCGTCGGAACCGCGAGATGAGAGAGCGCCTCGGCTGCGCGGCGCACTGTTCGTTGGATCTCGGGATCGACCGGCACATCATAGAACTGCTCCAGGACGCCGACGCGCAGCCTGGTTTCGGCAGGCGGTTTGAGGGGCACCGGCGCGGAGAACGGATCCTGACTGTCGTATCCGGCCAGCACGGCGAACAGCATTCGCAAATCTTCCACGGAGCGCGCCAGCGGACCGGCCACGCTAAGCAGGCCGGCGGGATGGCCCATTACCGGGAAGTGCCCATGCGCTGAGATCCGGCCGGGCGTAGGCTTCAATCCCGCGATGCCGCAGAAGTGCGCCGGAACCCGGATGGAGCCGCCGCCATCGCTGCCGATGCCTCCCGCCGAGCAAAACGACGCAATAGCCGCCGCCTCGCCGCCACTCGATCCTCCGGGCGTGCGATCGGGATTCCAGGGATTGTTGGTGCGGCCGGTGGTGAAATTATCCGTCTCGTAACTGGAGAGGAACTCCGGCGTGTTGGTCTTTCCCAGAATGATGGCGCCCGCGGAGCGCAGGCGGGCAACGGCGGTGGCATCGCCGGCAGCCTTGTGCCCCAGGCGGAAGCGGCTGCCGCTCAGGGTCGGCAGGCCGGCCACGTCGAAACTGTCCTTGACGGTCACTGGAACACCATGCAGCAGGCCCAGGGACGCTCCCCGCATGACGGCGATTTCGGCCAGCCGGGCGGCCGCGCGGGCTTCCTCCGCCAGCACCACCACGAACGCGTTCAGCCGCGGATTCTGCGCGGCGATCTGCGCCAGGTGCGACTCGACCAGTTCCACCGGCGAAACAGCGCGGTCGCGCACCATACCGGCCATCAGGCACATGGAGGTCTGCACGGACATGAAAGGTTAGTGTAGCGGGAGTGCGGGCTACAGAATGTACCGGCTGAGATCCTGGTCCTTCACGATGTCCGCAAGCTGCTTGCGCACGTAGGCCGCGTCGACTTTCACGGTCTTCTTCTTCAGATCCGGCCCCTCGAACGACACTTCTTCGAGCAGCTTCTCCATGATGGTGTGCAGGCGGCGGGCGCCGATGTTTTCCGAGCTCTCGTTGACCTGGGCGGCGAACTTGGCCACCTCTTCCAGGGCATCGTCGGTGAACGACAGCTTGATGCCTTCGGTGTCCATCAGCGAGGTGTATTGCTTGGCCAGCGCATTCTTGGGCTCCTTCAGAATGCGAATGAAATCGTCCACCGAAAGTGATTTCAGCTCCACCCGGATGGGGAAGCGCCCCTGCAGCTCCGGAATCATGTCGGAGGGTTTGGATACATGAAACGCCCCGGCGGCGATGAACAGGATATGATCGGTGCGCACGAATCCGTAGCGGGTGTTCACGGTGGTGCCTTCGACGATGGGGAGAATATCGCGCTGCACGCCTTCCCGGCTGACGTCCGGGCCGTGTCCGCTCTCCCGCCCGGCGATCTTGTCGATTTCATCCAGGAAGATGATGCCGCTGGTCTCCACGCGCTCCAGCGCCAGGCGGGTCACCTGGTCCATGTCGATGAGCTTCTGTTCTTCCTCCTGCACCAGGTAATCGGCGGCCTCCGCCACGCGCATCTTGCGGCGCCGCGTCTTGCCGCCGAAGATGTTGGGGATCATGTCCTTGATGTTGATGCTCATCTCTTCGATCCCGGCGTTGGTGGCGAACTCGATATTCGGCCCGCGGTCCTTTACTTCCAGCTCGACGATGCGCTCATCCAGTTTTCCGTCGCGCAGGCGCTCGCGCAGTTTCTCGCGCGTGCGCTCGACGCTTTCGGTGCCTTCGGGCTGGGGCGGCATCAGCAGATCCAGCAGGCGTTCCTCGGCGTTGGCTTCGGCGCGGTCGGAAACTTCGTCGAGGCGCCCTTCGCGGACCATGTCGATGGCAATATCCACCAGGTCGCGGATCATGGACTCCACGTCGCGGCCCACGTAGCCCACTTCCGTAAACTTGCTGGCTTCCACTTTCAGAAACGGCGAATTGGCGAGGCGCGCCAGCCGCCGTGCGATCTCCGTCTTGCCCACGCCGGTGGGGCCGATCATGAGGATGTTCTTGGGCATCACCTCTTCGGCCATCTCGGGCGGGAGTTTCTGGCGGCGAATGCGGTTGCGCAGCGCGATGGCCACCGCGCGCTTGGCTTCGGCTTGCCCCACGACGTGCTTGTTCAGCTCGCGCACGATTTCCCGGGGAGTCAACTCGTCGAGGATAGGCTCCTCATCCACGGACTGGGCGGGCAGGTAGATGACCATGTTACGCGAGCTCCTCGTAGGTTACGGTATCGTTGGTGTAGATGCAGATGCGAGCCGCGATCTGCATGGACTGTTCGGCGACCTGGCGCGCGGAGAGCTTGGTATTGCGCAGCAGCGCGGTGGCCGCCGAGAGCGCGAAAGGTCCACCGGAGCCGATGGCGGCGGCACCCTCATCCGGCTCAATCACATCCCCATTGCCGCTGACAATATAGGTATTTTTGCTGTCGGCCACCAGCAGCAGAGCCTCCAGATGGCGCAGCATGCGATCCGTACGCCATTCCTTGGCAAGCTCCACAGCCGCGCGGGAGAGATTGCCATTGAACTGCTCCAGCTTGGATTCGAAGCGGGCGAACAGCGCGAAGGCGTCCGCTGTGGAGCCCGCGAAGCCGGCCAGGATCTTGTCATTGTAAATGCGGCGCAGCTTCCTGGCGGAAGATTTGAGCACTTCGTGGCCCAGCGTGACTTGCCCATCGCCGGCCATCACTACCTTACCGTCGCGGCGGACGCAGAGTACCGTCGTCGAGCGTATGCGTTGCTTCATGGAAGTAACCAGTTTAACGCAGTGCGGCGGCGAGCCCGCGATATCTGAGAATGCCGCCGGGCCGCGGACACATTAGTCTTTGGGATACAAGGCTCCGCCGGTTGAAAAGCGTAGGACGTTTACGGCGTTCTAAACGCTGCCGGCCCGGTTGATAGGCAGGCCGGAGGCAACGGAGGTTTATCATCACGTTGACCGTTACGATCGCCGCGATCACGGTTAGGGTCCGCATTCAGCGGCGCCGTTCCTGTAAGTAGCAGCAAAAGCCACGGTCGGGAAACCGGCCTTTCCAGTCGGCGAGCAAGCCATTCGACGCCAGTACGCGCGTGTGATTTCCGAAACGCGCAATTCAAATAAATCGTCATAAGTGCAGCAGATCCTGGAGGTCGCGGAAGCGAGTAACTCCCGGCAGGATCAAAGATACCAGGTAGCTGGTATGCTTGACCGGCTCCGGAGCACCATGCTTACCTTGGGGATCTGTGACCGGCATCGGATAGGCCAGTATGGGCGCCACGCGGAAATTCGATCTGGACCGCCGCCTGGACTCTTATTTCGCCACCCTCCACGCATCCCCTCTTAAGGAAGCGCTCAAACGCAGCATTGGAAATTGGCAGGTCTATGCAGCGGTGAGCGGATCGGCCATGGCCATGGCGACCGGCGCCTCGGCAGCCATTATCGGCACCGGCGCTCGGGTCACTCGGGAGCCCGCGGCCAGTGTCAGAGTCGTCAGGCAAAATCCGGCGAGTTCCCAGGCCCCGCCGTTCCTGGCCGACAACAGGATAGCGGTCTTGCAGAGACAAGGGTTATTCATTGGTCAGCAGGCACGCGCAGCCGCAGCGAGTCAGACGCAAACGGCCCCATCCATTTCGCCCGGCGGAGTGGTGCCGATTTACGGCACCGAAAGTATCATCGTAGCCGGCGAATGGGTCTCGATATACGGCAAGAACCTCGCCAACCAGACGGCT
>DATGGM010000322.1:0-14915 GCA_035308525.1 Bryobacteraceae bacterium
TGGCCGCCAATCCTGGAGCGCCGGCGATCGCGTGCGCGTGTATCGCAAAAGGAACGGCGCTTGCGGGCTGCTGGAAGAAACCGACGACGCCGCGGTTGACGGAGGCGCCCCGGATGATCGGGATTACCATATCGATCATTATGCGCGCCGGCTCCGCCGGACATTCGCCTCGCGTCTGGCGTGCGCGTTTACTTCAGCCGACTACCAGACCGTATTCGCCGATCCCGACCAGATGCCGCTTTTCATGCCCGACGTGACCGCCATACGTCCCGTTCTCGAAAAGAAGCTGCAAGCGTAGCGTCACAGAGGCGGTTGGATGATACTATCGGACTGAAAGGGATACACGAATGCGAAAGCTATTGATGCACATCACGATCGGTTTGGCGGTTACGGCAATCGGAGCAATTGCGGCTGACAACTCGCTGGGGACGTGGAAATTGAATATGGAGAAATCCAAGTTCAGTCCATCCGCCCCAGTCAAGAGCCTCACCACCACCCGGGAAGCCGCTGACGGCGGAATCAAGGTCACCACTACCGGAGAGCGAGCCGCCGGCACGGGCGACGCACCGATCAATTCCAGTTACGTCGCAAAGTACGATGGAAGCGAATCGACGGTTACCGGCGCGCCCTACGACACCATTTCCATCAAACAGGTGAATGCAAATACTCTCACTTACCGCACAAAGAAAAAGGATGGGAAGTACAACGTCACCGGTCGGAGCGTGGTCTCGAAGGACGGCAAAACCATGACCAACACCATCAAGGGCACCAACTCCGATGGTAAGCCGTACATGGCGACGATGGTCTGGGACAAGCAGTAGCCGGTAACACAAACAGGGCGTGGTTTAGTAAAATGCCAGCCAGTGCGAATTGTTGGTCTCGCTGAAATCCAGAAGCTGCTGGTCTATCCCGAGTTGATTGCAGTGATGCGAGACGCGCTGGCCGCCACCTCGCGCGGCGAATGCGACACGCCCATGCCCATGCACCTGGGGATCTCGCCGGGGAATGCCGAGGTGCATATCAAGTCGAGTTACCGGCGCGGCGGAAAGTATTTCGCGCTGAAAATCGCCGGCACGTTTCCAGGCAACCTGGCGCGCGGTCGTTCCAGCAGCAACGGTATGATGCTGCTCTCCTCCGCCGAGTCTGGCGAACCCCTGGCGTTCTTCGCCGACAGCGGACACCTTACCGACGTTCGCACCGCCGCGGCGGCCGCCATGGTGGTGCGCGAACTCGGCCGGCGCGATTCGGCCATCGGCATTCTGGGCAGCGGCGTGCAGGCACGTCTCCAGGGCCGCCTGCACGCGGAAGTGTTGCCGCTCGAGCGAATCTTTCTCTGGGGACGCACGCCGGCGCACGCCGCGCAATGCCGGCGGGATCTCGAAAGCCTCCTCCCCGGCGTGGCCGTCTCCACGGCGGATTCACCGGCCGAGGTGGCCGGCCAGGCGCGTCTGCTCATCACCGTCACGCCTTCCCGGCAGCCGCTCCTCCGGGCTCCCGATCTCCAGCCGGGCACCCACATCTCGGCGGTCGGTTCCGATGCGACGGGCAAACAGGAGCTCGATCCGGAAATCCTCCGCCGCGCCTCGCTCCTGCTGGTCGATTCGCGCCGCCAGTGTGAGAAGCTGGGTGAGTTGCAGCACGCGCCGCCTCAATGGGAGCACGCCGTCGAAATCGGAAAGTTCTGTGAGTCGGGCGGCGCGCCCGGTGGCGACGGCATCACCGTCTGCGACTTCACCGGCCTGGGTGTCGAGGACCTGTACATCGCGGAATACTGCTACGAGAGGAGCGCGGCGTGAAAATCGAACAGTTCGCAATGGAGCGCATGCAGTCGACGTGGGAAAACATCGTCGAAGTGGACATGAGCGAGAGCGGCGTTCGCCCGGTGACCCTCCGCGAAATGGCGGAAATGGGGCTCGATATCGACGCCATCCTGGACACACCACTCGGTTACAGCCAGTCCAACGGCACCGTGGCGCTCCGCGAAACCCTGGCCGCCGCCTATCCAGGCGCCACTCCGGGCCACATCGAAGTCACCAACGGCACCTCGGAAGCCAACTATCTGCTGGCGCTCGCGCTCCTTCGCGAAGGCGACCAGGTGGCCTTCGAGATTCCGAATTACATGCAGTACTGGGGCCTGCCGCGGAGTCTCGGCGCGCAGGTCAACCGCTTCCGCCTCCGTATAGAGCAGGATTGGGAGCCCGACTGGGAGGAATTCGATCGCGCGGTGAATGAGAAGACCCGCCTGGTTTATCTTTCCAACCCCAATAATCCCACCGGCAGCATTCTCAATGAAGAGGCCATGGCGCGGATCGTCCGGCGCTGCGAAGCGGTGGGCGCTTACCTGCTGGCCGACGAGGTCTACCTGGGCGCGGAGATCTATCGCCGGCGCACGCGCAGTTTCTGGGGAATGAGCAGCCGGGTGATTGTCACCAGCGGGCTTTCGAAAGCCTACGGCATACCCGGCGTGCGCATCGGATGGATCGTGGGACCGCCGGAGGTCGTGGCCGAATGCTGGACACAACACGATTACCTCACCATCGGGCCGAACAAGATCTCCGACGCGGTGGCGCGGGTGGCCGTCCAGCCCGCCAACCGCGAGAAGCTCTATGCACGCACGCGCGCCATCCTGCAACACAATCTGCCCATGGTGCGCGATTGGGCCGCGGGCTTCGGCGGTTTCCTGGAATTTCGCGAGCCCCAGGCCGGCGCCCTCTGCCTGGTGCGGTACCGCTCTCCCATCTTGAGCTACCCGCTGTGCGAGCGGATACGCGTGAACCAGAGCGTCCTCATCGTCCCGGGCGTTCACCTGGGCCTGGAAGGGTACGTGCGGATCTGGCTGGGCGGAAAGCCGGAGTTCGTCCAGGAGGGTCTGCGCCGCATCCGCGTCGAGTTGGAAAAGGAAATGGATTGATCGGTGGACGGACCCGCGGCCGCACACCAACTCCGGCGCGAGCTGGGCGCCCGCGACATCACCCTGTTTGGCATCACGTGCATCATCAATCTGCGTTGGATTCCAGTGGCCGCGCATGCCGGCCCCGGTTCGCTGGTGCTGTGGCTGCTCGCGGCGCTGCTGTTCGCCGCGCCCGTAGCAGTGGCCGTGGGAGCGCTGTCCGTCAAATACGCGGGAGCCGCCGGGGGCCTGTACGTCTGGACCCGCGGCGATTTCGGACGGTGGCACGGCTTCCTGTGTTTCTGGGTCTACTGGATGGCGATCGCCATCCTGCTGCCTAGCGCGGCGCTCTTTTATATGAGCGCCGGATTGCATATTTTGGGGCCGCAACTGGCCGAGAACCGCTGGTACCTGGTGGCGGTGTCGCTGGCCGCCATCTGGATCGCGCTCGCCACCAACCTGCTGGGAGTGAAGATCGGCAAGTGGACGGAAAACATCGGCGGCGTTTCCACATGGGTGCTCAGCGCCCTGCTGTTGACGGTGGCCGTGCTGGTTTGGATGCGGCGCGGCTCGGCCACTCCCATCCACCTGGCGCCGCGATGGAGTTGGGACACGCTCAGTCTTTGGGCCGGTATTGCCTATGCCATGTCCGGCCTGGAATTCATCGGCATGATGGGAGGGGAAATCCGCGATCCCGAACACACTCTCCCGCGCGCGGGCTGGATCGCCACGGCATTCGTGGCGGTGTTTTATGCGGCTTCCACGCTGGCCCTGCTGGTGCTTCTGCGGCCGGAGAACGTGACCGAGATGAACGGCCTGGCGGAAGGCGGCGATGCGGCCGCGGCTGTCTTCGGCACCCGATGGCTCTCTCCGGTGATCGCGCTGCTGATTCTGGCCGGCGGGCTGGGACAGATCGGCGGCTTCGGGGCGGCGGTGTCGCGTCTACCCTTCGCCGTGGGAGCGGACGGCCTGTTGCCCCCGGCCTTCGCCAGAGTGCATCCCCGCTGGCACACGCCGCACATCTCCATTATCGTGTTCGGGCTGGTGGGATCGTTTCTGCTGGTGGCCATGCAGTTGGGCGACACCATGCGCGCCGCGTATCAGTCGCTGCTATCCCTGATGGTGATCGTGGGCTTTCTTCCGTATTTGTATATCTTCGGAAGCGCCTGGAAAGCCGGGAAACGCGTCAGCGCGGTGTCGGGGACCGCTATCACGGCTCTGGCGATCGTATGCTCTCTGGTGCCCACCGCCGATATTACCAGCGTTTGGCTGTTCGAGGCCAAACTGGTGGCTGCCACGGGGGCCGTGATCGCCTCCGCGTGGTTTGTCTACCGGCGCGCCGCGGCATCCCTTTCTTGATACCGGACTTGTCCTCCGAACACCCCGCCCGGCAAACCTGTTCACATGCGCTCCGATCATCCGGGAGTCGGCAAGAGTCTGCGCACACCCTCCGCGCCTGCATGCCGGCCTGAGACGATTCTCAATGCTTCATCGAACCGCGCTCCCCGCACGTTATGCATGAGTTGCTCCCAGTGCACCCTGCCATAGACGCTCTTCATCTGGTTGTCCGCCAGGTTGACCTCACCTGCCCAGATGCGCCGGTGAAAGTCTCCGAATGACGGCAATGGATCACTCCGGTCCACCGGCTGGCCCGCTGAACCCAGTAACAGGAAGACCGTGGCGGAGAGCATGTGCATCACCTGTCTCATGAGGAAAAATCGCGCGAGCTGGTACTCATCGGGCGGTTGGCCGAAATACTCCTGGAGATAAGCCCTCTCGTCCGCGTCATTGGTAACCCCGAAGTTCGCAACCACCGCCAGGTCGAAGTAGCGATCATTCAGGAAAGCCGCTTTCCAGCCCACCAGCCATACGCGTTGGCCATCGAAGAGGATGTTTTCCGGCTTCAGGTCGCCGTGACACGACACCATGTCCGGATCGAGCCGTGGGTAGACGGCGCACACTTCCTCGTACCGAGTGTAGACTTCCTCGACCTCGCTCCCTGAGAGAAGATTCGCCTTCCGAAATCTCCAGATGAAGCCGTTGTGCGCCGTAACGTAGTTGAACGCCTGGGGAAAGGGCGGCAGGGCATGCAGCCTCCGCAGTGTACCGGGAATCCGCACCAGCGCTTCCGTTACCGGAAACGCCTCCGTCTCTACATAATCAGTGATCGAAATCCCGTCTTCGATGTTGGCGTGCCAGACACGCGGCGACAGGCCGGCGGCCGCCTCCGCTTTCATCGCCGCAAATATCCGCCGCGGGTCGTTCATCTCATCGATACGGGTCATGATCGTCAATAGGAATGGGGATCCGTGTACGATGATGCGAAAGACCAGGTCCGAGCCGGGGCCCTCGGACATCGCACGGATGTCTTCGATGGCGGCCGTGCCGAAAGCTTCGCGCAAACCTCGAGACACTGCATCGCTCTTTTCATGCGGGATCATGGAACCTCACCCTGGAGACGGTTTCTTCATGGCCTTATAACACCGCTCGGACGGATCTGTTGCGGAGCTGTAACCGCTTCGATGCACAAAGATAGATGCTATGCTGTGAATCCCATGCCGCGAGTGTTCATAGGGCTGTTGTTTTTGTCTGCGAGTGTTTTCGCGCAAACCAAAACACATTCATTGGACCAATTGGCGTCAGAATTCTGGACGTGGCGCGCGCAGTATCGGCCCTTCACGTTTGATGACGTTCCCCGCATGGAGCCGGCGGCCGGACTGCGGGAGTGGTCCGCGGCCGTCATTGCCAGACAGCACGCGGACCTTGCCGAATTCGAACGTCGATGGAAAGCCATGCGCACTGACCGCTGGCCGGTCGGGCGGCTGGTGGACTACCGGCTGATGGGGTCCGCCATTGCGCGCGTCCGGTGGGAGTTGGATGTGAATCCGCGCTGGCGGCGCGACCCTGCGTTTTACGTCGAGCAGACCGTGGACGCGCTACAAGAGGAACTCATGCCTCCGCCGCCATTCAGCGGCGTGCGTTCGCGCGAGATTCTGACGCGAACCGAAAGCATTCCCGCCATCCTCGAACAAGCCAGGCTGAATCTGAGGGCCGTGGCTCCGTTTGCGCAAGCAACCGTCACGATGCTGTCTGATATCGATGCGCGCCTGGCCCGCGTGGAGTCTGGGGTGTCGCCGTTGTTGAGCGGCGATGATCAACGCGCGCGCTTTCGAATAGCCGTCACCCGCGCGAGCCAGGCACTCATTGCCTATCGTGAATGGCTGAAACAGAATCTGCCCAGCATGCAGCGGGATTTCGCGCTTGGCGACAAAGCGTACGGATTCTTCCTCCACCAGGTTGCCCTACTGCCCTACACGCCGCGGCAGTTGCTGACCATGGCGCGCCAGGATTTCGAGCGCGTGCTCGCTATGGAGACCTACGAACACCAGCGTGACCTGGATGCGCCGGAATTGAAGATGGCTGCGACGGCGGAAGAAGAATCCGCTCGCATGGCGCGCGATGACGCGGACATTCGCCGTTATATGATCGAGCACCAGATCCTGTCGGTTCCTCCCGATTTGCCGCATTGGACGATACGCCCGGCGCCGGATTACATCGCGGCCTTTGATGGTTTCGGAGAGCTCGATGACTTCACCGGACCGTCCCGCCTGCGTGAGGATGGAACGCGCTGGGTCGAGCGGCCCTCGAACGATCTCCCCTACTTCTGGAAAGCGTATGCGCAGGATCCGCGCACCACTGGCGTGCACGAGGGCGTGCCCGGACATTTCTTCCAATTGTCGTTGGCCTGGCGAAATCCCGACCCGATCCGGCGTCAGTACTACGATTCGGCCGCGAACGAAGGCATCGGCTTCTATGCCGAAGAGATGATGCTGGATGCCGGGCTGTACGACAACAGCCCGCCGTCACGTCGGATCGTTTACAACTTTGCGCGGTTGCGGGCATTGCGCGTGGAGGTGGATGTAAAACTGGCGCTCGGGGAGTTCACCATACCCCAGGCGGCCGGCTACCTGGCACGCACCGTTCCCATGGACCGGAGCACGGCCTCCGGCGAAGCGGCGTCTTTTGCCGCGGTTCCCGGCGTGGGCATCGCCTATGAAATTGGAAAGCTGCAGATCGAGCGGATGCTGGCGGCGCGGCGTCTTGAGCGGGGCGGCAAGTTTAGCCTCCGCGAGTTTCACGATTACGTATGGAGCAACGGTAACGTGCCGTTTTCGTTGCAGCGATGGGAGCTGCTGGGTCTGGATGATGATGTAAAGAAGATGGACGAATTGGCGAAGTGAAGCTGGCTGGAGTCCGGGTGACGGCGCGTCGCCCGGTGCCCGCCCGCTGTTATCATAGTGGTTGCAATGAAGTGGGCTCTATCGCTGTTCTGTTGCTTAAACCTGGCCGCCGCTGAACTGGGCGCGGGCCGCACCGTGTTTCTGATGCCTATGAATCGCGGGCTCGACCAGTTCGTCGCCAATCGCCTGACCCGCACGCATCTGCTGCAAGTGGTGACCGACCCGGCCAAGGCGGACACCATCATCACCGACCAGGTGGGCTCCGCGCTAGAGGACCGTTTGAAGGAACTGTATCCCCCGCCCCCCGCGCCGGATGCCAAGCCGGATGCCAAGCCGGACGCCAAAGATGCCGCCAAACCGAAGGAAGAGAAACCAGCCGCAAAGGCGGAGGATCCCCATCACGGCCTGGAATCCATGTTGGGGGACACCGTCAACAAGGCCGATAAGCCCGGCTCGATGGGTCTCTACGGCCGCGGCCGCGGAACTATTTTCCTGGTGGATGTGCGATCGCGCCAGGTGCTGTGGTCGGCGTTCGAGAAGCCCCGGAACACCAGCCCACAGGAGCTCGACCGTACCGCCGCCCGGATCGTGAAACGGCTCAAAGAAGATCTCACGCCGAAGGCGAAGTAGCGCGCTTGGTTCGCACGGCCTCCCGGTAACTCTCGATCAGCCGCGCCGTTATGGCGGCCATGTCCCAGTTAGCCTCTACTTCCGCCCGGGCCCGCCGGGACATCTCCGCGGCCATCCGGGCGTCCTCGAAAACCTGCAGCACTTTATCCGCAAACAGCTCGGGTTCATCCGCCAGCAGGCAGAATTCTCCATCCTGGCGCGCCAGTCCCTCCGCGCCGATGCGGGTCGAAACTACCGGAATGCCGCTGGCAAAAGCTTCGAGCAGCTTGACGCGCACTCCCGACCCGCTGAGGATGGGGCATACGAATCCGGCATAGCGCGCCAGCGGCTCGCGGATGTCTTCCACGAACCCGCGTATTTCGATGGCCGGCGCCCGGTCGGCATACGGATGCCGGGGCGGTGCGTCCGATCCCACCACAACCAGCCGCGCCTCCGGCCGCGCCGCTAAAATATGCGGCAATGCCTGCTCCACGAACCAATCGAGAGCCACTACGTTTGGCTCGTGCCGGAAGCTGCCCAGGAAAAGCATGGTGAAGGGTTCGCGCCCGCCGGTCGAGAAATCATACCGCTTGGCGTCGATGCCCGCGCGCAGGCCGGATTGCAGGCGGCCGCGGATTTCCGGCAGAAAACCGGCCAGGTATTCGCCGTTTTCGCGCGTGCACACCTGCACGCGATCGCAGCGCGGCAGCATACGCAATTCGAAGCGCAGTGCCCGCAGATATTCATAGCGCGCCTTGATTCTGGCGAGCGTTCCCGGCATGTGCGCCAGTCCGCGCGTGATGGATTGGAAATAAATATCGTGCTCGAACAGCATGGTGGGAATACGCCGGAAGGCGTGCGCGTATTGCGCCAAGGGCGTGTACTCGAGCTGCACGACGTCGATTTGTTTCAAGAAAATCTGCCGGTGAATCAGCCAGTCCACGTCTTCATTGGCGAATTCGGAGACTGCATGCGGACGCATGGAGCCCAGGCTGGCCCGCAGCGGCGGCCGCGCCACGAATTCCGCCGACGCGCAGAAGCTCCGCAGCTCTTCCTGCGCCGGCGCCTGCGACGGCTCGTCGAGCATCGCCACCACATGTACCTCGCAGAACCGGGCCAGTTCGCGGAGCGTCTGATACATGAACACGCCGCCGCCGTGCACCGGCGGGCAAATCGGGTAGGGCGACACGAATAGCACGGCAGGGCTGGCTGGCGGCTCGTCCATTTCCACAAACCGGTCTCGAAAATATCCACCCAGCGGCCGCCGGAACGACTCTGTGTCATCCACCACCGCCAGCTTGCGCGCCCGCCAGCGGGACTCCACCGCGCCGGGAATCTGCCGAAATGCGCGCCCCCAGCCGGCCAGGCTGGCGCGCCCCGGCGCATCGCCCGATATAAGGCTCGCCAGCGCGCCGGCGTACATGAAGAAAAAGTGCGCGGCGAGGCGCCGCCAATCGTGAATATTCTTCCAACAGAACAGCAGGTAGTTCTTCCTGAGCACCGCCTGGATCCGCGCTTCGCTGAATCGCCTGCCGATGGTACCGCGATGCTCGTGATACACCACGCTGCGCGCTTGGTACAGCACTTTCCATCCTCGCTTCCACGCCAGGTAACCCAGATCCGTGTCTTCGAGGTAAAAGGGCGCCAGCAACTCGTCGAATCCACCCAGTTCCAGGAACTTTCGCCGGTCGAACGCGCAGGACCCTCCGCCGCCGTAGAAACAGGGGTATAGATCGGTGATGGCGGGTTCGGCGCGGTGCCGCACCTTAAGCCCGCCGTCCTGCCACCAGCCCTGCGTCAGGCCGGTCTCTTCGCGCGGTTTGGCGGGATCGCTAAAGAAGATCTGGCACGAGACCGCGAACACACGCTCGTCTGTGAAGCCCGCGAGCAGCGGCGCCAGGAAATCCGCCGCCACGCGCATATCGCTGTTGAGCAGCACCACAATATCGTTTTTCGCCGCGCGGAATCCGGCATTGGAACCGCCGCCGAACCCGAGGTTCCGGTCGAGCGCCACCACTTTCACGCCCGGAAACGCCTGCCGCACCCATTCCGCGCTGCCATCCGACGACCCGTTATCGACGACGATGATCTCGTTTTCCGGATTGTCTCCAAGGGCCCCGGCGACCGAGGGCAAGTAGCGCTCCAGCAGGTCTCGCCCGTTCCAGTTGGGAATCACGACGCTGGCGGCGTGGTTGCGGCATGCCTGATCTTGCGGCGCGTCCTTCCGTCCGAAGAGCACCCAGGCCAGATCGGTGAGCGCCAGGGACAGTACCGCGGCCAGCCACATCAGCGGGGAGACCACCAGCAGGAGAAAGTTCATCACTTACCGGTGTCAGGTCCCAACCCCACGGTGCGGCCGAGCCGCACCCAGCGCGAGGCCTCCAGCATGGACAGCTTCCGGCGAAGTTGCTCCACTTCGGCGTCCAGCGCCTGCGCCCACCGCGTGCGTTCCTCCACGGTCTTCTCCGCCCGGTGCAGATACTCCACGCACTGCGCGAGTTGGCCGTCCACCTTCTGCGCCCATTCGGTCTTGACGCGGTTCTCCTGTTCGAGCTCCGCGATGGCCGCTTGCGCCTTGCTCTGCTCGGCGGCCAACTCCGTCTGCAAAGTCACGATGCGCTCGCCGCTGGCTGCCCAATACCGGTTGAGCCCCTCGGCCCAGCGGTTGCTCTGTTCCAGTTCCACCTCCAGCACCCGGTGCTGCCGGTCGAGATCCGCCAGATCCTGCTTGGCCTTGTCCAGCCATTCGTTTTTCTGGCGCAATTCGCCTTCGAGCAGCGCGATGTGAGTCTCGCGCTCCCGCAGCACGTTCCCCGCGCTGGGGATGTACACGAACGTGGGATTGCCGGTCTGCGGCCGGTGCGCGCATACTGCCACAAAGAAATGCGATTCCGCGGGCAGCGCAGGCCCGCCATCCACCCGTACCTCGGCGGTATCTCCCGCCTCCACGGGCCGGAAGACCACGCCCTCGACGTGGTTCTCTAAGAACAACGAAATGTGCGGGAACACTTTCGCGAGCTCGGTCCGGAACTCGTCAAATTCGAATTCGTGCGCGTGAAATGGATTCGCGCCCGCCGCGCCCCGCGACTCGCCATAGTACAGCTTGTTGGGGGTGGACACGATGAACTGTCCGGTAGGCGCCAGCACCCGCCGCACCTCGCCGAGAAATTGGCGCCAGTCCTCCAGGTGCTCGATCACCTCGAACGCCACCACCAGGTCGAACGACGCGTCCGTGTGCGGCAGCGCACCGCACGGCGCCTCTTCGAATTGCAGGTTGGCAAAAGAATAATGCGCGCGCGCGTAGGCAATGGCGTCCGGGGCGACATCCAGCCCCACCACCGACAGCGCGGCCCCGGCCAGTTCGGCCGAGCCATATCCCGCCCCGCAGCCGGCATCCAGCACGCGTTTGCCGCGCGCCAGCCGCGCCGCGAAAGCGTAGCGCGCCACGTGCTCGTTCAGCAGGTCGGCATCCACCTCGCCGGGAATCACGCGCTCGCCGGTGAACTCAGCCAACGCTGGTCTCCCGAAGTGGGGAAGCCATGCGCGCGTTCACATCCACGCGGCAAGGCAGCCGCAGAAAACCATAAATCTCTCCCGGGGCGTGGCCCATCTGCACCGCGATGGCATTGTCGATCCAATCGCACATCTGGTAGCCCAACAGCGTGCCGTCGGCAATGGCCGGTGAGAACGAGAACGACGCCGGATACAGCTCCGGCATCTCCAGATGAAAGTCCACCGTATAGATATCGCCGGGCACCATGGCGGGCAGGTCGTAGCTTTCGCGCGCCGTGTTGGTGCCGGAGAAGTCGATGCCCAGGTGGTTGCGCATCATGAATCCCACGATCGGCTGCGAGACTCGCTCGCGCGCCCGCACGCTGATCCGCACGGTGATGCGCTGCGACGGTTGCAGAAGATGCACCGGATCGCCCTGCGCGTCGAGCACCGCAATACCCAGAACCTCTGCGCGTCCGTCTCCATAGCGGTGGTCTATGTTCGGAATGCGCTCGATCACCTCGGGTGCGCGCACGCCGGCGGCTTCACCCACCCGCTCGGCCGTGCCTTTCAGCATCAGATATGCCGAATCCTTTTCCACCATGGCGGCCAGGTACTTGGCTGCTACCTGGTCCGTTTCGCCTATCTCGCGGACCTGCCCGTGCTCCAGCCACATGGCCCGGTCGCCGATCGCCTTGACGTCCGAGATCGCGTGCGAAACGAACAGGATCGTGATCCCGCGCGCGCGCAGCTCGTGCACCTTGCGCATGCAGCGCTGGCGGAAGTAAATGTCCCCCACCGCCAGGGCTTCATCGACCAGCAGGATTTCCGGGTCCACGTTGATGGCCACGGCGAACGCCAGTCTTACAGCCATGCCGCTCGAATAGGTCTTCACCGGCTGATTGATGAATTCCCCGATTTCGGCGAAATCCTCGATGGCTTTGTAGCGTTCGTCGATCTGCCTGGTGCTAAGCCCCAGGATCGACCCGTTCAGATACACGTTGTCGCGCCCCGTGAACTCGGGGTTGAATCCGGCCCCCAATTCGAGGAGCGCCGATACCCGGCCATTCACGCTCACGGTGCCGCGGCTAGGATGCAGAATGCCCGCCACCATTTGCAGCAGCGTGCTTTTGCCCGAGCCGTTTTCGCCGATGATGCAGAAGGTTTCGCCGCGCTGGATCTCGAAGCTGACATCGTTGAGCGCCCAGAAATCCTTGTGGCGCTTCAGCCGGTTGAACACGAGCAACTCTTTCAACCGGTCACCCGGCGAGTCGTAAATCGAGTAACTCTTCGAAACCGCTTGGAATTCGACGGCGTTCACTGCGCTGGACCTGGGACTTGCCTGGAATCATCAGTGTAGCGGAAGTGGGCTGGTGGTTGGGGAGAGACAAAAAAAGCCGGCCGCGTGGTTGGCGCGGCCGGTGCTGAAAAGAGTGGCCTGCCGTCAATTCGGCGTGGTCACGGATACGGCCGCCGACATCGGGGAGACATTGCCGCCCGTGTCTTTCTCCTGTACCGCGTAGTAGTACGTGGCGCCCGCGGCGACAGTCCGGTCGTTGATGGAGGTGGTCGTGGCGGCGACGGTCCTGAGGGGCGTCAGGCTGGATGGCGAACTGCCGCGGTAGACGCTGAACCATGCCGGCGGCAGGCCGCTCGATCCCGGCGTCCACGAAAGGTTGATCTGGGCCTTCGAGACCGCCGCCGCCGTCAGGTTGGCCGGCGCTGAAGGCAGAGCCAGCGTAGTCGCCGCAACCGTGGCGGACATTGCCGAAAGGTCCCCGCCGGTGTCCAATGCCTGTACTGCGTAGTAATAGGTGGTCGACGGAGGTAAGGAATTGTCGGTGTAAGCGGCCTGCGAGGCATTGCCCACCTGGCTCAGATTGGAAGCCGAACCGCCGCGGAACACGTGATAATACTGGATCGGGAGGCCGCCGCTCACGGATGCCGACCAGGTCAGGCTGATCTTGGTAGTCGAAACGGGCGCCGCCGACAGCTTCATCGGCGCCGACGGCGGAGTGGGCACCGTCACCGCTACAATCGCCGACATCGGCGACAGATCCGCCCCCGAATCGGCTGCCGCCACCGCATAGTAGTATGTGGTCCCGGCAATAACGGTTGTGTCGTTATAAGAGGTCTGGAGGACCACGGCCACCTGGATCAGACTGGTGGCCGCGTTGCCGCGGTAGACATGATAGTTCTGGATCGCCAGTCCGCCGCTCAATGCCGCGGACCAGGTTACGCCGACCTTGCCGGTCGACGCGGCGGTGGCCGCGAGATTGGCCGGCGCCGCCGGCTGTGAAGGCGTCTTAGCCGCCACAATGGCGGACATCGTCGAAAGATCGCCGCCCGTGTCAGCCGCAGCCACGGCGTAGTACGTTGTCGTGGCCGGGTTCGCGGATGAGTCCGTGTAGGCAGTTTGCGTGACCACCGCTATCTGGCTCAGGCTGAACGCCGAGCTGCCGCGGTAGACGTAATATTTCTGGATCGGCAGGCCGCCGCTGACCGCCGCGGACCAGGTCATCGCGACCTTAGCTGTCGAGACCGGCGTGGCCGTGAAATTCGCCGGCGCCGAGGGCGGCATCGGTGTGGTAACCGCGACGATGGAGGACATCATCGAGGTATTTCCGGATGTGTCCACGGCCTCCACGCCATAGTAGTACGTGGTTCCCGCCGTCAAGGGCGAACTCGTGAATCCGGTAACGGAACTGGGCACGCGACCGGCCTGCGCCAGAGCTCCGGGAGAAATCCCCGAGAAAACCAGGTAGTAGTTGATGCCCGTGTTGTCCGTGGCAGGGGACCACGTTAGGATCACTTTTCCGGACGAAGTGGCTGTGCCTGCCAGGCTGCCGGGCGCCGTAGGTGGCGCGACATCTTCCGTGGTGACGGAGATCGGCAGCGAGGGCGCGGACACGTTCCCGCCCAGATCAAACGATTCCACCGTGTAGGTATAAGTGGCCGCCTCGGTCAGCCCCGTGTCCTGAAAGTTCAGACCCGCCGTCGCGCCGGCCACCGAGCCGTTACGCAGCAAGTAATAGCCCGCCACGCCCACATTGTCCGTGGAGGCGTTCCAACTCACCATGGCGGTCGAAGGATTCGCCGAATGGCCGGCCAGCCCGGTGGGGACGGCCGGCGGAATAGTATCAGGAGGCGCAACCAGCGAAGTGTAGTAGCTCATGGCCGTGCTGGTGAAGATGGCGGCCCCCAGGTTTTGAGACGCCTGGGCGTTTTCCATTTGCAGCATGGGACCGGGTGTCAGGTTCTGGATAGAACTGTCATACGGCAGATAGGCCTCGAAGTAAGTTGTGGCGTCGGGCGTCATGAATAGCATTTGCGTATTCTGGGCCAAATTCTGCATGGTCTGCAGGAAGTATGCGTCCAACGGGGCCCAAAACGAAAAAGGATTGCGCGCCCTGATCTGGTCGATGCTAAGCACGTGTACCTCGCTGTCCCGCACCTTCCAGAGCCAACATTCCGTCATGGTCACTGGTTTGCCTGCCGCCGCCGCGGTGCTGGCGATCTGCAGCGCGTTCGGCAGGTAACTTCGGTTGATCGGGTAGATGTGCATGTCTATGAAATCCACCGGCAGGGTGACGTAGCTTTGAATATAGGAGAGGAAGTCGATTTGCGCGGTGCCCGTTCCCGCGCCCAACAGCATGCCGGGTACGCCGGCTTGCCGGACGCTG
>DATGGM010000323.1:0-14257 GCA_035308525.1 Bryobacteraceae bacterium
GAATGTGTGTGGGTAACGGTCCACCAGATCTGCACCGGCTCAATCCCAGTTTCCTTTCTCAACTGCGCCGTGGTCTCGTCGTACACGGACGGCGCGAACAGGCATAGGTCGGAGGAAACCAAGTAGAACTGCGAGTGCCCATCATCCATGGCGACGATGCGGTGATAAAGGCGATCGTGCACGCCGCTGGACTGCCGGGCCGGATAACCTGCCAGCCACTTGCTAGCCGACGGAGTTATGTCCACCTTGACAGCCGAAGCCGAAAACTCCGCGGCCGACGCCATCATGGTGCAGGCCACTATGAACCCGAGCGGCAGGGGTCCAAATCCAGACATGCCCCAGACTAGCACGCCACGGAATACTCTAAAAAGGGTTTATCGCCTGCTGGCTTCGGGACTGGATATTCCCTTTTAAGAAGTAAGCTGCCCGACTTTCTCGTGAGCGTCATGCGTATCCGTCCCCCGATTCCCGGAGCGATGGCTGGAGACAGGATATAATTGCGTCTTCCAGTCCAGGTTACGGTCCGGAGAACATACGATCATGAAACTGAATGCGTCTAGAATCGGTGCGGTCTTAACCGTAGTGCCATTGATCGGCCTCGGTTTTGCACAACAGACGGCGGCCCCCGCCAAACCCGCAACTTGCCCCGCCGAAGGCTTTAGCGGGGGATTCAGCCGCGGCTGTCCACAAAAGCAGTTTGCCAACCCCGCCGACATTTCGGCCATGATGGCCGCCCTGCCGGATAAGCCGTTCGCGACGCCTCGGAGCCTGCGCCATGTGCTGGTCCTCGGCCGAGCCGTCGGTTGGGTGCACACTTCAATCCCGCTGGCGGCGAAGATGGTCGAGTATCTGGGAGACAAGACCGGCGCCTGGATGACCGTCATCACGTACGACGCATCTGCCATCACGCCTGACAACCTGAAGCAATATGATGCGGTGTTCCTTTCCAGCACTACGGGCGAATTTCTGGACGACCCCAACGACAAGGCCGCCGCCCAGCTTCGCAGACAGGCGCTCCTTGACTTCGTCAAAGGCGGCAAGGGACTGGCCGGCGTCCACGCGGCTACCGATAGCTACCATACCAGCGGCCCAACGCTGACCGGCACCTGGCCCGAGTTCAACGAAATGATCGGCGGCTTCTTCAAGTTCCATTGGACCTATCCGACCCTGATCCCGGTTAAGGTGGACGATCCGGATAGCCCCTTGACCGCCATGTTCCCGGCCCGTGGGTATGAGATAGTCGATGAGACCTACACGTTCGCGCAGGATTCTTTCAGCCGCAAGCGCGTCCACGTGCTCACCAGCATCAACTACGGCAGGATGAGCGCGGAGGACAAAGCCAAGGAGCCGGCGTCCACGAGGCGCACCGACGGCGACTACGCCTTGAGCTACATTCAGCGCGTCGGCAATGGCCGTGTGTTCTACGAGGCGCATGGTCACGACGAGAAGGTCTACTTCTTGCGGCCGTTTGTCGCTCACATGCTGGCTGGAATACAATACGCCCTCGGCGACCTGAAAGCCGACGACAGTCCGAGCGCAAAATAGTGTTTAGCTAAACTGCTGATTCAGTTGGGCGGCCAAGACGGATTTCTGGTGGTCGCACGTGCCTCCCTCGGCGTCTTAGGGACCGGGGCTTGAGCATGCCGCTCGCGCCCTCCACGCGTCTGCATTTCAGATGGTTATCTGGGGCTACTTCGCGAGCACCCTGCTCGGTTATCACGGCACCTTCATGGTCAATTCCCTGGCGCATGTCCTCGGCCGGCGCCGCTTCCCGACCCGCGACAACGCCAAACCTGTAGCATCATTTCGACCGAGGAGTCGTCTCTGGTCTGCTCCCGTTCGCCTGGGGATGCCGCAGCTCGCCTTGGCGGGCTTGTCGGAATCCTGGCTGCTGATGGAATGCGGTCACAGGCACTGGACGTTGCTGGAGCGCATGCTGGGCGTAGAAGCCCGTCACATGTGGTGCATCTTTGGCCGACCTCCATGAAGGCGATGAGCTTCTGGGCGGCCCGTCCTCTTTAGGCCGGATGGAACACCTCTCTCGAATTTCGAGGGTCTCCGACAGCAGGCAGATGGCTCTGGTGTATACGCGGAAGAAGCAGCGGATTTCGCCTATGGCTTGACCGGCGCCGCATCTTTATAGATCTTTCCGCCCTTCATCACGAAGACCACCCGCCGCACTGCCGTGATGTCCTCGAGCGGATTACCCTCGACGGCCACCAGATCCGCTTCCATGCCTGGCGCGATCGACCCGATGCGGTCCGCCATCCCCAGCGATTCGGCCGCCACGGAGGTGCCGCTTATTAAAGCATCCATGGCACTGTCGCCGCCGTCCTTTACACGATAGATGAACTCCTCGGCGTTGTGGCCGTGCGCTCCCGCCACGGCGTCGGTGCCCAATACCACCTTCACGCGCGCCTTGCGCGCGCGTCGCAGCACGTCCGCCACCAGTGGTAGCGCCCGCTGCATGGCCTCGAAACCCTCTTCCGTGTAGTTGCCGATCCCCAGGAACTTCGGCTTGTTATCCAGATAATTGTGAAGCACCAGGAAGTTCGGATCGAAGTACACGCCGCGCGACGCCATCAATTCCAGGGTGGCGTCGTCCAGAAAGGTCCCGTGCTCGATGGAGGTGCAGCCGGCCATCACCGCCGCCTGGCTCCGTCGGACGCGTGCGCGTGCACCACGGCGCGCAAGCCCATCTTGCGGGCTTCCCCGCAGGTGGCGTTGATTTGCTCCGCGGTCATACTCATTTTGCCGCCGTCTCGAATGCTGGCCGTGGCGAACAGCTTGATCACATCGGCGCCGTCCGCTTTCAATTTGTCGACCAGCGCGCGAATCTGTTCCGGATCGCCGCTCTTCTCCGTGATCTGCGACAGCGAGGTGAGCAGACGCGGGCCGGGCAGCGCGTCCCGGGCGATCAGACCGCGCAGATCGCCGTCCAGGCCCGCTCCTACGCTCTGCACGGTGGTGAAGCCTCCCATCAGGGTGGCATACAGATTGGCCGCCGCCTGCAACCCGGCTTGCTGCGGCGTGGATTGCGCGCCGGGGCCGCCCAGCTCCAGGCGGCCGCCCTGGTTGAAGTACCACGTGGGGTGGACATGCGTGTCGATCCAGCCGGGCATCACGGTGAGACCGCTGAGGTCGATGGCGGGTTTGTCCCGGGCGTCCGAGATGCTGGTGATGCGGCCATTCTCGATCACGATTTGCTGGTTGCGAAGCGTGCCGCCACGGCCGTCGAGCAGCAGGGTTGTCTTGATCGGTACAGGCTGCGCCAGCCCTGCGGCAGCTAGCAGCGATAGCGCCAGGTATCTCGCGGTCATGGCGTCGCCAGTCGTGCGAGATCCGTCTCGGCTCCCACGAATCCCCAGGTGACCCACACGTGCCCCTTCAGGACGCGGCGGAAATATTCGCGGGCCCTGGCGGTATCGCCGTTGTACAGGTGCCAGTTGCCGATGCCGTATGCCACGGTATCGAACGCCAGTTCCAATTCGTTGTCGGTGTTGCCCTCCGGCGGCTCGGGCGGTAGGGCTTCGGCTTCGGTCATGCGGCCCTGAAAGAAGCGCACCAGGTTGAGATAGAACCGGGTGTGCGGTTCCTTGTTGGTCATATCCGGCGGGATAGCTTCGAGCGCCTTGGCAGCTTCGGCGGTGAGCTTGGCGCGGCGCAGAGAGGCGTACACCCAGTTGGTGGAATTGATGCGCTCATCTGTATTGGGCGCCGTTTCTACCGCGTGGCGAAAGGCGTCCGCGGCGTCGGCGAATTCGCCCAGGAAATAATGGGCCAGGCCCAGGTGATAGTATCCCGCCATGTTCTTCGGATTGAGACCCACGGCGCGCTGCAGATCGGCACGCGCCCGCGTAAACTCGCGCAACGGTAGTTCGCGATGGCCGCGCTCGGTGAGCAGGTCGGCGTTCTGCGGCGAAATCGCCAGGGCGCGAGTCAGGGTTTCAACTGCTTCGCTATCTTGCCAAACGGAGATTTGCGCTTGCGCCAGCTTGAGCAGCAGATCTGGGTTTTGAGCCGCGGCGGCGAGGCTCTTCTCCGCCGCGGGAACGGCGGCCTTGTCGTCCGGCAAAGAATAGAACTTCGTGCCGAGTTTGGAGGTGACCTCGAGTTTGGTCTGCGCGGGCAAAGAACGAAACAAAGCCAAAAAGGAGACCACCACAAAGAGACAGCGCGGGGGGTGCATAGTTCGCACGATTATAACCGGAATCGAGCCGGCGAATGGCGGTATACTCACTTGCTTCCGGTCACAAATGAAAACCCTATTCAAAATGCAGTCGACCTTGATCGCGGGGTGCCTCGCCGTCCCGCTTGTCGCACAAACCGCATCCCACAAACAGATCGTGCAACTGGTGGATCAGCACAGCGAAGCCTACATGCAGGTCTCTAAAGGCGATCTGGGAGTACGCGGAGCTGGGCTATCACGAGAAGAAGAGTTCGGCATTGTTGCAGCGGCATCTGAAACAAGCGGGCTTCCGGGTGGATGCCGGGGTGGCGGACGAGCCGACCGCTTTCATCGCCACGTACGGCCAGGGCAAGCCGGTCATCGCCATCCTCGGTGAATTCGACGCACTTCCCGGTCTTTCACAAGCCGCGGTTCCGGATCGCCGCCCGGTCGAAGCGGGCGCCCCGGGACATGGCTGCGGCCATAACCTGCTCGGGTCGGCTGCCGCGCTGGCCGCCGTGGCGATGAAGGAGTACATGGAGTCCAACCACGTGGGCGGTACGCTGCGCTACTACGGAACTCCGGCCGAAGAGGGCGGCGACGGTAAGGTCTACATGATCCGCGCCGGCCTGTTTCGCGACGTCGATGTGGTGCTGCACTGGCATCCGGCCGACCGCAATGCAGTCGCCAACGGCGGCGCCTTGGCCATCACCGCAGCCAAGTTTCTGTTCCACGGAGTTGCGGCGCATGCCGCTTTCGCGCCGGAGCGGGGCCGGTCCGCGCTGGATGCCGTGATGCTGATGGGCAACGGCATCGAGTTCATGCGCGAGCACATCCCCGGCAACACCCGCATTCACTACATCATCAGCAACGGCGGCGCGGTCCCCAACGTGGTTCCCGACACCGCGGAACTTTTTCTATATGCGCGCAGCCCGTCTATGACCACTCTCGATGGCATCTGGGCGCGTATCGAAAAAGTCGGCCAGGGAGCGGCGCTGATGACCGAGACCACGCTGGACGTCAATATCGTGAGCAGCGATACCAACATCCTTTCTAACGACGTCCTGGCTGGGATCGCGCAACGGAACCTGCAAGAAATTGGCGGCTTCCATTACAACGTCGAAGAAACGCATTTTGCAGAGGCGCTGCAGAAGAGCCTGCCGCCGGGCGGCGCCACCGACCTGCGACTGGCGGCGTCCGTCGAACCGCTCCGGAAGTACGATCCGAACGAACCGAGCGCTTCCACCGACGTGGGAGACGTCAGCTGGAATGTGCCGACCATCGGCTTCGTGGCCGCCACGTTGGTGCCGGGCGTGGTGCCGCACACCTGGCAAGCTGCCGCCTGTGCGGGCATGAGCATCGGCCAAAAAGGCATGCTGGTGGCCGCCAAAGCTCTGGCCGTGACCGCGGCGGACCTGTTCGCCAGCCCCCAACTGGTGCGGGATGCCAGGCAGGATTTCGTGCATCAACTGGGGGGCAAAACGTACAAGTCAGAGATCCCCGAAGGGCGCAAACCGCCCATCGATTACCACAAGATGTAGTCATCTGAAGATGCGAGGGGCCCCGGACTCACGCCTCCGGGACCCAGTGGCGGGGGCTTGAAGCAAACAAGTGCCGCTGGCACTGGTGCGTGGGGCCTCCATCGGAAGCGGCGCATCCGAAGAACTGACCGGCGGCGCTCCTTTCCGGTCTGTTGAGCTTAGTTTGGGAGCCGGAAGAGTTAACTGCAAGATTGTCGATAGTTAGCACACTCGCGCGGGCGGGTTACAATAGCCGTTTCCCATGGGCGACCAATGCAAGTTCGTTCTGACGGATAGTCAGGCGCCGGCTGTCTGGGTAAACGTGCTGCCGTCCCTCCCACAGCCGCTCGACCCGCCGCTGCACCCGCAGACGCGTGCTCCGCTCCAACCGCAGGATTTGGCCGCCATCTTTCCGATGGAATTGATCGAACAGGAATTCTCGCCCAAGGCGCAGATCGACATCCCGGGCGAGGTCATGGATATCTACCGGATGTGGCGCCCCTCGCCCTTGCATCGTGCGCTGCGTTTGGAAAAGGCTCTGGATACGCCCGCCCACATCTATTACAAGTACGAGGGCACCAGTCCCGCCGGCAGCCATAAGCCCAATACGGCAGTGGCGCAGGCATATTACAACAAGCGGGCCGGCATTCGCCGTCTGGCGACGGAGACGGGCGCTGGGCAGTGGGGCAGCGCGCTGGCGCTGGCGTGCAGCATGTTCGGCCTGGAGTGCACGGTCTACATGGTGCGCATCAGCTACGACCAGAAGCCCTACCGCCGCATGATGATGCACTCCTGGGGCGCTGAGGTCTTCGCCAGCCCGAGCGATCATACCAACTCCGGGCGCGCCGTGCTTGCCGCTACGCCGGATTCGCCCGGCAGCCTGGGAATCGCCATCAGCGAAGCCGTGGAGGATGCGGCCACCCACCTCGACACCAACTATTCGCTGGGCAGCGTGCTCAATCACGTGCTGCTTCATCAGACGGTGATCGGGCAGGAGGCCAAGCTGCAGATGCAGCTGGCCGGCGAAGAGCCCGAAGTGGTGATCGGGTGCTTTGGCGGCGGCAGCAATTTCGGAGGCATGGCGTTGCCGTACGTCCTCGACCGGCTGGCCGGCCGCGGTCCGCGCATCCTGGCCGTCGAGCCGGCATCCTGCCCGAGCCTCACGCGCGGCAAATTCGAGTACGATTACGGCGACGCCGGAAAGCTCACGCCGCTGGTGAAGATGTACACGCTCGGCCACGAATTCGTTCCTCCCGGTATTCATGCCGGCGGTCTGCGCTACCACGGCGCATCACCGCTGCTCAGTGCGCTGGTGGCACAGGGCTATATCGACGCGGCGGCGTACCCGCAGTTGCCGGTATTCGATGCAGCGCTGCAATTCGCCCGGACGGAAGGAATCCTGCCGGCGCCAGAGTCGGCGCATGCCATCCGCGCCGCGGTGGACGAGGCGCTGGCCGCGCGCGCGGAGGGGCGGGCCAGGGTGATTCTCTTCTGCCTCAGCGGCCACGGCCATTTTGATCTGGGGGCGTACGAGGCATACCTGAGCGGTCAATTGCGGAACTAAGCCGTCCGGCTATTTCTGCGTATAGGTCACGCCCACCGTGGTGCCTTTGGCATCGGTTCCCACGGTGACCATTACGTTGCGTTTGTTGTCCTGATCCTCGGCGGAGATCAGGCCGCTGGATGATGCTCCCGAGTCGCTGGTGCTGGTGGCGTTAATCTTGAACCCGTTTTGCTTCAACCCGCGGTCGTAGAATGCCAGAACGTCCTTGAGGGCATCCTGCGTCTGAAACTGAAAGGTGGCTGTGGCGCCGTCCTTCGTGTTCATGGCGAAGTTACTCTGCGTCTTGGCGTTCGGATACGCGGGAATCCATGCGGGTAGCGTGGCCTGGTTAGCTCCTAACGTAAGTGATTCCGAGCCCGACTTCATCTGCAGGCTGCCGGTTTGACCATCGCCGTGCGCTTCCAGCGTGACGGCGTCCTTGCCGTCCTCTTTAAATGTGATCCTCCCGCGCTTCATATCGTCGAAGCTGACCGTCATGGTCTTGCCTGTGGACTTCTGGCGGATGGTGATGCGGCCTCGCCCGTCGTCGACCGAAACCACTTCCAGATCCGGATTGGTGGCGGCCAGCAGCTTGGCGGTGGCGAGTCCCGGATTATTCCGCATTAGCTCCGGATCGAGTCCCGCCTGTTTGGCTTTGTGAACCAGGAAGACGCCGGCGCCCACAACGGCAATTCCGGTCAGGACGAACAAGCCAAGAACCGCCACGAGTATCCAAACGATCGGGCTGGTCTTGCGCGGCGCGGCGGCCGACTGAACCGGTGGCTGGGGGCCGGCCGCCGGTGCAGCGGCCGTGGCCGCTGGCTCGGGAGCGGCGCTCGCAGTCTTCGCGCGCACTCCGCAGGTTGTACAGAACGCTCCGCTCATTTGCGCTCCGCAGTTCTCACAGAAGGCCATGGTTTCCTCCGGTTCAATCACTCTACCACGCTAGAAGCCCTCCAGCCGCAGACGCAGAGTCTTAATCTCATACGGCTGTAAGTCGAAGGATAACGCGTTGTCCGCCACCGGCAATGGCTGAACCTTATCCTCGATCAGGTTGGCGGCCCATGCCGCCACGAGGCGCGGCGCGAATTGGATGCGCACGCCGCGCGCCGGCTGTCCCGCGGCTTCGTAGACTCGAAGCGCAATGTCACCGTCGCGGCTGGGCTTGATTGCCGAAACGATCACTTGCCGGTTCGAGACATCCAGGAAACCTCGCAACCTGGGCCGCGATCCGGCATGCACACCCGCGTTTCTGACGATGAGCGGGTTATTGAACTCCAGCCCGGCGCGGGATACCAGACCATCCTGCCATGTGCCCGTATGCGGCACCAGCGCGTAGTCAAACGTCATCTTCTTGCCGAGTTCGAGGGCCGAGTCGGAGGAGTTACCCGGCTCGATGTCCCCGCCGCCGTAGGAGATCAGGCGCGTGGAGCGCATCAAGGAGAGCAGCAGGGTGTCTCCGGTTAAGGTGTTGCCGGGCAGCCCGCGATTCAGCAACGCGATTCCCCGGCCGCCGGCGCTCGCATCGACCCAGTTCTGCGCGGGAAACTCCTGATCCGCCGGCCGCTGGATGCTTCCAAAGGGAATCTCTTGCACATTCTGCGCGCCGTGCAGGGTAGTGGGGAATAAGACGCGGTAGCGCACGAACGGCTCCTGGTTCAGAACCTGGGTCTGGATGTCGATGCGCCGGATGCCCGGGTACATCCGGACCCGGGTTGCGAACTGATTCTTCCCGAACGGATGCGAAATGTGAAACTGCACGAACACAGGTCCGCTGCCGGCCGACCCGTTACCCCCCACATTGTCGGTACTGAATACCGTGCGCTCCGGCCTTGGCCCCGTATCGGCCCTCCCCATGGCTGTAAATCGCGCGCCGTTCAGCGTTCCGTATAATTCCCAAAAGTCGCCGCCATCTTCTTCGCGCGCCACCACGTTGCCGGGCGCCCGCAGCATCTCCGAACCTTCCTGCTTCAGCACCAGGCTGGTCATCGCGCCGGTCCACAAGTTAAACGCGGCTCGATAGAACTCGTTTTCAATCGTGCCGGTATCCGCGCGGGTCGAGGTGCCGGAAGCCGCGAGAGGAGCGGCGGACGTATCCGCACTGGCTTGAGAATTGGGTGCCACATGATATACGGCGTATCCCATCGATGGAACTTTGCGCGCGATAAACGCGATACGGGCGGACTGGATGCTGCTATCGGCGCTCCGTTGGGACTCATTGATCTGGTAGGGCACCGCCTTACCGGCGGCATCCAGCAGCGCGAAGCTCCGCACGTCCGGCGCGCTGAAGCCGATCACCGCCTCCGCCAGATCGGTACGCTCCCAGCCCAGGAGATTGAATACCACCAGTGGCGCGCCCGCGCCCCGCGTATCGATCTGCGCCGCCACTTCGTCCAGGCTTCGGTTCAGAATCTCATCGCCCTGCCGCCGGGAGTCGCGATAGGTGCTGATGGCGTCGTCATAGACCTTATCCATCATGACGCCGGAGCTGAGATCGTGCGCCTGGTTGAACAGCACAGGCTCCCAGGCGTGCTCGATGGCTTCGCGGTCTTGCTGCGTAACGCGGTTGGCCATGACGGCGGCCTTTTCGGCCGAGGTCAAGGTTCGCTCCAACTCGCGCATCCACCCCTTCACCTCGATGCGCGTGCTGTACACGCCCTGAAAGACCGGGTTCATCTCGCCCCCAATGACATCGCGCCCGGGGCGGCGCTTGGCGATCAGCCCGGCATAATCGGACGGCAGTCCGAACCGGGAATGGAAGGGCAGGGAACCGGAGAGCTCCAATTGGCCGACCAGCGGCGGCAGATGCGCCTCCGGCTCGGAGACATCCGCGCCCGCCAGCAGGACCCGGCCGTATCCTCGCGCAAAGGGGGTCAGCTCTTCGTACCGGGAACGCAGGAAGTTCGTAAAACTGTCCAGATCCTTCGGCGTATCGTACAAGCCACCGTAGCCGATGGGTAGCCAGAACGCCGGTATGCGGGTACCATCGAGACCTTGCCAAAGAAATTCGGCCGGCGTGGCGGCGCTGGGAACTCCGCGCTGGAACCAGTACGAATCCATACCGGCGAGCTTCAGGATTTGCGGCATCTGAGCGTTGTGGCCGAATGTGTCGAGCCCCCACCCGGTTTTCACTTCGTATCCGAGCCGGTCACGGAAGAACCACTTACCGATCAGATACTGGTGCACGATGGATTCTCCGGACGGCACATTGTTGTCATGCATTGTGACGGTGCCTCCCGCGATCTCCAGTTGCCCTCGCGCCAGCGCCTCCCTGAAGGCGGGCGCCTCGGCCGGATACCGCTCCAGGAAAGGCTTGACGTAACACATCTGATCGAGCACAAAGCGGTATCCCGGATACTTCTTGAGAAGCTGCAGAGCTTCCAGAATGTGCGGCAGGCCGATGGCGAGATACTCTTCGCGGGTCTTGAAAACCGCGCCTTCCCAGTGAGTGTGGGGAATGATGATGAGCTCGTCGCGATCGGCCGCCAGGGCGGCGCAGGCGCAACCCGCCAGCAGGACCGCAGCCCGCAGTGCTTTCATTACCGCTATCATAATCTCTCGTGAAGGGCTGGCCCTTAATTGTGCTCCTGATTGCCGGCGCGGCGGCTTTGGACGCGCAGCCGGCCGACGTCATCTTTCGCAATGGAAAGATTATCACGGTGGATCCCCAATTCCGGATAGCCGACTCGATGGCCATCCGCGGCGACCGCATACTGGCCGCCGGCAGCCGCGCGGAAGTCTTGCGCCGGGCGGGCCGGAACACGCGCCAGGTCGATCTGCGCGGGCGGACGGTGCTGCCCGGTTTGATCGATTCGCACGTGCACGCCGCGCAGGCCGCCTTGTACGAGTTCGATCATCCGGTTCCGGACATGGAGGCCATGGCGGATGTGTTGCGCTATATCGGCGCCCGGGCGGCGGTGGCGAAGTCCGGCGATTGGATTGTGCTTACCCAGGTCTTTGTCACCCGGCTGCGGGAGCAGCGCTTTCCCACCCGAGCCGAATTGGACTCCGCCGCGCCCCATAACCCGGTGTATTTCGGTACCGGCCCCGACGCCGCCGTCAATTCCATGGCGCTGCAGCTCAGCGGCATCGGCAAGGATTTTCAAATCACGGACGGGAAGCCGGGACGCGTGGAGCGCGATGCCTCCGGCGAACCTACCGGCATCTTGCGCAACTGCAGCCGTCTGGTCGCCATCCGCTCCGGCGACCGGATCCCCACTGCAGCCGACCGCCGTGCGCGCCTCAAGATGCTGCTAGCGGATTACAACGCGGTAGGTCTGACCAGTATCTCGGAAGGCGACCTGGGCGACGAGGATTTAGAGACGTACCGGCGGCTGAAGGACGATGGCCAGCTCACCTGCCGCGTCTTTGTGGCGTATGACGTGGACGCGCAAATGCCTCTCGAGCAAATCTTCGCGCGCATCCAGTCCGCAGCGGACAGCCCGCTGCATCGCTACAACAATATGCTCTGGCTGCGCGGCATCAAGAACTTCCTGGATGGAGGCATGCTGACCGGCAGCGCTTACATGCTGCTGCCTTGGGGCGTGAGCGACGTCTACGCCATCACTGATCCGAGCTATCGCGGCATGCGCTACATCGAGCCCGATAAGCTGTTCCAGATCGCACGCTTTGCCCTCCGCAACGGACTGCAATACACGGCGCATTCCGTCGGCGATGGCGCGGTCCAAACGCTGGTGGACGCCTACTCGGCGGTCGATCGCGAATTCCCGGTGCGCGGCGCGCGGCCGTGCATTACACACGCCAACTTCATGAGCGCCGAGATCATCGCGAAGATGAAGGAGCTCGGCATTGTCGCCAATCTGCAGCCTGACTGGCTGTGGCTGGATGGCGCCACTCTTCGCAAGCAATTCGGTGAGCAGCGCCTCGCCTTCTTTCAACCGTACAAGACACTGTTCGAGAGCGGCGTCATGGTGGGTGGCGGCTCGGATCACATGCAAAAAATCGGCAGCCTGCGCTCCATCAATCCATACAACCCGTTTCTGGGGATGTGGATCGCGCTCACGCGCCAGCCGCGCTGGTCAAACACGCCTCTGCACCCGGAGCAGCGCATCTCGCGGGAGCAGGCTATCCGGCTGTACACGGTCAATAATGCCTGGCTGACATTTGAAGAGAAAGAGAAGGGCTCGCTCGAAGCAGGTAAGCTGGCCGACTTCATCGTCCTCGACCGGGATATTCTGGCCTGCCCGCTCGACGAGGTCCGCGGCATCCAGGTAGAGCAGACCTGGCTGGGCGGCAAGCTGATCTTCAGCGGTGAGAGCCGCTTGCGGCGAAAGGAGCGCTAAGCTATGATGCTCGCCATGCAGAACATGAAAAGCATCTCGCGGAGAGGCTTTCTCCACGCGAGCACCATAGGCCTGGCGGCGTCCGGGTACCTCCATGCCAATCCGCTGGGCCTGCCGATCGGCTGCCAAACCTGGCCGGTCAGACAGACTATCGGAAAGGACCTCGACGGTACCCTGCACGATCTGGCGGCTATGGGATTCGAACGCATCGAGCTGTGCTCCCCGCCGGGCTACACCGCAATGGGCTTCGGGCCGCTGGCCGCGATGAAGCCGGCGGAGCTGCGGGAGAAGATCAAGGCGGCGGGCCTCGGCTGCGAGAGCTGCCATTTCGGATTCACGGAGTTGCGGGACCATTTTGACGAGCGGCTGGCCTGGGCCCAGGAAATGGGCCTGAAACAGATGATCATCTCCACATTCTGGCTCCCGAAAGACGCAAAGATGGCGGACTGGACGCACGCTGTGGACGACGCCAATAAGTTCGGTGAGCGCACTCGGAAAGCGGGCGTTCAGCTCGGCTTCCACAACCACGATTTCGAATTCCACAAAATCGACGGAGAGCTGATCTACGACAAGCTGATGTCGGAATTCGATCCGCAAGCCGTGAAGATGCAGTTCCAGGTCAACGTGATCTCTCTCGGCTACAACGCCGCCGACTACTTCGAGAAGTATCCGGGCCGGTTCATTTCCATCCATTTGCAGGATTGGTCGCCGACAACCAAAAAGGACGTGGCGCTGGGGCGGGGATCCGTGGACTGGAAGAGGCTTTGGACGGCGGCTAAGCAGTCGGGTGCAAAGAACTATTTCGTGGAAGTGGACCGCGACGATCTGAAGGCCAGCGCGCAGTTTTTGAAAGGACTGAATTGATCCTGCCCGCACTGGCCCTGCTGGCCATCGCGCCGCAACTTCACAACGGCAATTTCGAACAGGGTCTGGAGGGTTGGATGGTTCACCGCCATAGCGGGCGGGCATCCGATCCGTTGGTGCAAACCGGGAAACGGGCGCTTTGGATCGAGCCGCGCGGGCCGGGCAGTGCGGGGGTTTCGCAGACCCTGTATCTGACCCCCGGGTCGCTTTGGCGCGTGGGTGCCCGTACCAGCGGCCATACGCTGATCGAGGCCAACACGCCTTCCGGTTCGTTCGGCTCGTCGTCCGGGCCGGAGTTTATCTTTCGCGTGCCTTCGCCGGGCGAGGTCACCATTCACCTGGATAGCAGCGGCGGTCAGGCATCCTTTTCGGATCTACGCTTCGAGGCGGTAGCGGAGCCCGATCCGGGTGAATTGCGCGTTCACCTCCGGTCGGCCGGTGCGCACCCGATTGACGCCAAGCAGCAGGGGCAGTTCATCGAGTTTCTGTGCCGGCTGATCCCGTCGATGATCGCGCAGCAGGTGGATAACGACAGCTTCGAGGAAGAAGCGCCGTACCGGTTTTCATACGTCAAAGAGACCGACCGTCCGAATCGCCCGTGGTATCCGGATGGCGCGGTGCAGGCCGCCGAATATGCCCTGGATACGCAGGATGCCTTCAACGGCCAGCGGTCGCAGAGAATCGACATCCACGTGCCGCGGGCGCGCGCGGGCATTGCGCAGGATGGCTTCTATACCAAGGCCGGTGTCGCGTACCGGCTGCTTCTTCACATGAAAGGAACCGGCGGCGGCCAGGTGCGCGCGACCCTGCGCGACGCGGCAGGCAATCTGGCGCAGCCGGTAACGCTGGGGCGTGCCGG
>DATGGM010000324.1:0-27506 GCA_035308525.1 Bryobacteraceae bacterium
TCGCCCGAAAGCGTGATGCCCATGGTGGAGTTGAGGGTTTGCAGCTGGGCGTCCGCGGCGGCCTGAACCTGCACGCTTTCCGTCACGGCGCCGATTTCGAGCGAGAAGTCGAGCGTGAGCGATTGGGCCGCCAGAACTTTCTGCTTCTCCACCACCGACTTCCGGAAACCGGCCCGGCTGGCGGCGATGTTATACATGCCAGGCTTCACGCTCTCGAAGACATACAGGCCGGATGAATTGGTTGCGGTGGTGATGGAAGCGTTGGTATTGGTATCGGTCAGAGTAATTCGGGCGTGCATTACGATGGCGCCCGTGGCATCGGTCACACGTCCGGCTATGGTGCCGGAACCCGTGACGTTATTCTGACCCAGGAGGAGGGCAGGAACCAGCAGCAACGGACCAAACCAAACGGCTGGATTCAAGTGATGTGTTCCAGTTGCAGGAGGACCGGGAAATCCGCGTCCGCATACGCCAAGATCCGACGCAATTGGTCCTCAATCTGGCGTGCATCCGCGACCCGCCCGCTCCGACGATAGAGCCGCGCCAGGTGCGCCTCGATCCGAAACCAGAAAACGCCAGCGGGAGACTCCCAAGCGAGCACCAGAGACCGGGCCGGCGAAGCCTGCTCCAGCACCCGCACAGCCTCGAGTGGTTCGCCGCGCCGCTCCAGCGCCATGGCGAGACCGTCCGAGCTGATCAGAAACTCCTGATTGCCCCCCTGGCGGAAGTCTTCGGTAGCCTGCCGCAGGAGCCGCACAGCGTCGTCGAGGTGTCCTTGCGAGAGGGCCAGTTCTCCTTGCATGTGAATAACGAAGATATTCTCGACGTGCTTCCGGTAATGCTCAATCAGTCCTTGGGGGTCTTGGATCAGCCCTACGCGCGCCAAGGTCACTCCCGATGAGTATCCCGTTCGCTGGGCGCTCTCCGGGCGCAGGAAGAACTTCGCGGCGTGCTCGCGGCACATGGTCTCGTTGCCGCCGGCATAAGCCGCCAGCGCCAACAAATCGTGGGACACGGACTCATCCTCTATTCTTCTAAACCATTCCTCGGCGGCTTTCACCTGCCCAAAGCGGAGGTAGCCCAACCCCAGGTTCGTTGCCAGCAGTTCGCGCTGAATCGGCCCGGTTGCGGCGCTGTGTCCCAGACGGGCCAGCTCGTCGAGTCCCGACCGTGGGTCGTCTTTCAGCCAAGCCCGATACACCCGGAATAGTTTGAACTCAACTACTTCACCGGGGAACATGCCGGCTGTTTCCGGTGTAATCAGGCTATTAGCCCTATTCCAATAGTATTGTGCGACTGAGAAGTCTCCCGCAAGCGCGGAGAGCGCGGCATCCGCATTCGATCGGAAATCGTTTGGCCGCAAGTCGGCGTATGTTCTCATGAGGGCGGGAAGCTCCTCCGGTGAACTGACATAGATCAGATTGCGCCGACACCAGAAGTCGTCCGGATAGATTCGGGCCAGCGCGGTATAGGCTTCCACAGCCTCCTTGTTCCGGTAAGCGAACTGGTGAGAGCTGGCGATAATGAAGAGACGCTCGCGCTCGGTGGCCTTAGGCGAGAACTGCAGGGCCTTAGCTACCAAAGGTTGGAATTCCGCGAGCTCTTTACCCTGATAATGCAGGCACCAGGCCAGCCAGATCCAGCCCGAAGCGAACTCCGGGTCCACTTCGAGCGCCTGCCCGACCAACTGCTCGGCGGCGCCCCACTGGTTGACGTAGCCGGCAGCCTTGCTCTGTGTGTAAAGCTGCACGGCCCTGAGGGAGGGCGTAGTCACTTTTTGAAGCTGCTGGTTGCCGTGCTGGATATTGGCGAGCTGTTCACCCAGCGTGAGCCGCAGCCAGGTGGAAAGCTTCCGGACGGCCAGCCAGACTTGTTCTTTTCCAGCAGCCTGTTCCTCGTCCGCCGCCAGAATCCCTCCGTTACCCGGTTCCACCACCTGCGCGCTGAATACGTAGCTGGTCCCGAATTTCTCGGCCCGTCCGGCGACTATTGCTTTTATGCCGCCGTCCCGCAGACAAATCTCCCTGGCGGTGGGAACGTCGATGTTGAAGCCCGGCGTCCTTCCCATCAATCGCAGGGCGTCATTGGCCCGCTCCCGCGGCGCGACGTTGACAAAGCGCGAGATGCTCAGCTCGCGTTCCAAGGCGGATTGCAGCGTGTCGTCAAACAGACGCTCGCCCGTGTGGTTCTCAAAGCCAGCCAAAAGGACCCAGTCCCGGGGCTGAAATCCAAGCCGGCCGCCCGCAGTCAGGCTTCTCAGCCAGATAAAACTGCCGATAATGATCAGGGCGGCCGCCATCCCGGCAACCAGTAAAACCTTCCGGCTCAGATGCCAGCGACTTGCGGCCGGTTTAGGCTCCTCTGCCGGCGAGAGGTCCGGAGTTCCCTCTTTCGAAACGGGGCGCCGGCGGGCAAGCCAGGCATTCAATTCATCCGGGTAGGCGTAAACGGTGACCTGGGAATCGTGCTGGTGGCGGTGGACCGGGAGACCTTCGCGCTCCTCCCACCGCTGCACGGTGCGGACGTCCCGTCCGAAGTATGCGGCTATCTCCTTCCAGGAATCCAGCCGGCGGCCGGACGCACCGACATCTAACGACATCGTGGCGCTCCCCTCTCAGTCAGCTCCTTTTATAACCTGTTTGGGGGTTGCCGGGCAACCCAACCCCGCGGCAACCTCCCGAAAAATGACGGCAGGACACGAATGTCGTCGTTTGCCGCTTGCCGCCGCGCCCCTGTACCGCGTACATTCTCAAACTGCGGCTCCGCAGCGGGCCATAAAGGAGCGAAGAAAACATGCGACTGAATACCGCGAGCGTGCTGATGGTGGTCTCAATAGCGTTCGCCAAACAATCTTCGGACATCCCCGTCACCAGTAATCTGTCCGATTACGACGCCAATAACACAGCGTACTACCTTCAGAGCGACGCCTTGGGCGCTTATCAGAATGGCACCGCGGCGAATTCGATTCTGGTGGCCAACGGCTACAACGGCATCACCTGGGGCGATTGGCGGCTGGACTTATCCAACTCCACGACGCGCTCCATCCGGGTGACGTTCGCCCAGGCGAATGCGGTCCAACCCGGAGATCCGGGCTACACGGCGCCCGCCAATCCGCCGTACTGGGGAACCAAGTTTGAGGCGGTGCGCATGGAAAACAAGTGCTCGCTCGATCACCACGACATGTTGACCATGAACGCCGGCGACAAGTTCAACTGCGATTTGTCGATCCGCTTTCCGCCCGCGACTAGTTCCACGTACTACCGGCTGGACATGGATCCGACGCTGGTGAACGCGCCGGAGGCGCAGCAGGTGCAGGTCTCCTGCAACGCCGCTAATTCCGGCGGCTGCAGCGATTGGTTTCTCGATCCCATACCGGTCGTGAACCCGGACGGCACCACCAGTCCCGGCCAGACGCGCGGACGCCTCAACCTGGTGAACACCCACGGCGCCGGCAGTACGACCGATGAGGGCGATTTCTACATGACGTTCCACTTCCATGTCACCCGGCCGTAAACAAACGACAAGCTTTACTTCACGAGGATACATGCGGGCAACCGGCAGTTTACCGATTCCGGCGGTGATGAACACGATGTTTGCGGCGGTCATGGCCGGCGGAGCGCTAGTGTCTTCCGCGCCGGCCCAGCCCACCGTTACGCAGGTGTCCAACGCGGCCAGCCAAAGCCTAGTCCCTTTGCCGAACTCAGCAATCGCGGCAGGTTCGCTATTTTCGATCTACGGAACCGGTTTCGGACTGCCAGCATCCACGTGCGTCACAAACTACTACGGATGCTATTGGAAGCCTTACCCACTGCCAACATCGATCCAGGGAACGTCAGTCAGCGTGACCGTCGGCGGGACAACCCTGCCAGCCTATATAGAGTATGCGGCCACGGGCGGTATCCAGTCGCAGATCAATGCCGTGCTGCCTTCCAATACTCCGGCCGGCGCGGGCACGCTGACGATCACATCCAACGGAGCCACGAGCGCAGCGTTTCCCATCACGGTGACGGCCCACTCCTTCGGAATATTCACCTGGAACAGCGCTGGTACCGGTCCGGGAATCATGACCAACGCGGTCACAAACCAGCTGTTCCTGCCTTTTCCATCAGGCGAGGCTGGCCCGTCGAAGCCGGGCGATTATGTGACGATTTGGGGTACGGGGCTTGGTCCCGTGGATGCCGGCGGTGAGGCCAGCGGGGCGCCCGCGCAGATAAACTTGTGCGCCTCGGCGTCCTCTTGTCCGGTTACGGTGTGGATAGCGGGCCAGCAAGCCACCGTGGTTTATGCCGGCCGGTCGGGTTTCACGGCGGTCGACCAGATCGATATCATCCTGCCGGCGAGTGCCGGGGGCTGCTATGTGCAGGTGGCCGTTCAATATGGCCCGGCAATCTCGAACTTCGCCAGTATCCCAGCGGATGGCGAGGGCGCGTCCTGCCACGATGCCGATGGCACCAATTTCAACGATATTGTGCCCGCGCTCGGCCTTGGATCGGCAAACGTCGCCGTGGTCGGCCTGCTGAGCAACCTTGTGACTTTGGACATTCCAGGTCAAGGCCCGATAGCGTGGGACTACGACACGGTGGTCGGGCAAGTTGGCGTTTTCTCGCCCTTGGCGGTCGAGAGTTTCCAGGGCTTCGTGCCAGCTCCTTCGGTTGGCAATTGCAGAGTGTCCCCGTTCTTGAAATCTCCGCCCCCTGTAGATCCCGTTCTGAGCTCGGTGCAAGAGTTGCACGCGGGTTCGATGAGCGTCACAGGACCGAACGGAACACTGGGGGTATCGCAAAATAACGGATACTTCCAACTGGTGGGCGGCGAAGACATCACTGACGTGAAAACAGGGTGCCCGTCCTCGTCCGGGAACGCCTGCGCCCCGTTTTTCCTCGACACGAACGGGTGGAACACGCCCGCATGGGTCTATTCCATCCTGCCCGGCGTTTATGGGGTTTCCTTCGGAGGCGGTTTGGACGTCTACCATTTCTCGATGGGGATCGAAGTGGTGGCCGCCGCGGCGTCCTTCAAGTGGACGAACCAGGACAGCATTGGTACCTCGATATCCCGCGGCTCACCGCTCACGATCCAATGGACCGGGGGAGATCCGAACGGCTTTGTGGATATCACAATGATTTCCTCCACGCTCGCCTCGGGCGCCCCGCAGGATAATACGCCCGGCATTCTTGCGGAATGCGTGGCGGCAGCCGGTCCCGGTACGTTCACGGTTCCAGCTTACGTGCTGCAGTCGCTACCATCAACGGCCGGCAGCCAGGCAGATGTTCCGCCAGGTGAATTGCTGGTGGGTCCGGTCAGTGCTCCGATAGCCGCCGCGGTGCTTCCGCAGCCTCCGAGGGGTCTGGATGCGGCCTACACATTTTATCGCTTTCTCTCCGGCACCAGTGTGACCTGGCAGTAGGTGGGGCTGTATGCCGGCGATCCGCGCGCCGCGCTGTCACCCAGCACTATCGAGCTGAGGGGAAGGCGCGCTGGTATTGTTTGGGGATATCGGCGGGCGCGCCGAGCTCGCGGGCGGCATGGAGGGGCCAATAGGGGTTGCGCAGGAACTCGCGCGCCAGCAGCACGAGGTCGGCACGGCCCTGGCGGATGATGCCGTCGGCCTGGTGGGGATCGGTGATCATGCCTACCGCGCCGGTCAGGATGCCGGCTTCGCGGCGGACGCGCTCGGCGAAGGGGGTCTGGTAGGCGGGACCGATCTGGACCTTGGCGTAGGGGACGGCGCCGGCGGAAGAGCAGTCGATCAGGTCCACGCCGAGAGGTTGGAGACGGCGGGCCAACTCGACAGAGTCGTCGACCTGCCAGCCATCATCCACCCAGTCGGTGGCGGAGATGCGCATGAACAGGGGCAGAGCCGCGGGCCACGCCTGGCGGACAGCGGCGGCGACTTCCATAGCAAAACGGATGCGGCCGTCGAAGGCGCCGCCGTATTCGTCCGTGCGGTGATTAGACAGCGGCGATAGAAATTCACCGATTAAATAACCGTGGGCGCCATGGATCTCGACCACCTGGAAGCCGGCGGCAGCAGCCCGCCGCGTGGCGTTCGCAAAGGCCTCCACGATGGCGGCGATCTCCGATTTGTTGAGCCCGGCGGGCGGCGGATCATCAGGCCGGAAGGGGATGGGACTGGGCGCAACGGTAAGCCATCCGCCGGCGGATTCCGGGATCACCGCGCCGCCTTCCCAGGGGACGCGCGTGCTGCCTTTGCGCCCGGCGTGGGCGAGCTGGATGCCGGCGACGGCGCCCTGCTCACGGATGAAGCGGGCGATGCGCGCCAGCATTTCAATGTGCGCGTCCTGCCACACGCCGAGATCGGCAGGGGAGATGCGGCCGCGGGGCTCAATGGCGGCAGCTTCGGTCATCACGAGTCCGGCGCCGCCGACGGCGCGGCTGCCGAGGTGCACCAGATGCCAGTCACTGGCGAATCCGTCGCCGCTCGAATATTCGCACATGGGCGAAACGGCGATGCGGTTGCGGAAAGTAACGCCGCGCACGGTGAGAGGAGCGAAGAGATGGGGCATTGTTCAAATGATAGCGAGGTGCGGGAATATGTAGGGTATGAATTATCGCCAGTTGGGAAAGAGTGGAGTGCGGGTGTCGGAGTTGTGCCTGGGCACCATGACATTTGGTTCGGGCTTTTTCAATATCGCGGTGGTGGACCAGGCGGGGGCCAACCAGATGGTGGGCCGGTCACTGCAGGCGGGCATCAACTTCTTCGACACGGCGGATGTGTATTCGTCGGGCGAATCGGAGACGATTCTGGGTCGCGCGCTGAAGGAGTGCGGGGCCGCGCGCGAATCGGTGGTGGTGGCGACCAAAGTGTTCGCGCCGATGAGCCGGGCGGCGGCGCAGCGGGAGGGCGATGCGAACAATTACGGCCTGTCGCGGCTGCACATCATGGCCGGGTGCGAAGCGAGCTTGCGGCGGCTGGGAACGGATTATATCGACCTATACCAGGTGCACGGGTTCGACATGGCGACGCCGGTGGAGGAGACGCTGCGAGCGCTGGACGACCTGGTGCGTCAGGGAAAGGTACGCTACGCGGGCTGCTCGAACTGGCCGGCGCGGCACTTGATGAAAGCGCTGTGCCTGGCGGATGCGCGCTGGTGGGAGCGCTTCGTCTCATTGCAGGCGTACTACTCGCTGGCAGCCAGGGACCTGGAACACGAACTACTGCCGCTGTGCCGCGAGGAAGGGCTGGGGGTGCTGCCGTGGTCGCCGCTTTCGGGCGGATTTCTGTCGGGCAAATACAGGCGCGGGCAAGAGCCGCCGGAAGGCGCGCGACGGAGCGCTTTTTCTTTTCCGCCGATCGACGAAGCGCGCGGGTTCGACGCGGTGGAGGCGCTGGACGCCATCGCCAAGGAGAAAGGCGCGAGCATTCCGCAGGTAGCGCTGGCGTGGCTGCTGGCGCAGACGGGGGTGACGTCGGTGATTATCGGGGCGAACCGGATGGGGCAACTGGAGGACAATCTGAAGGCGGTGGAAGTGCGGCTTGCGGCGGGGGAAGTGGAGCGGCTGTCGGCGACCACGCAGCCGGCCATGCTGTATCCGCAGTGGATGGTGGAGCGGCAGAACAGCCGGTGGCGGTAGGTCAATGCTCCGGGGCGGGTTCCACAATCGACAAATACCGGTCGACCGGCAGGCCTTGGAGAACCTGTCTGGCGCCGGACGGCCAATCCACTTCCAGGCGGTCGATGCGTTGGGCGGCGCCCAGACCGAAATGCACGGTGCGTTCGCTGGACGACGCATAGCCTACCGCGGTGGTCACGCGATTCCATTGCTCGCCTTGCGCGGTGACGATGTGCACGCGCGCTCCGATGGCGTCGCGATTGCTTCGCGTGCCTTTTAGATCTAGGGCAATCCAATGTCCGGCGCCCTCCGAGATGTTGCGCAGCACCAGCGGGGTGTCGTTGAGGCGTGTGACCACCACGTCCAGCCGGCCGTCGCGGTCCAGATCGCCGAACGCGGCGCCCCGGTGCAAAGCCTGGGTGCCCAGGACCGCCAGGTCGAATGTGCCGTCGCCCCTGTTCAGAAAAATGCTGTTGGGCTGGCGGGAATGGCGGCTGGTGGTCAGCTCGATATTATCCATCACGTGGCTGTTGGCCGTGAAGATATCTTTGAATCCGTCGTTGTTGAAGTCAAACATGCCCGCGCCCCAGCCGGCCCACGGCAAGCTCAGGGCGCCTATGCGGCTGGAGTATGTCATATCGGTGAAGCGCAGAAGATCCAGGTTGCGATAAAGCGCATAGCGCTCGTTGGATAGCGCAGTGACGAAAAGGTCCTCGCGGCCGTCGTTGTCATAGTCGCGGAAGTCCACACCCATCGACGACACCGCCTTTCCATCGTCGTTGTAGGCCACGCCGGCACGCAGTCCGCGCTCGTCGAAGGTGCCGTCCCCATTGTTGTGAAACAGAAAGTTGGGGACGCTGTCGTTGGAGACGAACACATCCGGAAGCCCGTCTCCGTCGTAATCTCCGAAAGCCAGGCCGAGCCCCTTGCCCGGGTGGGCCGCGATTCCCGATTCGCGCGAGACGTCCCGGAATGTGCCATCGCCCTGATTGTGATACAGCAGGTTCGGCAAGGGCTGATAGTATTTGGGATGGCAGTAGCTGCGATATCCGGGTTGGCGCTCTCCGCAATAGATTTCCGTGGACGGGTCCCACACCACGTAGCGCACTACAAACAGGTCCAGCCGCCCGTCGCGATCGTAGTCGAACCAACCCGCGGACACCGACCAGCCGTGATCTCCGCCCAGCCCCGCGCGATCTGTCACATCCTCAAAGGAACCGTCGCCCTTGTTCCGGAAGAGGGTGTTGGATCCCACCCCGGCCACGAACAGATCGACAAACCCGTCGTTGTCGAAATCGCCGGCTGCCACCCCCATCGCATAGCCATGGCCCGCGACGCCCGCCGCTTCCGTGACATCGGTAAACGTGCCGTCCCCGTTGTTGCGGAACAGCCGGTTCCAGAATGACGGATCGGTTTTTTTCCCGGAGGGCAAGGCAGCTCCGTTCACCACGTAGATATCGGGCCAACCGTCGTTGTTGTAGTCGAAGATGGCTACGCCGCCGGTCATGGTTTCAGGCAGATATTTCGAGCCGGTGGCGCCATTCTTCAAAACCATGGGCAGGGTGCTTTGCCGGAAGTTTACGGGCGAAGGCTGGCCGGCGCCGGCATGCAGGGCAGGCTGATGGGCCATGGCGTCCATCACGCGCGCCAGCTCGGGTTCCGCGTGAGCCTTACGGAGCACCGCCACGCTCTCCGAGGCACGGCCCAATTTGTAAAGGAACATACCGTAATCCACTTGGGCGCGCGTTTCTCCCTGCCGGACGGCCTCCAGGTAGCAGCGTTCCGCGTCGGCAACCCGGCCCAAGGCTTCCCACGCCAGGGCCATGCCGTTCCAGGTTCGCCCAGGCCGGCCGGCGCGCCGCAGGGCGGTTTCGAACGCGTCCAAGGCTTCTTCGAAACGGCTCAGATTGTACAAGGTCCGGCCCAGAAAGTAGCAGGCATTGTCCTCGGCCGGGTTGAGCGCGCAGGCCCGCCGCAGCGGTTCTTCGGCTGACTTGTAGTCGCTCTGGGCGGCGTACGCCATGCCAAGATATGTTTGGACCCGCGGGTCGGAAGGGCGTTGCCGCGCGGCCCGGCCGAGCGCCTGCGCGGCTCCGGCGAAATCTCCGCGCTGAAACTTTGCCACACCGTCCTCCAGCGCGGTGTTATCGGGCGCGGCGGCCAGCGTCAAAGCGATGTACAGGATTCCGGCTGTCGAACGCATCCAGATCATTCTAAACCGGGACAGGAGAACGGGGCCTTGACATCGGTATTGTGCTCATATATAAAGGGCGTCAGGTCTTGTTGGGGTCTTGGAACATCGCCCACACCAGTGTTTCGAAAGGACGAAAGGTATGAACAAGGCGTTATTTCGCGTTGCCGGTCTCCCGGTAGGTCTGCTGTGCCTGGCCGCATCGCTCTTTGCTCAAGGCGAACGCGGGGCGATCACAGGTCTGGTGACGGACGCCAGCGGGGCGGCCGTTCCGCATGTGGACATTACCGTCACGGAAAAGCAAACCGGAGTCGAATCCAAAGCCGTGACGAACGACCAGGGCCTGTATCGCATTCCGTACCTGCCGCCAGGCACCTATCGAGTGTCGGCAACGGCATCGGGTTTCAAAACGGAGGTGATGGAATCCGTGGAAGTGCCGGTGGCTACAGTGGTGACCGCAAACCTCAAACTGGAGGTGGGCGCGGTTACGCAGAGCCTGGAGGTCAGCGCGGAAGCCACGCACCTGGAAACGTCGAGTTCCGAACTGGGGTACGCGGTTACGGCCGACGATTACCACGCCTGGCCCATCGACAGCAATGACGACGGGCAGCGGCAAATCCAGAGCTTCATCTTCAATAGCCTGCCCGGCACCGTTGGAGACTCCTTCCAGGGAAGCATCAACGGGGGGCCGCAGTTCTCGCACGAGGTCCTGATCGAGGGCATGTCCATTGGGCGCGCCGATCTCGCCGGCGACACGGCGGAGTTTACGCCCAGCGTGGATGCCATCAGCGAATTCACGCTGCAAACGGGTGCGCTCAGCTCCCAGTACGGCGGTGGTTTGACGGCGGTAGCGAACTTCAATATCAAGTCCGGCACCAACCAATTCCACGGCACCGCGTACGATTACCTGGTGAACAAGGCCCTCAACGCAAATTCCTTCGACAATAATGCTTTTGGCGTCCCTAAGTCACCCTTCAATCAGAATAGTTTCGGGGCCAACATCGGAGGCCCGCTATTGGTGCCAAAGATATACAACGGCAAGAACAAGACGTTCTTCTTTTTCAGCTATGAGGGTGATCGAAAGCGCAATTATAGCCCCACGTCGCTGCGCACGCTGCCCACCACGGCTTTTAAGAACGGCGATTTCTCCGCTTTGCTGAATCCCGCATTTACGGGCAATCCCCAATCGGGAACGGCCATAACCGACGGGGACGGCAACCCCGCCGTTTTTGGCGCCATTTACGACCCGCACAGCACCACCCAGTTGCCGGATGGCAGCTATTCGCGGACTCCGTTTCCAAATAACGTCATTCCAACGACCGACATCAGCAAGGTTTCGGCCAATATTTTGAAGCTCGCGCCAATCCCCGACCCGCAACTGGCGACCATGCTGCGCAATTATCCCGGCGTTGCCAATCAGCCGATATTCGACTTGAACACTTACAGCGGAAAGCTCGATCACGTAATCAACGGGAAAAACCGCCTGGCTGTTTTTGTAAACTCCAACGAGCGCTTCAGGTATAACGGAGCGGGCCACGGTTATGAGCCGGTTCCCGGAAGCGCCACCGGATACTTCGCGATACAAGATATTCTGGGAACCATGGTCCGGGTGACGGAAGACTGGACTATCGGTCCAACATTCTTGAATCACGTTGGTTTCGGGTATAACCGTTTCAAGAACGGGAACAGCTCGATTACCCTGGATCAGAACTGGCCAGAGAAGATCGGCCTGCAAGGCGTGCAAGAAACCACCTTCCCGCTGATTAACTTTACCGGCACCAGTTATCAAGGCGGCACCCTGAATCCCCTTGGCCGCAACAACGCGGGCGTCGAACCAAATGGCAGCTACATCGCGCAGAACGACACTACCTGGATCCACGGGAAGCACAATGTCAGGTTTGGAGTGGAGGTCCGCAAGTATTATTACGATCAAGACTATCGCAGCGGCACATCGGGCAGATTTACATTCAGTCCGGATCAGACGGCGGACCCCTCGGCACTGGCCTCCACCGGCAACGCCTTCGCCAGCTTCCTTTTAGGGGCGCCCCAAAGTACAGGACTGAACATATCTCCGGTAAGCCCCAGCTCCCACGTCTGGAATCCCGCTTTTTATGTGGCTGACGATTGGAAAGTGAGCCGCCGGCTGACTGTGAACATCGGATTCCGGTGGGATATCGTGGGGGCCATCACGGAAAACCAGGGCCTCACCTCGGGCCTGGGCCCGAACACACCCAACCCTGGAGCGGACGGCTATCCCGGCGCCCTGCTTTTCACCAGCACTCTACACCGGAGTTCCTTCCAGAACACCTATTGGAAGGAGTTTGGTCCGCGCTTCGGCTTTGCCTATCAGATCAACTCGCGGATGGTGATGCGCGGCGGTTATGGAATCATGTACTCGCCGCCTATCGCCAATCAATTCGGATACGCGAACATCGACGGGTACGACGGCAGCCACAACTATTCAGCCAGTACGCGCGATCCGCGAATGTACTGGGATAATGGATATCCCCCGTACACTTTCACTCTGCCCGACTTAGACCCCACGCTCGACAATGGCCAGGGCATTGCCTATATCCCAGGCAATTCAAACCGGCAGCCGTATTCTCAGAATTACACGCTAGGGTTCCAATTCTTACTGCCAAAGAGTACGACTCTAATGATGTCGTATGTTGGGAACAAGGGAACCCGGCTGGGCGCATCCGGTTTGAATAACCTGAATCAACTCAACCCGAAATATCTCTCGCTTGGCGACGAGCTTCTGGACGACGTGAGCCTGCATCCGGATATTCCATTGCCCTATCCGAGCTTTACCGGATCGGTGGCCCAGGCGTTGCTTCCGTATCCCCAATACGCGCCCGGCGGCGTGTATTACTTCTATCCCTACTTTGGAACGTCCCACTACAACGCCGCTCAAGTGGTCGTGAATCACCGGACCGGCAAGGGACTGAGCTTCCTTGTAAGCTATGCCTTTCAGAAGACCATCAGCCTGACCGACAGCAACCTGTACGGCTACACTAACGGATCGCAGGACGTTTACAACCGTAAGCTGGAACGGTCCGTGACCGGCTTCGACCATCCGCAGCAGCTCAAGGTGACCTGGATCTATGAGCTGCCGTTCGGGCGAGGCAGGCCGTTCCTGAACCGGGGCGGTGTGGTGAACCAGATTCTGGGCGGCTGGACCGCGACGGGAATCCAGACCTACCAGTCGGGCGATCCGCTTTCCATCACTTCCGGTATCGATACCAGCGGCTTCCTATTCAATGTTCTCGGAGACGTTCGCGGCAATGTGATATCCGGCGTGCCGCTGAAGGTAGGATCGGGAGGGCCGTTCGATTTTGCGGGAGGCACCGGCCAGGGGTATTTGAACCCCGCGGCCTTCGCTCCGCCACCCACCACACCCAACGGCGTGGTGCTGTCGCTGGGCAATTCCCCGCGATATTTCGGCAACCTGCGCGGCCCCTGGCAGCCTATGGAGAATTTCGGTTTCTTCAAACGATTCCCCTTCCGCGAGGGCATGTTCCTGGAGGCGCGTTGCGATCTGATCAACGCCTTTAACCGGGCGGGGCGCGCCGATCCCGATACAAATCTCAGCGACTCGACCTTCGGCCGGATTCTGGATGTTGCCGACGGTCCGCGGGAAATTCAGGTAGCATTGCGCTTCACATTCTGATGTCAGGCAGGCTCCCAGCCCGGGACGGCCTGGCAGGCCGCCCCGAGTGGCTGGTACGCTAGTGTTTGCATGAGAGCCTGCAGACCCGTTCTCTGTTGTGTGTGCGTGTCGGCAGCCGTGCTCCTGGCATCCTGCAAACGATCTGAGAACAACAACAGCGCCGGCTCCAGGCCCGCGATGCGTCCGCTGAACCTGGTAGTGGTGACCATCGACACGCTGCGCCCCGATCACCTGCATTGCTACGGATATTCGAGAATCGAAACGCCGAACCTGGACGGCATAGCGCGCGACGGAGTCTTGTTCGAAAACGCCGTCACCCAAACGCCGTTGACGCCTCCCTCGCATGCCAGCATTTTCACCGGGCTGAATCCTCCCGCCCATCACGTCCGGGACACCGGCGGATTCGTGTTGCAACCTTCCACGACCACCCTGGCGACCATTCTGCAGCGGCAGGGCTGGGATACCGCGGCGTTCATCAGTTCCGCGGTTTTGAAGAAGCTTTTCGGGTTCAACCAGGGCTTCGCGGTCTACGACGACCAGATGCCCAAGCCCGGCAAAGGACACCAATTCGACGAAGACGCGGAACGCCGCGCGGGCGAGACGGTAGACCATGCGGTGCGCTGGCTCGGGACGCAATCCGGCAAGCCTTATTTCCTGTGGGTACATGTCTATGATCCGCACGCTCCGTATCAGCCTCCCGCGCCGTTCCGGGATCAGTACAGAGATCGCCTCTACGATGGCGAGATTGCGTATGCCGACCATGAGCTCGGGCGTTTGTTCGACGCGGTCCGTAAGAAATCGCCGGGCAACACACTGATCGCGGTGCTTTCGGATCACGGGGAGAGCCTGGGCGAGCATGGCGAATATACGCACGGAGTTTTTCTCTACGATGCGACGCTGCGGATCGTGTTCCTGCTGTCGGGCCCGGGCGTGCCAGCCGGCGCACGCATCCGGCCGCAGGCACGCGCGATCGATTTTCTGCCGACAATCCTGGCTTTGATGGGAAGCCAGCCACCCACCGCCGTGCAAGGCGCGAGCCTGACACCGGGCTTCGCCGGAAAAGATTCGGCCACGCTCTCTTATGCCGAGACGCTTTATCCCAAGATCAACATGGGCTGGGCGGAACTGCGCGCCCTCCGCACCGCCCAATGGAAGTATATCCGCGCGCCGAAGGCGGAGCTCTACGATCTTTCCCAGGACCCGGGCGAAACGCACAACGTGATCCAGGGCCACGAGCCGGAGGTTCGCAGATTCGAAGCCAGGCTGAATTCGGTGATCGGGACCGGCGGCGTCGAGAAAGTCACGACCAGCGTGGTGGACGAGCGCACTCTCAGCCAGTTGAAGTCGCTCGGTTACGTCTCCGGGTTCGTGTCGCGCTCTTACGATCTGAAGGGGGAGGGGATCGATCCCAAGGATCGCACGGACGTCTTGAAGCTGCTCGAAACGGTGGAGGGCGGCGGCCTTCCCCTGCCGCGGCGCATCGAGATGTTGCGCAAAGCGCTAGCCGAAGATGCCGCCGATCCGCATATCTACTATGAACTGGGCGCTGCCTACGAGAGGGCCGGGCGCTCGGCGGACGCCATGAAACTGTACCGCAGCGCGATAGCCAACGGGATACAGAGCGGACGGCTGCACTCCCGCCTGGCGGACCTGCTGGTGCGCGCCGGCCAGAAGGACGAGGCCATTCCCGAGTATGAGAAGGCCGCTCAGTTCAACCCCGCCGACCTGCAAAGCCAGGCTAACCTGGCCACCGCGTACATGGAGAAAGGGCGCCTGGGGGATGCCGAGCGCGTCTACAAATGGACGCTCTCCATCGACCCGGGATACGGCACGGCCTATAACGGCCTGGGCGTGATTGCGATCCAGCGGCAGGATACGGCGGCTGCGCGCGGATATTTCGAAAAGGCGGTGCAGCTGGATCCGGAACTGGCCGACGCGGACCTCAATCTGGGACTTATCTATAAGATGGCCGGCGATCGCACGCGGGCGCGGGAGTGCTTCCAGGCATTCCTGGCGAAAGCCTCGCCCGAGCAATACGGCCAGGTGATCCCACAGGTGCGTCAAGAGCTGACGGACATGCAATAGTGGGAAATGATACCCTTGTCAGGAGTGACATTGGAGGAACACGATGAGACGATTTGCAGCCGTGGCGGCTATCCTGATTCCAGTAGCGCTGTACGCGCAAGACACCGGTTACGTGAAAGCCCGTGGCACGCCGGGCAGCGCAGCGGTATTCATCAACGGCAAGTATATAGGACCGGCCGAACGGTTCACTGTGCCGGAGAAATACATCGCGCCGACCGGCGAAGTTGAAGTGACTTTGCGCGAGCCGCGCTATGAAGAATACACCACGAAGGTGACGGTCACGGCGCGCAAATCCAGCACGGTCCACTACAAGTTGAAGAAATTGCCGGTCCCGCAACCGCCTTTTGGGAGATTCCGGCTGGGCGGCGGCGAGACGGAGTCGTTTCTGTCGGTGATAGGAGATACAGGAGTGGTGTACATCAACGACAAGTATTACGGCTATGTGGACGAGCTGAACAATGCCGGCGGCGGGCTGTTGCTGAAGCCCGGTAAATACGAGTTGCACGTGGTCTCGCCGAATTTCGGGGACTTCAAGAAGGAAATCGCGATCGAGGCGAACAAGGTGACCATCGTGCCGCTGCCCGATAAGGTCAAGGAGTAAGACCGGCCGCCGCGAACGCGCTTTCAACCCGCCAGCGGACGTCCCCGAGGTAACCGCGCGCGCCACGAGGGAAATGCCCGGATCTCTCCGCCGATCTCTAGCGCGGCCGGCCGATAGAAGTTTCCTCGCGAATAATTCCGGACATCGCGGCCAGCCGCGCCGGCTGAGGGATACCGGCCGTGCTGAGCGAAGCATAAAGCGTCAGGGCCTGTTCGCGTTGGCCTTCGGCCAGCAAACGCTCCGCGCACACGAGGCCGGCTCCGGCAACCGCCATTTTGGTCATCCCCCCGGTTTTCGAAAGGGCAATTTGTATCTCCTTCATGGAAGACAAGCCGCCGATGCTGCCCAAGGCCGCGGCCGCCGCGCGCGCCACATCGGGGTCGGCACCGTAAATCAGCCTGGCTAGCGCAGGACCAGCCATGGCATCCCTGCGCTTCCCGATGGAGTTGATCACGCCAACCAGTAAATTGCCTTTGAGCCGCGACATCCCGGAACGGAGCGCCTCATCGGCGGATGGATCGGCGATCGGCTCCAGCCCGTAGCGTGCGTACGAGCTGAGACGTTCGTGGGGCAGCAGAGCCGCCAGCGCGGGCACTGCCTCTTTGGCTCCCAGCTCGCCAATCCGCTGGCAAGCCTTGGCTTTCTGGAATTCCCGGGCGCCGGCATCCGTAAGGATGCGGATGAGAGCGGCCGCATCCATAGTTGCGATGCCGCCCTCCTGAAACCCGGCCGGGGGCAACGGCGGCTTGGGCTTTTCCGCCTGTATGGCGGGCCGAGGCTGCGTGGTTTGTTGCATGGTGGTCTCCTTGTCTCAGACTCGCCACGGCTCGCGCAAGGCGCGCGACCGCATCCGGTTCGCGATATCGTCGTTGGTGAATTCCCGCTTTGCGGGATCCCAGGTCAATTTCCTGCCGCGCTGGAAGGCGATGAACGCGGCGTGGCAGACGATGTGAGAGTTGGCCGCGGCGGCCGCGCTGGCCCGCGGCAACTGGCGTGTTTTGATGGAGCGAAGCAGTTCCCCAATATGGTTTACCAGGGCGAGACCCGCCGACTCGGTGGGCCGGAGCAGCGGCTTGATGTTCGGGGAGCTGGCGATGACCGTGTTGTCGCCGGTCTCCACCCAGCCAAGGTCGCCTTCTATGCGGAAGCTGCAGGAGCCGGTGTTCAGGCTGCCATCCCAGCCATCGTCGCGCATCACGAGGTTGACTCCATTCGCATATTTGGCCAGCACCTGGTAAGGGCCGGTATTGGCGCCGACGGGTTCATACTCGACCGGTTGCGTGTCGTCGAGTTCCGCCGCCCATTGGCACAGGTCCACGGTGTGCGAGCCCCATTCGAGAATGCCGCCTCCGTGAAAATCGTAGAAATTGCGCCAGCCGCCGCGCACATATTCGGGGTGGTAGGGACGCCAGGGCGCGGGTCCCAGCCAGCGATCCCAATCGAGGATCTGGCGCGCGGGCAATTGTTCGGCAGCCAGCCAGTCGCGGCTGGGTACCGGCGGCCAGTTGACCGAGGGGCCGACGTTGGCGTAGAGCGTCTGCAACCTGCCCAGCGCGCCGGACTTGAGCAGTTCCTTGCAGAGCTCGAAGTTGGCGCCATTGCGGCGCTGGCAGCCGGCCTGGTAGATGCGGTTGTAACGGCGGAAGGCATCCGCCAGCGCCCAACTCTCCTCCATGGACATGGAGCAGGGCTTCTCGCAATAAACATCCTTACCGTGCTGCGCGGCGAGGATGGCCAGAGGAGTATGCCACCGGTCGCCGGTTGCAATCAGCACGGCATCGATGTCCTTGCGCGCCAGCAGGGCGTACTGATCGTCGTACATCCGGCAGTCGTGGTTACCATACTTCCGGTCAACCATCGACTTAACTGCTTCGCGCCGTTCGTTGCGGACGTCGCAGACCGCGACGAATCTCGCCTGGCGCATGTCGAGCAGTTTGCCGAGGTCGTGGGCGCCGCGCGCGCCGATGCCCAGGCCGCCGAAAACAATCTGGTCGCTGGGCGCAACGGCGCCGGCGCGCTGGCCAAGCACCGCGCTCCGCACGATCATCGGGGCGAGGGCGCTTTTGAGAATTTGGCGACGTGTGGTCATAGAAGTATCAACAAGGATTCTATATCCAATCGCACACCCGGTCATCACGTCACCGCAGGAAAACGGGGAACCGAGATCAGAAGCCTGGATGGCCGCCGGCAACTGGCGGCATGGCAATCCACCCGCTGCGCAGCGGAAACGTAAGGATCACCTTCCGGGACGAGCGTCGGCGGTGACATACGGAACACCCGCATCCGCCATCATCTTGTTCAGCCGGGGCAGATCCTCATCTTCGAGCTTCTTGACCGTAGCCAGGGCGGGTTCCAACTGTGCGGACGCCTGGTTGATGTCCTCCAATTGACGCGCGGTGGGCGGGCCCGAATAATTGTCGATGGACCCCATCAGGCGGCCGATCTTCTGGTTGACCGCCGGCGGGGTGTACTTGAGGGGAGGACCCGATGAGATCCCGCGCTCGGTTTCAAACGTGCCGGCCACGTCCTTCACCTTGGCTAACAGATCGTCCGCCGCCTTCTTGACATCATCGGGCACCTTCGAGGCGGCGGGCCGCTTCCATCCATCCGTCAAGGTGGTGAGGGAAGCGCGGATCGCGATAATTTTCCGGCGGCCTTCGTCCGCCTGGCGCGCCATGGCGTACAGTCTGGCGATGGCTTGCCGGCGCTGCGCACGATCCGCGTCGGACATGCTGACCCGCGGGTCTTCTTCCACGGCTACCGTTTTGGATTCGTTCCTGCCGGCCGCGGCCACCGTGACGGTGTAATCGCCCGGATCGACGAGGGGACCGCGTCCACCGCCAAATCCGAACCCTCCTCCGCCACCGCCGCCACCGCCAGCGCCCGGGCCCGCGGCACCACCAGGACCGCCCGGCGCACCGGGAGCACCCGGACCACCCGCGCCGCGAGCACCGCCCGCCGCCCCGGCTTCGCCGGGGACTTCGGCCGGAGCTTCGGCCTCACTTTCACCCGCTCCACCGCGGCCGCCGGGCCCACCCTGCCGATCGGGCCGCACCGGCGCGTCATAACGCAGATCCCACGCCACCCTGTTAATGCCGGTCTCGGCGGCGCCGTTGATCTCGCGAATCTTGTTGCCGGCCTTGTCCGCCACGGTGATCTTGACGGCATTGCGGCCTTCCGGCCTGGTCTTCAAAAAGTAATCGACGATCACGCCGTAGGGCGGATTCGGCGCGATGAACTCGCGCGCGCCGGTGTTGCCCTTGTTGTTCGACAGATGCCACGAAATTCCGGATCGCATGTTGAACAAGTACAGATCGGATGCCAGAACGTTGTCGCTCATCTCTTCGAGCGGCGTGATGTCGTCCATGACCCACAACGAGCGGCCGTGCGTGGCGAGAATCAAATCGTGATCGCGCGGGTGGATCTGGATATCGTCCACCGGGACAGTGGGCAGCCCGTTCTTCATGCGCTGCCAACTCGATCCGCGGTCAAAAGAAAGAAAAAGACCGAATTCGGTCCCGGCGAACAGAAGATTCCGGTTCTTGGGATCCTCGCGGATCACGTGGACCGGACCGGCTTCCTCCGGGATGCCGTTAGTGATGCGCGTCCAGGCGTCCCCATAGTTGGTAGTCATGTAAAGGTACACCGAATAATCGTCGCTGCGATGGTTGTCGAAAGCCACATACGCGATGCCCTCATCCAGCGGCGAGGCTACCACCCGGCTCACGTACGCGCCCTTGCGCACACCCGGGATTTTGCCCACGACGTTGTTCCAGGTTTTACCGCCATCGCGCGTCACCTGCACGTTGCCGTCGTCGGTGCCGACCCAGATGAGACCGGCGCGCAACGGCGATTCGCTCAACGTGGTGATGCATGGGAATTGCTGCACACCATCGTGACGGGACAGCATGTCCTTATCCGGAACTTTTCCGAGGATAGGCTGCTTGTCGCGGTCGACGCCGGTGGTAAGGTCCGGGCCGAGCCGCTCCCAGGAATCGCCGCGGTCGGTGGTCTTGAACAGGTGGTTGCCGCCGTAGTAAAGCGTCTTCGGATCGTGGGCGGAAATGAGCACGGGCGAATTCCACTGGAACCGGTAGCGCGGCGCCTGGTCGTTTTCTTCAAGCGGCCGGATGGAGCGCGATTCGCCGGTGCGAAGGTCGCGGCGCAGCAGGTTGCCATCCTGCGACTCGGCATAGACGATGTTCGCGTCGGTGGGATCCACCTGGGAGTAAAAGCCGTCGCCGCCGCCCACGGTGATCCATTCGTCGTTGCTGATGCCGCGCGGCGTAGGGGTGGCGCTGGGACCGCACCACGAGTTATTGTCCTGCAGGCCGCCGCACAGGTGGTATGGCTTCTGCATGTCATAAGCGATCTCGTAGTATTGGCCGATGGGCACGTTGTTGACGTAATCCCAGGAGCGCCCGCTGTCGTTCGTCATGGTGATGCCGCCGTCTCCACCCAGGATCATGTGATCGGAATTTGCGGGATCGATCCACAGCGCGTGAAAGTCGCTGTGAATTTTCTGCCAGCGGTCCTGGCGGAAGGTGCGGCCTCCGTCTTCCGTGTAATAAAGCGGCGCGCCCAGCACCCAGACCTTCTGATCGTTGGTGGGATCAATGCGAAGCTGGCTGTAATAAGACGGGCGGGGGTTGGTGTCGCTCATGCGGGTCCAGGTGAAGCCCTTGTCTTCGGAGCGGTAGATGCCGCCATCCTTTATATGCTCCACCAGCGCGTAAACCACGTTGGGATTCTTGCGGGAGACATCCACCGCGCAGCGGCCGATATCGCCGGCCGGCAGGCCCTTGGTGAGCCTGGTCCAGTGCGCGCCGCCGTCGACGGTCTTGTAAATCCCGCCGCCCGGCCCGCCGCCATTGAAGCCGAAGACGGTGCGCCGGCGTTCATAGGCCGCGGCGTAGAGCGTGTTGGGGCTTTGCGGATCCATGGCGATATCCGAGACCCCGGTGTCTTCGTTGATGAAGAGCGAATGCGTCCAGGTGGCGCCGCCGTCGGTGGTTTTGAACACGCCGCGTTCCTTGTTGGGTCCCCAGAGATGGCCGAGCGCCGCCACGTAGACGATATTCGTATCGGAAGGATGAATCACGACGCGGCCGATGTGGCGGGTTTCCTGGAGGCCCAGATGCGTCCAGGTGCGGCCGGCGTCCATGGATTTGTAAACCCCGTTGCCCCACGACGAGCTCTGGCGATTGTTGGGCTCCCCGGTGCCGACCCACAGGATGGAGGGGTCCGAGGGCGCCAGCGCGATGTCTCCGATGCTGGAGTTGGATTGATCGTCGAAGATGGGCGCCCAGGTCACGCCGCCGTTGGATGTTTTGAAGATTCCGCCGGCCGCCGATGCCACGTAGATGATGCGCGGGTCAGACTCCACCACCGCGAAATCGTCGACACGTCCGCCCATAATTGCCGGACCGATCTCGCGGAATTTCAGATTCTTCAACGCGGCGTCGTGCGCGGATTCCGCGAACACGCCGATGGAAAGGAGCAGCGCAAGAGCGCACAGTTTCACCGAGTTCATGAGGTCCCCCCAATGGACACACAGGTGGTAATCATCAGGCAAAGGCGTCGGAAGGGGCGCTGTGGTTACGTCTTTTCCGCACTTCACGGCGCATTTGCCGAGCCATTAGCTGCCAGGGCAGATCCATCCAATAGAGTCCATTGCCGCGTACGGATGTTGAATATGCGGATCCGCCGTCCGTCGGTGGGTGCGATCAGGCCAGCATCCGGAGACCAGCCTCCCCAGAAGAGATCCCGTGAACCGGGCAGAATGCTCGTTCTTCGCGGCAGCGCGCCGGCACGCTCGAAAAGCCGCTCGACTTCGGCCCACCGTTCCGGATCGAGCCGGGACATGCTTGGGCGGTGAGGTTGCCTCACTGGAGATGCCAGGTCATTTCCACGCGTATGGGAATTTCGTTCCTGATAGGCACCGTGAGGAGGGATGGCGGATCGATCTTGAAATCCGTGAGGGTGGCCGGGATTGTGCCCGTGATCCGGGCTTGCTTGCCGTCCGCCGTCTGCTGAAATGCGATTTGTCTGAACTGCGCGGTCTGACCGGCGAACTGGACTTCGAGGTCCACGTGGATGTTCCCGGTGACAGGCGCACTCTCGGAGAATCGTGAACGCACCACCACCATGGGGTTCTGCGCGCCGCGCACCGCCTGAATCATGTGCAGGTCGCGGTTGCTGTCCCCGGAGTCGAACGATTTGACGGGCACGCCAATTAAAAACTCGCACTGCCCTTCGTGACAGACGCCTTTGCCGCGGGCCGCGTGGCTGACGCCGTCGAATTGGTGAAGAGGATGGGAAACGTGATACGTCAGCGTGGATTTCTCAAGCACCCATTGCGTGTCGGCCTGGCCAAAACCCAGCGGCGCAAACAGCAGAAAGGCGGCGAGTGCTTTCGCTTCCATAGGACCGGTCACAACCTGACGGATACGGACAAAATGGCCAGCCCGTACGCGGCGGCCGTCACCACGCCGACGGCTCCGTGCGCGCTGGCGATTCCGTGCACCTTTTCCCCCTGGCTCTTCTGCTGGAAAGCCATGGCTCCCAGGACCGGCGTCAGAATCATACCAGGACCGTGGATCAAGGCTAGCGCCTTATGCAGGCGGATGGAACCGCGGGTCGGGGTTCCCGGCACTTTGGGCGCAAAAATGGAAAAGTAGGCCGTGGTGAAATAGAGGATGGCGGTGGACGACCCCAAAGCGGCGTGCAGGTCGCGCGTGGTCGAACTGGTGGATTTGCCGCCGGCGAAACTGCCGCTCAGGACCGTGGCGATCAAAGGCGCGGTTGTGATCAAACCCAGCCGCTGATGGACCTTGAGCATGTGCGAGCGCTTGTCAAGGCGGGCCTGTTCCTGCGGATTGGGCTGGGTTTGTTCGGGAGGGAAGCCCAGGTCCGGCAGCGACGGCGGCTTGGCGGCGGGCGGCTTGGCCTGCTCCGGGGAGTTCTGCGGCGCCTGATCATCGGGCGCGTCAAACACCACGGGCGAGAGGGCCGCCAGTATCGCGCGGGCGGTGGCCTGTTGCAGCGAAGCCTCCACGGCGTTGCCGGCGCCGGCGGTGCCCGCGAAGGAAGAAAATGGAGCCGCCAGCAAGTATGCGCATGCCAGCGCGATGGGCGCTTGGATTGTTCGCATGGGAGTGCCTAGAGATTCCCCATGTACATCATATACGCGATCCGGCCGCCTCTGGTTGCGGGCCTTTCGATGGCATGATGGATAAATGGATCGCGCGGTTCGACAAGTCTTAGCCCTGGCCGTCGCAATGGGTGTGCGCCTCCCCGCTCCGGCGCAAAACTACTCTACCTGGAGCGATTATGGCGGCACCGCCGACTCCGCCCAGTATTCCGCGCTCTCGAAAATCAATCGATCGAATGTCCACACGCTGAGAGTGGCCTGGAGCTATCCGACCGCCGACGACAATCATTATTTCTTCAATCCGATGGTGGTGGGCGATCGTGTGTTCGTGCTGGCCAAGAATCGCTCGATTGTATGTCTGGATGCGACCACCGGCCTGGAGATCTGGACGCATCCCGCGGAACCCGGGACCACCATTATCACCGACCGGGGAATCAATTACTGGGAAAGCGCGGATCGATCCGACCGGCGGCTCCTGTTTGCCAGCAATCATTTCCTGCGCGCCATCGACGCGCGCACGGGCCGCCCGATTCCGCAGTTTGGCCAGGGTGGAGCGGTGGATCTGAAACAAGGACTGGATCGCGATCCTGCCACCATCAAGCTGGTTCAATCCACCACCCCGGGACGGGTCTTTGAGAATCTGCTGATTCTGGGGTCGGCCACCAATCAGGGCTATGGGTCCGCTCCGGGCGATATCCGGGCCTACGACGTGAGAACCGGGGAGCTCGTGTGGACTTTTCACACGATCCCTCGCCCGGGCGAGTTCGGCTATGATACCTGGCCGAAAGACGCCTGGAAACGGGTGGGCGGCGCGAACGTCTGGGGCGAACTCTCGCTCGACCAAAAACGCGGCATCGTCTACGCGCCGACGGCCAGCGCGAAATACAACTTCTACGGCGGCGACCGCCGCGGGGCGGATCTTTTTGCCGACTGCCTGGTGGCGCTGGATGCGCGCACCGGCAAGCGCCTGTGGCATTTCCAAATGGTGCACCACGACATCTGGGACTACGACGATGCCACCGCGCCGAAACTGCTGACGGTGCGGCACAACGGCAAGCCGGTGGATGTGGTGGCCCAGGTTACCAAGCAAGGTTTTGTGTGGGTCTTCGATCGTGCCAGCGGCGAATTGCTGTGGCCGGCTGAAGAGCGGGCGGTACCCCATTCCGATGTGCCGAATGAAGAGACGTGGGCGACACAGCCCTTTCCATCGAATCCGCCGCCGTTCGCGCGGCAAAGGTTCACCGTCGACGATCTGAGCCCGTATCTTTCCGCGGAGGACCGGGCGCGCTTCCGGGACGAGATTCTGAGCGCGCGCAACGAGGGGTTGTACACGCCGCCGAGCAAGCGCGGCACGATTCAGATGCCCGGAAACAACGGCGGGGCCAATTGGGGAGGGGCGGCGGTGGATCCGGCCAATGGGGCCTTGTTCGTCGTCTCAAAGGACCTCCCGGCGCTGCTGCGGCTCTCGACGGAAGGGCCTTCCGACAATGCCGGGGCGGCAGCGGAGGGCGAACGCTATTACAGCGGCTTCGGATTCATGATCTCGAGCGAAGGCATTTCACCCATCGCCCCGCCGTGGTCGTCGTTGACCGCCTATGATCTCAACACGGGCACTATCAAGTGGAAGATTCCGCTCGGCGATGTTCCGGAACTGGCCGCCCGGGGGCATCCAAACACGGGCTCCCACTATCCCAAGGCCGGTCCGGTGGTTACCGCGGGCGGGCTGATCTTCACCGGCACACGCGACGGCAAGGTGCGCGCCGTGGACGTCACCGACGGCCGGCTGCTTTGGGAACACCAGTTGGATGCGGCGCTCGAAGGCATCCCGGCGGTCTATCAGGTGGCCGGCAGAGAATACGTGGTCTTCTGCGCCTCCGCGCAGAAGGGTCTCACCCCCGGTACGCAGGTCAAGATCCGGGGGGCCTACGTGGCCTTCGCTCTGCCCAATCCTTAGGCATATCCCGCACGCCAGGGAATAAAGTCGCGCGCTCGGGCCTTATGCCAACATAGGAGTATTGTTTTCGAAACCACCGCGGACCGATGAATTCGAGAGAGCTGCCCTGCCGCACCTGAACGATCTGTACCGCACGGCGGCCAGACTGCTCGGTGACAGCGCGCGAGCCGAGGATGCGGTGCAGGAGACCTATCTGCAGGCGTGGAAGTCATTCGACCGGTTCGAGGCCGGCACCAATTGCCGGGCCTGGCTGTTTAAAATCCTGGTCCATACGGTCTTTCATCAGCGGCGAAAGTGGTTCCACTGGCGCGCGGTGAAAGAGAGCGAAGAAATCCTGGAGCAAACGGCGGCCGAGCCGGCGCCCGTTCCGGAGCGGATGGCGGCGGAAGAAATTCTGCGCGCGCTGGACGGCTTGCCGGCGGATTATCGCGCGGCGGTGGTGCTGGCGGACGTCGAGGAATTCTCGTACAAGGAAATCGCCGGTATCTTGCATGTGCCCATCGGGACGGTCATGAGCCGGCTGAGCCGCGGCCGGAAGCTGTTGCGCGAACGGTTGAGCGGGCTGGCGCGGTCCTATGGAATCGGCCGCGCGGGCGAGGAGGGCAGCGCATGAGCGGCGCCCCTCCGAATCACGGGTGCGAAGACGCAGTGCGGCGCCTGGATGCCTATCTCGCGAACCAACTGGAAACGGCGGACCGCCGGGAAGTCTCGCGGCACCTGGAGACCTGCGCGCTATGCACGGCCGAACTGTCAGCGCGCCGGCGCGTGCGGGAACAATTGCAGTCCGCGGTGCGGGCCACCCAGGCGCCACCAGGGCTGGAGGCCAAAGTTCGGAGCGTAGTGCGCAGCCGGGCAGCGAGTCCGCGCACGGGACTGTGGGCGGTCGCGGCGGCGGCCGCGGTGATCGTTTGTATCGGATTGGCCGGCTTATGGCGCGCCAGGAGCGATCCCGAAGAAACGATCCTGCGCAAGGCCTCCGGACGGCTGGCCGCGGTGCTGAGCGTGGGCCTGCGAGACCATTTGCAATGCGCGGTCTTTCGCAAGTATTCGAAGGAGCCCGTGCCTGACAGCCAGATGGCCGCGGAACTCGGCCCGCGGTTTGCGGGTCTGGCGCCATTGATCCAGGCGAAACTGCCGGCCGGCTTCCGCATCATCCAGGGTCATCAATGCAGCGCCGGCGGGCGATCGTATACCCACCTCATCGTGTCGGGCGGCGGCAAGCTGGTTTCGGTGATCCTGACGCGCAGACTACCCGGGGAGGCGTTCGGCGGCGGGATCCACCAGGCGGGCGTGGATCGCTTCCAGGTGGTGGGATTCGATGCGCAAGGCTACCTCGCTTATGTGGTCTCGGATGTGGATCCGGGGGAGAGTCTGCAATGGGCGGCCAACCTGGCGCCCACGCTGCGCGAATATCTGGATGCGCACGCAGGCTGATGGGTCCCGAGCCAATCGGTCGCGAGCCGCTTGACAGGCTTGCTGTCCGGGTGCATATTGAAGGTGGTGCGAGGAGTTGATGCTCCTCAATCCGAAGGACCCTTTAGTACATGGGGAGTAATGCGATGCCCCACGTGGGGGCAGCCGGCTTGAAAAAGGAGGTTCCATAGAACCTATCCACAAGAAGGGCGGCTACTGGCTTCCTCGGCTGGCCGCCGGTGAGCGCTGACGCGTCAGACGCAATCCACGGATTGCAACAGGCGCCGCGGTAATTGCACCGCAGTCAAACAGGCTTCACCGTCGGGATAGTGTTTGCAGCAGGGACCAGCGGCCGCCCATTTTATTTTGTAACCTTACCCAGTTCGATCCCCCACAAAAAGATAATCAGGCCTGAAAGTTCTCCAGATTGACCGATAAGTTCCCTGGAGGACGAATTTCTCAATGGAATGCCTGCTGCGATTGTTTTCCGGGCGGAGGTGTGCTTCCGCTCTGGTGGCTGTGTCGGCCGTTTTGGCGCTGTTTCCGTCCGGCATGCGTGCCCAGGCTCCACCGGTTCCGGTGGACTTTCAGGATCTTTACACGCAACTGAATACATATCTGGTTAATTTCAACGCGACGCTGAATGTGGACAGCGGGTCCCGATATGCGGGCTTGCCAGCCGTGGACCTCAAAGCCGCCAACGCCAATGCGGGTCCCCAACTGATTAATACCGCGGGTTACGGGGCAGTGAAGCTTCAGGTACAGGCAATCAAAGCCATGGGCGCCAAGGCAGTGGTGCTGGAGCTAGGCTTCCCCATGCTTTACGAACCGTTCCTGACCAGCCAGGGACAATCTTATGCGCAG
>DATGGM010000325.1:0-29329 GCA_035308525.1 Bryobacteraceae bacterium
CGATGGCCTGCTCGTACGTGTCGGTATAAATCAGGCGATTGCCTACCGCCAGCACGATCTTCTTGAGCTGCGGCATGCGCGCTTCGGTAGCTTGTATGTAAATCGGGTCCACATAGAGGAAAGTGCTGTTCACCGGCAGCACCAGCGTGGGCGCGCGCAATACCTGCGAGCCCTGCTGGTTCCATAGCGTCAGATCTTTCGAAATGGTCTGGTCCTGGTTGATGCGCGCGGCGATCTGCGCGGGTCCGAAGATCAGCTCCTGTTTCGAGAGCTGCAGGACCACCACCTCTCCCAGATGCTCGCCGTCGCAGCGCGCCAGCATCAGGCCGATGAGGTTGTCCTTGGAGCGCGGCGTAAACGGCAGCAGCAGCAGAAACTCAGCCTGGTTCTCGCCCGGCAGACTGGTGACTACGTAAGTGGGCGTGACTGACTCCGGTTGGCTTTGTTGTCCGGAGGTATAACGCGCCAGGTCCCAGACATCCTCCTTGTTATAGAAGGCCTGCGGATCGAGCATGTGGTAGGTGCGGTAAATCTCGGCCTGCACGCGGAACATGGTTTCCGGATAGCGGGCGTGCGCGCGCAAATCGGCGGGCATTTCCGCGGCCGCGTGGAACAACTTCGGGAACAGCGCCTGATACGCGCGGATGATGGGATCCTCCGGCGCGAAGATATAAAGACGGGTCTCCCCATCGTAGGCGTCGATGGTGGCCTTCACGGCATTGCGGATATAATTCACTTCACCCATATCCGCCACGTCGAGTGCGTGCGAATAAGGATGCGCCGCCGAAGTCGTGTATCCATCGATCATCCAGACCAGGCGCCCGGCCTGGCTGATGACCAGGTAAGGGTCGCGGTCCCACGCGATGAACCCGGCCAGCGTTTCCAGCCGGTCGCGGATCTTGCGGCGGATCATCATGCGGCTGCCGGGGATGAGCGGATTGGAGAGCAGTATATTAATGTCGCCGCCCCGCACGGCGGCGGCGATCCGCATGGGCACCGAGTCTACCGGAAAGCCGCCGGTGCCTTCATACCGCGAGTGCACATTGTCGGCGCCCGACGGATAATTGAATTCCTCCTGCGCGGTGTGCACAAAGACGGGTTCCTGCACGTTTTCGCCGTAATAAATCTCCGGGCGAGTCAACTTCAGGCTGGGGGTCTTGATTTCCGGCGGCGCGTTCTCGATCAGTAGCACCGGCAGGCCATCCGGGGTAATACTGCTGACCCCCGCCAGCACCACACCGTAGCCGTGCGTGTAGACGAAATGGGGGTTGATCCAGCTCTTGCTGGCATCCGGCAACTGATCGATGGCCAATTCGCGCGGCGTGAGCAGCACCTGGCGGTAAGCGCCGTCGATGGTGTAGCGGTCCACGTCGGTATCGGAGAAGACGTAGTATGGCCGCAGCGCCTGAATCTGGGTCACGGTGTCGTGGAAGGCGCGCCAGTCCCACAGGCGCACGTTGTCGAGGGTGCTCTTGTGCTGCGGGGGATCGATGGGCGCATCCGTGTGCACCTTGAATTCTATCTCGCGCATGCGTTTCTCCAGGCCGTAGGCGGAACGTGTGGCGTGAATGTGCGTCTGGATGTACTGGCGTTGAATGGAAATCTCATTGGGCCGCACATACAGCGTGGAGACCAGCCGCGGCACTATGAACAACACCACGAGGGAGATGGCCATGAAGGACGCCGTAATCCAGCGGCGCAGCCAGACCAGCGCGGCGGCCGCCACGCACGCCGCGATCACCAGCCACTGCAAGGGCAGGGCAAAGTTCTGATCCACATAGTCCACGCCGGTCATGAAGCCATGATCGTCATAGACCATTTCATAACGCGCCAGGAAGAAGCGCAGAGCCAATGCCAGCAGGAAAACCACCATTGCGCCGCGCAGGTAGCGGCTCTCCAGTCCGCCTTCCAGCCGGAAAAAGGACGGATCGAGCTGGCGCATCTCGCTCAACTCCGGCAGGCGGTGGCGGATTTGCCATCCTCTCGCCGCGACCCAGTAGACCAGCACGCACACGATCACCAGCGCCAGCAGGTAGCCGCGCAGGTCGGAGTAGAACGGCAGATCGAACAGATAGAACTTGAGCGGCAACCCGAATATCGCGTCACGCCAGGCGTTGGCCTCGGCCGGTATGCCGCGCGCGCCCAGATAGCGCACCACGGTCCAGGCTTCGATGGAGCCGGCTGCGACCAGGTAGCTCACGAAGAGCAGGCCCAGGCTGGAGATCCAGGCATACACCCGATGATCGGAGAGACCCGTACCGGCGAATTTCAGCGCGCGGGCATGCGTCACCCACAGCGCGGCAAAGGCCAGCAGGGTGGCGGCCAGCAAGGGAACGAATCCGTAGGCCAGCATGGCGAGCCAGGTATCGATCTGGCCCATTTCTTTCCACCATTGGTATTCGATGGAGAAAGACGCCATCGAGCGCATGCCCAGCAGCAGGGCAATCAGGAGCACGATGAGCATGATGCGTCCGCTACGGCCGCGCCGCGGCGCGCCGCGATCAATGCGGTACTGAGTCATGGACGGAGTGTAACATCAGGCACATCGCCAGCCCTCGTTGGAGCGCTGATTGAGACGGCTGGATGTCGAAGTTATCGCGCCGCCGCCGCGGCGCTGTAATGCAGCTTCACCAGAGCTTCGTGCATGATGCGATTGGCATCGCCCACTTGCTGCTGCAGCAATTCCAACTGCTGCCGCGAGCGCTGGTCCGCCTCCGGCAAGACCAGATCCAGATAATCGGCACAGGCCTCAATCACGCTGAGCGGCTGGCGCAGATCGTGCACCAATAAGCCTACAACGGTCGACACTTGATCGGGAACAAGATTCGGGAGCGGGCGCGCAATATCCGTAGCAACTGTGAGCATTTCGACCTTCGACCTTGGTTTTCGGGGGTGTGACGATTATAAGGCCAGTTGGCGCGCGATGCAAATAGATTTATGCAGGCTTAGTTTTTCGCAAAAGGGGGGGCAGCCGCGCTACACCCTCTCGGGGGTAATCGTGGATCTGGAAAGGGGAAGGGAAGGCTCCTCCGCGCCGGAGGAGGCTTCCACACGGTTCCGGCCGCGGCGCTTGGCACGGTAGAGGGCGGCATCGGCTTCGCGCACCAGGTCGTCGGCATGATATACCGCGGGCGGGACCGCGCCAGCCGCACCCAAGCTGCAGGTCAGGGCAATCTCCGTATCACCCGCGCGGAACACCTCAGTCCCGATGGCGTCGCGGATGCGCTCGGCCAATACGAGGCCGCCGGGCAGTTCGCATCCCGGCAGCACGATCAGAAACTCCTCGCCGCCATATCGGCCCACCGAATCATAGCGCCTCACCGAGGCCCGCATGCGCGCCGCAACCTGGCGCAGCACTGCGTCGCCCGTCATGTGGCCGAAATGATCGTTCACGGGTTTGAACCCGTCCAGGTCCGCCATCAGCACGATCAGCGGCTCTCCGCTGCGATTGGAACGGGCTAGCTCGCTTTGCAGAATGTCGAAGATGGCCGTGCGATTCCATAATCCGGTCAGGCCGTCGCGCGTAGCTTGTTCGCGCAGGGCTTCGCGGGCTTCGACTAATTCCGCCTGCAGCGCGAGCACACGCTGTCCGGCCACCAGGCGGGCACGCAGTTCGTCGATCTGAAAGGGCTTCACGATATAGTCGTCGGCGCCCGACTCGATGCCCTCCACTACATCTTCGAGTTCGGACCGCACGCTCAACAGCATCATGTAGACATACCGTTCGCGTATACAGGCGCGCACCTTGCGGCAAACCTCGGCGCCTTCCATGCCGGGCATCATCCAGTCCAACAAAGCCATGCGCGGCCCGTCAGGTTGGCGCAAACACTCCCAGGCTTGCTGCCCATCGGAAACCACGATCACTTGATAACCCCAACCCTGGAGCATTTTTTGAAGCATGTCCCGAAACAGCGGGCTGTCATCCGCGACGAGAATCGGTCCCGCGGACTGGCCGGGTAAAGTAGGTAAGTCCATTTCGCCGCACACATTATAGCCTCTTAGCCAGCGTTCCACCAGAACCAACGGATCTAGAACTAAAGGTTGCTGCATTCCAATCACAGTGGTGGTTTTCAGCCATCGTTGCGACCCACGATACGGCATCTAAATCGCTGTAGCATCGAGAGTTGGCTTGTGGACCATCAATTGCCAAGACGTGCGTTAACGATAATGCGCCGCTCTGGCAGTAGTTCACGATGTCTCTCCGCTGCTGTTTGGCTCGCGGCGCTGGTGCCTGTTATGGCACGCGCCCAGAACGCTCCCCCGCAGGATTCCGGCGCCCCGGAGCGCGGTGTGGCGCGCATCAGCATCGTCAGCGGCGAGGTGTCCGTCCGCCGCGGCGATTCCGGAGATTGGGTGGCTGCCGTCGTCAATGCGCCTCTGATGGTGGAAGATCGGGTTTCGACCGGCACCGGCTCCCGCGCTGAGGTGCAATTCGATTCCGCCAACCTGATCCGCATCGGGGCTCACGCGGAGATCCGCTTGGCCCAGCTGGACCCGGCCCGCTACAACGTGCAGCTGGCGCATGGCACGGTGACTTTTCGGATGCTGCGGGATTCCCAGGCCCAGGTCGAACTGGATACGCCGACGGTATCGGTAAGGCCCGCGCATGTAGGTGTTTACCGCATCTATGTTCAGGAAGATGGTCAGACGGAAATCACCGTCAGGCTGGGATCGGTGGAGATCTTCACGCCGCGGGGCAGTCAACAGTTGCAGGCCGGGCAGACCATGCTGGCGCGCGGCACCGCCGCGGACCCGGAATTCCGCATCGTGCCGGCCATCGCCTACGACGAGTGGGACCGCTGGAACGAACAGCGCGATCAGGAATTGCAGAATTCCCAGAGCTATCAGAACGTCCCGCCGGATGTGTACGGCGCCGAGGATCTCGACAATCGCGGCCAGTGGGTGAATGATCCTTCTTACGGTGAGGTTTGGGCTCCGTCCGTGGGGCCGGATTGGGCCCCGTATCAGAACGGCCGCTGGGTGTGGGAAGACTACTATGGATGGACCTGGGTCTCATACGACCCCTGGGGTTGGGCGCCATTTCACTACGGGCGCTGGTTTTATGCTCCGGTAGGCTGGTGCTGGTATCCCGGCGGCTTTTTTGGCCGGCACTACTGGTCGCCAGGATTAGTGGCTTTCTTCGGCTTCGGTCCCGGCGTCGGCGTAGGATTTGGTTTCGGCAACGTGGGCTGGGTGGCGCTGGCTCCATTCGAGCCTCTATATGCCTGGTGGGGCCGCGGATTTTACGCTGGTTACCGAAATCCGGCGTACTTCAATCGAAACGTGAATATTACTAGCGTAAATATCCAAAATATATACCGCAACGCACGCGTGAACAATGCCGTGGCCACGGTCTCCGCCGGCGATTTCCGGCAGGGACGTTTCAGTAATATAGTGCGCGCCACTGGCTCCCAGATACACGACGCCGGTCTGGTGCGGGGCCAGTTGCCGGTGGCGCCCAGTGCCGCCAATCTCCGTTACTCGAATCGGGCAGTGGCCATCATGCCACGCAGTTCGGATAATGTTCACTTCTTTAGCCGCTCTTCGCCAGCACCGGTGCAACGAGTGCCGTTCTCGGAGCAGCAGCGCGCCATGCAGCAGTTCAGCCGGCAACCCGCTCCGGCCCTCGCGCATAGCGCTACACCGCGGCCCGCGGCGGGTCCGGCCGTGGCAAACGGTGGTGGCGCCTGGAGGCCGTCTAATGCACCTCCGGCCGCCGCTCCCGGGAATCCGGCTAGCAGTGGATGGCAGCGGTTCGGCGAACCGCGTCCGGTGAGCACATGGACGGTGCCGAAACCCGCTTACGCGCAGCCCGGCGCTGCAACGTACAGGCCGCCCTCAACGCCATCGACCGCGGGAGGCAGCCGCCCGCAATCCATACGTGTGGCGCCTCCCGTGGTCCGGGAGCGCCAGGCGACGACCCGCAGTACGTCTTCGAGCACCGGAAGCACCAGCCACGCCACCCATAGTAGCGGTGGAAGCAGCGGCAGCGGTGGAGGATCGCATGCGAGTAGCCACCGGTAAGATTTAGATTTCTTCCCTCGGGCCCGCACCAGCATTTTGTGGCGCGGGCCCGCTTTTTTCCTTCATCCGGGGTGAATGAACGTCGGGAGCGCGAATCCGTCTCAATATGAGTTAACATAATATCTGTTATAGGAAGCTGCTTTTGAAGGTCCAGCTGCCGCCAATTCTCCTGGCATGCGCCGCTCCTACGCTATAATTAAAGCCATGCTGACGCCCACCAAAAAAATCTGGCACAACGGACGCTTCATTCATTGGGACGACGCCACCATCCACGTTCTCTCTCACGTGGTGAGCTACGGGACCAGCGTGTTCGAAGGCATTCGCTGCTATGCCACACCAGCCGGACCCGCCATTTTCCGCCTTCCTGAACATGTACGGCGACTGGCCGATTCCGCCAAAATCTATCGCATGGATCTCGGCTACACGCGCGAGCAGCTCGCCGAAGCCATGCAGGAGCTGGTCCGCGTCAATGACATGGACTCCTGTTATATCCGCCCGATTGCCATCCGCGCGTACGGCGATGTGGGCGTGAACCCGCTCAACAACCCGGTGGATGTTTATCTGGCTTGCTGGCTCTGGGGAAAGTATCTCGGCGAGGAGGCGCTGGCCAACGGAGTGGATGTGTGCGTCTCCAGCTGGAAGCGCATCGCGCCCAATACCCTGCCCGCCCTCGCCAAGGCCGGCGCCAATTACATGAACTCGCAGTTGATCAAGATGGAGGCGATCACCAACGGCTACGCGGAAGGCATCGCGCTCGATGAGGCCGGCTATGTGAGCGAAGGCTCCGGCGAGAACATTTTTGTGGTGCGCGACGGGCGCCTCCATACGCCGCCGCTGGGCGCCTCCGTGCTGCCGGGCGTCACCCGCGACAGCGTCCTGCGCCTGGCCCAGGATATGGATATCCCGGTGGTCGAAACCATTGTGCCGCGCGAGATGCTGTACATCGCCGACGAAGTCTTCTTCACCGGAACCGCCGCCGAGATCACACCCATCCGTTCCATCGACCGCATTCCCGTCGGCAAGGGGCACCGCGGCCCCATGACGGAAAGATTGCAGAAGGAGTTTTTTGCGCTGATCAACGGCGCCCGGCCGGACCGTTATGGCTGGCTGTCGCCGGTACACGCACGACAGCCAGTGGGCGTTGACAAGTAGGAAGCTGCGTGCACACCCCGGAAAGCCACCTCCCCCGAGATTTGCTTTCCAGGATGCGCAGCAGCCGATGGACTATTTCTTTTTAGCCTATACGCGCCGGCGATTGCTAGAATTGTTTTTCGTTTGATACCCCTTTTCAACAGGTTTATGAGATCGCAGAATCTTTCGGTTGCCCACTCGGATTTGTGGCAATCCTGTGAATAAAGCAGAGCCTGCATGAATTGTATTGGAATTGACACATTTGGCGGAACTCCAGTCCGGCTGACGTTCGGCGGCATGATCTCCGCCGTCGATCCGGCCAGCCAGCCCAACGGACTCTACCTCGCACCGGGCCTCATCGATCTTCAGGTGAACGGTTTCTTCGGCGTGGACTACAACGATCCCACCTGCACCATGGAACAGATCGCACAGTCCATCCGCGCCATGTTCGCCACGGGGGTCACGCGGTTCTATCCCACCGTGATCACCGGTTCGCCGCAGACCATGCTCGATGCGTTGCGCAACCTGGCCTGCGCCAAAGACACGCTGCGCGAAGGCGCGGCCATGGACGGCTTCCATGTGGAAGGCCCCCATATCTCGCCCGACGACGGTCCGCGCGGTGCGCATCCCCGCCGCTGGGTGCGTCCGCCCGATCTCGAAGAATACCGCCGCTGGCAGGAGGCCACCGGCAATCGCGTCCGCATTGTGACCCTGGCGCCCGACTGGCCGGAAGCTTGCCACTATATCGAGTCCATCACGGCCGAAGGCGTAGTCGCCAGCATCGGACACACCAGTGCGAGCGCGCAGCAGATCGCGGATGCCGTTAGCGCCGGCGCGTCGTTATCGACGCATCTGGGCAACGGCGCGCATCCCGTCATGCGGCGTCATCCGAACTACATCTGGGAGCAACTCGCAGAAGACCGCCTGATGGCCGACTTCATCGTGGACGGCATCCACCTGCCGCCGTCATTCCTGAAGGTGGCACTGCGCGCCAAGACAGTCGACCGCTCGGTCCTGATCACCGACGCCGCAGCGCCCGCGGGTTGCCCTCCCGGCAGATACCAGCTTGGCGAACAGCCCGTCGAACTGACGGCCGACAACCGCGTCATGCTGGTGGGACAGGAGCGTCTGGCCGGCTCCGCCCTGCGCATGGACCGGGGCGTAGAGAACCTCATGCGTATCGCCGGACTGTCGCTAGCCGATGCCGTCCGCATGGCCACCGTCAATGCCGCGCGCGCCGGAAACGTGCCTGGCCGGGCCAGCGGGCTAGTGCCCGGTGAACGCGCCGATTTCATCCAGTATCGCTTTAATTCAGATACGAAATCCATCACAATCGAAGCCACATACGTAGGCGGGGAGAGGGTGTTTCAGGCGTAAGTGGAGCAGTGCGCTCCGGCCTGCTGTCCGATCTATCCCGACCGCATCCAAACCCTATAACGCGACCGCTCATCCCACGTATTCCCAGCGGACGCGTAGTCGCATAGCAGTACCTCACTCGCGCCGGCGGCGAACACCACCTGCATCCCGGGCCGCGGGTCCACCTTCCTTAAATCAACCCGTCCGTGCGCATCGCCGATCGGTGAAACTGCCCCGTCAATCTCCTGCCCTCCCATCCTCATATCCCGCGCCAGCGCCAGCGGCCCCCGCACCACCGCCGCGTATCGCATGGCCCCGCTGCTCGACGTGACCACACTGCCGCGCATGTCAAGCCGTAGCCGCACCCGGTCGCCCGGCGTCCAACTCCTTTCGATGACCGCCCACGTCCCGGCCCGCACGCCGCCGATGGGAGCCCCGTTCACCGTCACGGAGGTCTCCTCGCTCCACTGCGGAATGCGCAGGCGCAACGCAAATGAAGCGCCGCGCACCGGCTTGATCCAGATCTCCACGTCGCCCGCCGCCGGATAATCCGTGCGCATCTCAAGCCCGCATGAAGTCCCGGAGCGAAGGCCCAACTCCCAGGCGCCCTCCGTGTAGAGATTGACTACGGGACCATCCGCGTGCAGCATAACGGCCACCTCGGGCACCAGGAGCATGCCCCGCGGTCCATTCGTCACGCAACAGTTCAGGTCCATCCCGCACTGCCGTTCCCCAAGCGCTCGCACGCCCTCCAGCGCACTGTACTGCGCAAACGACGAGCCATCCGGCTGCATGGCGCCGGCCAGGGCGTTGTATGCCGTCTTCTCAATCTCATCGCCGAAACGCGGATCGCCGGTGAGCTGCATCAGGTGTGCGCAGAGTTGCATCCAGCTCACGCCCACGCAGGTTTCCATCTGGTGGTGAGCGACCGCAGGCTGGCGGGCCGCGCCTCCGTACCAGCACTCTTCCGCGGACCCCGAGCCGGCGACGTTGATTTCCCGATCTCGAATATTCTCGAACGTGCGCGCCGCGGAGTCCAGGGCGGGCTTCCAGCCGGTCTCGCGATACAACTCCGTCAGGCCGCGGTAACACGACATCATCTCGTAAGCCTTCTGCCCGTTCTCCCACGACCACCACTTCTTCGGCGGCGGAAACCGCTCGGATACCGGCACCCCCGCCTTCTCGATCAACTGCGGTCCCTTGGAGGAGGACCAACGCTCCACGATATACTCGGCGAACCGCAGATAGCGTTCCTCGTGCGTTGCCCGGTAAAGCCGGACGATCGGCTCGAGGACCGAGCTACTGGCCATGCCGCGGTACAGGCCGAGCTCGACGATATCCGCGCCATCGTCTCCCACCTCCCGCAATAGATGGTCGGCAAGCCGCCGCGCCCCGCGCAGGACGATGGGGTCGCCGCTCAGGTCGTACCAGGCAAGCAGACCTAGCAGCGTGTACTTTCGGCCCCACACATCCCAGCCTTTTAGATGACTTACGGCTGCGTAGTTCCCAATGTAGCCGTCGGGGCTTTGCGTGGCGAGAAGATCTCGGACCGACCGCGCCAGGCGCTCCCGCCATTCGTGGTTGCCGGTATAATCGCAGGCCGCCACTGCCGAGAGGAACCACTTCCCCCAGAACTCTGTCTGCCAGCAGCTGCGTTCCTGGCGGTGGCGAAAGGGCTCAATCAGTTTCTCAGGGTTTTGAGCGAAGATCCGATTGCGAATGCAAAGATCCAGCTTCCCGCCCAGCCAGCCTCCCAGCCTCACATCCCGCAAAGGAATTGGGGACAGGACTGGCGCAACCGGGCGCCGGGGTAGATTGATGCGCGGCGAGGAGCGGCACGCCTCCTCGGCAAGTACGCCGGCGAGGACCAGCAGACCGCGGCGGGTGATGCGATCCGTCATCTGTTCACCGCACGATCGAATTCTACAACCGCCACATCGCCAAAGGGGCCCAGGCGGCGGCTCGTCCATCCTGCCAGCTCGGGTCTGCGTTGGAACCAATCTTCCCAGAAGTACGCGTTGACCCGATGGCCATAGACGAAGAAACGCGGCGCGCGCTGCAGGGTGGATGTGGCCAGGGCGGCGGCGAACTGTTCCGCTTCGGGAGAGCTTTGGAACGGGAACGGATAGATCTGGCCCGTTACGGGATAGGTTGCCAGGGGGGCATAGAGGATTGAAGGCAGCGAATAGCCGGGGCGCCATAAAGGAGTCTGGGCCTCCACAAACGGGCTGGGGCAGATGATAGGCATGTCGGACCCCAGCGTGACCTGGTTAATCGCGCGCGCGGCGCCGCGCCAATCCACGTTCGCGTGTACCGGCCAGAAATGACGCCAATTCCCGTTCAAGGCCAGCACCACCAGACCCAGCACCGCCGCCCCGCGTTTCCACGTGGCCGCTGGAATGTGCCGCGCCGCCAGGGAAGCAGCCGCCAGGGCCGCCCCGGGCAATGCCAGCGAATAGTATCTCGGCACAAAAACGCTGAAACCGCTCCAGCGCGAAAAAGCAAAAAGACAACAAGGCGCGCTCAGCCACCACAATCCGATCAGCAGCAGCGAGGAGCGCGCCGGCGCCGGGACATCGCCCGGCAAACCACACAGCCGCGAAACCAGCCAGGCTCCCGCGAAGCATCCCAGCACTAGTCCGAGCTGCAGCGAGTAGATAAGTTCCCGCGGTCCGGGCGGCGGTGAGATGACGTGGGTCCGCGGGTTGCCCGAGAGCGCCAGCACTGCGCCAAGTGCCGGCGCCAGCGCCAGCACCACAACCGCGAAGATTCCGCAGGCTTGCATCCACGTGACCGGCGTCTCATGTGAAATCAACCGCCCCAGGGTATAGGCCGCAAATACAAGATAGAAGGGCCCGTAAACCGGCTGGACCCACCACAGCAAGACCGCAAAGATGACGAACAACACGGCATCGCGCCAGCGCGCACCATCCAGCCACCGCACCAGAAACCACAGGGCCGCCACCATGACGCACATGCCCAGACCGTAGGGCCGCGCATCGGCCGCCTGGAAGTTGAAGCCGCGCAGGGCCAGACAAGCGAATGCGGCAAACCACGCGGCGCCGGGGTGTATCAACCGGGCCGCCAGACGAGCGATCAGAAAAAGCGCCGCCCCCATCGCCAGGAGGGAGGGAAGCCGGTAGACGATCTCGGAGAAGCCGCCCACCGCCTCGGCCGCCCGCGGCAGCGCATAATAGATCGACGGCGGCAGCCCGGGCCAACCGTTCGAATTGCCGTAATGCAGAATGAAGACGGTGCCTGTCTCGTCTGTCCAGAAGCTCGATGGCAGCGGCATCAGCCAGAAGCGCACAATGATCACCGCCAACAGCGCCCCTAAGGCCGATCTCTCAGTCACTGCCCGTGCCGCCCCGCTCCGCGCGCGAACCTGCCCGCACCGTCTGCCGCCTCGCCGGTCTCCAGGACCTCCAGCCCCCGACGGAATTCATTCCGGATGGCCGCCGCGGTCGAAAGCGACCATTGCTCGTAGCATGACAACCGGTCGGACCGCATGCATCTCTGCGGGAAAGCAGCCAGCGTCCGGGCCAGTTCCACGGCTCCCTCGAGAGCCTGCCCGGACTCTACCAGCCGATTGACCAGACCCATTTGCAGCGCCTCTTCGCCGCATACTCCGCGGCCGGTCAGGATCAGGTCCAGCGCCCGGCTCTGTCCGATGAGCCGCGGCAGCCGGATGGTCCCCAGGTCGATTAAGGGCACGCCGAACCGCCGGCAGAAAACTCCCAGCGTGGCTTCTCGCGCGGCCACCCGCAGATCGCACCACAGCGCCAGCTCTAAACCTCCGGCCACCGCATAGCCTTCGATCGCCGCGATCACCGGCTTGGAAAGCAGCATGCGCGTGGGGCCCATGGGACCATCGCCTTCTTCGCTCAGCACGTTTGGCTGGCCGCCTGCGAAGGCCTTCAGATCGGCGCCGGCGCAGAATGTGCCGCCCGCGCCGGTCAAGACTGCCACGGCGGCGTTTTTGTCTGCGTCGAACGAGCGGAACGCGTCGACCAGTGCGGCTGCCGTGGCGGCATCCACCGCGTTGCGGGCCTCCGGCCGGTTGATCGTGACAATCAGAATCGCGTCGCGCCGGCTGACTTCGACCGAAGGCACAGCGCTCTATTGTACCGTGACCGTCACTGCCTTCGTCTTGCGCCCATATTGATTGGTGGAATAGAGAGTGTAAGTCGTCGTCGCCGCCGGATTCACGATGACGATGGTCCCGCGAACCGGGCCCACGACCGGGCTGATGATGTTGTATCCTGCCCCCGAAACGCTCCAGCTCAATGTCACCGGCTGGCCGGCGCTCACGGTTGTCGGATTAGCTGTGAAACTCGCGATCACCGGATTGGGACCGGTGGGCACGTTCGACGATGTGTAGATCGGATTCATCTGCACCACCTCGAAGCTGGATGCCGTGATGCTCTTCAGCGCGCCAAGATCGTTATTACTCCAGTTGGCGTCCGGCATCCCGCTGATGTAAATGGCGCTGCCGTTATCAGCCAGGATCATGCCGTAATGTTGAAGCGCCGTCAGGATGACCCGGTTCGCAAGCGAGAATCCCGATATATCGAAGCTGGCCTTGAGCCGCATCCGCATCCCCATCGGCGGGGCATTCGGGTCGGTCACGCTGGATGCCCAATGCGATGCCGGCGGCGTAAACGCCTGCCGCGTAGTGGGCACCGTGAACCGCAAGGCATGGTGGATGGCGCCGGCGGCCACTTCGTCGTAGCGAGCCAGCCCCACAAAGATCGGCAGGCCGGCGGCGTCCGCCGAGGTCCAGGTGTACGGCCGTTGTTCGTCGGCGGTCATGTCCCATATCGCGGCGGAACCAGCAGCCCACGCACCGTTCTTGATGCGCGCGCGATACAGTTCGTACAGCCAGCAGCCGCCCTGGTCGAGAACCAGGACGTGCCGGTCCCCATTGCCCGGCTTGGGGTAGCCTTCGATCAGCGCGTTGGATGGAATCGGCATGGGCCCCGGATCGCTCTCGCTGGGGTACGCCGTCAGGCTCACCGGAACTTTGGGCTGCGTGCCCGCCTCGATCTGATAAGGAATGCCTATGCTCTGCCCGGCGTATGTGCCCGCGCCGAAATCGGGGTGCAGCGTGACAGTCGCGCCGATGTAGTTGATCAGGTTAGCTGAATTGGGATCCACGGCCGCGCTGTAGATGTCTGTGTTCCATAGGTTGTCTGACGGAAAAGGAACGAATCCATTGAGCGAGGCCAGTGGACCCACCGAAATGCCCGCACAGGTGCCGGCCTGCGCGAACGCCCCAGCCGTCAGGGTGAGATAGAGTACTGCTATAACTATCGTACGCATCGCTCCATTGTACGCCCGGCCCCGGCGCAACAAGCACTGGCATTCGTTCGTTATCCAACGGATGATGTCCGACCCTTCGCCGGCAAAAAGCTACAATACCTGAGTGATCCAACCGGTTAACGGCGGCCGGGAACTGCTCGATGAAATCGAAAGTGCGCCCTGCCCTGCTCCGCGCATCTGGTGGCTGGGACACAGCGGCTTTGCTCTGAAGTATCAAAATGCCATCGTCTACGTGGACCCGCTGCTGTCCGCCACGCGCGCCGGCAGGCTGGTCGCGCCGCCGTTCGCCGCCGGAGATGTCGCGCACGCCGGGCTGATCCTCTGCACACACGCGCACGCCGGCCACTTGGATCCGGACGCGCTGCCCGCCATCCTGCAGGCGTCCCGCCGCGCCAAGGTGGTGATGCCGATGAGCGTGGCCACGCACGCACATTCGCTGGGCATCGAGTATCAGCGGATGGTCACAACCAATGCCGACTTGCGGGTGGAGTTTCTGGACGATCGCATCTATGCGGTCCCCTCCGCGCATCCGCAGCTCGACTGGACGCCCTTGGGAGGCTATCCCTATCTTGGCTACCTGGTGCGTTTCGGACGACACACCATCTACCATGCGGGCGACGGCGTGCCGTACGACCGCTTGGCCGAGCGGTTGCGTCCCTACAACGTCAATGTGGCGCTGCTGCCGATCGGCGGTGATAAGAACTTCTCCATACCGGAGGCCGCGCATCTGGCCCAACAGATCGGCGCGGAATGGCTGGTGCCCATGCACTACGACATGTTTCCCGCGAACGCGGTGGACATCGATCGTTTCGTGGAGCACTTGTTGGAGCAGCATCCGTCGCAGCGATTCAAAGTCTTTCAGTGCGGCGAAGGTTGGTCCATTCCCACGGAGTAGAGCTGGTCCCGGGAGACTGCCCGTCCACACGCGGAGCAGAAATGCACGTCCTTAACGTCCAGCCGCTCCACCGCATGGCTGGAGGTCATCACGCAGCGCCAGTCGTCGCAATGCCGCAAGCCGAACGTATGGCCCAGCTCGTGGACGGCCTCTTTGAACAGGCGCTCGCGCATCAGGTCTTCCCGGGCGGGCAGACCGTAGAATTCCTCGCGCAGGCGATGCATCGAGACCACCGCGCAACTGCCACCCAACTGCGCCTCGCCGAAGACGAACGTCAACACGGGCACGTAGAGATCCAGAGAGGTTACCGCCAGCAGGCGCGCTCCCGCTTCGGCCAGGGTCTGCATGGCCTGCAGAATAGCGGTTGAGTAATACTGGTTGCGGACGCGGTCGCGGGCGAATGCCACGTCCAGGCGCTCCGGCCGCACGCGGCACTCCATGTGGAAGATCTCCGGCAGCCGGACGCCTAAGCGGCCCAGCTCTTCCGGCGCCACTTCGATGCCGAGCAGGTGAATCACGTTATTTCAGGCCGTAGCGGCGCAGCTTGTTGTAAAGCGTGGTGCGGTCAATATCCAGAATGCGCGCGGCGCGGGAAAGGTTGTGTTCGGCCTCCCGCAGGACGCGCTCGATGTGCACGCGCTCCACGTCCTCGAGCGTGCGGCCGCTGGGAACGGCGCCTGTTTGAAACTGGAACGAGAAGTCCGCCGGCCGGATTTCGGGTCCGCGGCACACCACCAGGGCGCGCTCCACCGCGTTCTCCAGTTCCCGCACGTTGCCGGGCCACTCGTGATTCATCAGCAACTGCACCGCTTCGGCTGAGATTTGCGGTACGGGCCGGCTGGTCACCATGCAAAACTTGTTCAGAAAGTGCGCCACCAGCACCGGAATATCCTCGCGGCGATCGCGCAGGGGCGGCAGATCGATGCAGAATACGTGCAGCCGGTAATAGAGGTCCGGACGGAATGTGCCGGCCTTGACCAGTCCTTCCAGGTTCTTGTTGGTCGCCGCGATGCAGCGAAAATCCACCTTGATGGGCTGGTTGCCGCCGACGCGCACGATTTCCTTCTCCTGCAGGACGCGCAGCAGATCGGTTTGGGTTTTCAGGCTGATGTCGCTGATCTCGTCGAGAAAGACGCTGCCGCCGTCGGCCACTTCGAATTTGCCCTTCTTTCGGTATTGCGCGCCGGTGAACGCGCCTTTCTCATGCCCGAACAGCTCGCTCTCGAGCAGCGTCTCCGTTAACGCGCCGCAGTGGATGGTCACCATGGGCATGAACCGCCGCGGTCCGGCCGAATGAATGGCGCGCGCTACTACTTCTTTGCCCGTGCCGCTCTCTCCTGTGATCAGCACGGTGGCCTCGGTGGGCGCCACCATTTCAATCAGCTCGTAGACCTTCTTCATGGCCGGCGCCCTGCCGATCAGCTCGGTTCCGGGCGCGGCCTCCTGCAGGTTCTCTCGAAGCCGCACCACCTCGCGCCGCGTCCGTCGGTGCTCCAGCGCATTGCCCACCAGGTGCGACAGCTCATCGGGGTCGATCGGTTTGGTGATGTAATCGTACGCGCCCCGCTTCAGCGCCTGCACCGCGGTTTCCACCGACGCGTAGCCGGTCATGATGATGACGGACAGCTCCGGATCGGCTTCCTTCAAACGGGCTTGCAGCTCCATGCCGTCCATGCCGGGCATCTTGATATCCAGCAGCGCGACATCGTACTCCACGTGCTGGATGGACTCCAGTGCTTCGCGCGCGCTAGCTACGGGCTGAGCCTGGTAGCCTTCGCTCGAGAACCACTTCCCGAGGGAATCGCGGACCACCATTTCGTCGTCCACGATCAGAATCTTGCCTTTGGTCTTAATTTCTACTTTTTCGTCCAACTCCGTTACCATGTGTTTTCTCCGTCATGCAGGCACAGCCTGCTCGCGTCCGGGGCTCATTGCTGGAACTGGTTCTGCCGGCAGCGCCAACACGAACTCCGTGCCCTTGCCGGGCTTGGATTCAACCGTGATCTCGCCGCCATGCTGTTCGACAATGCTGCGCGCCACCGCCAGCCCCAGGCCCGTACGCTGCTGGTCCTCCTTGGTCGTGAAAAACGGATCAAAGATTTGCGCGAGCACTTCCGGTGCAATGCCCGACCCGGTGTCGCGCACCCGGATGCGCGCGTGGCCCCCCGCGGAGTCGAGCTCCGTGGCAACTTCCAGCACGCCGCCGTGTGGCATAGCCTCGGTAGCATTCACCAGGAGCACCAGCACGGCCTGCTGGATCTGGGCGGCGTCGCACAGGACCGGCGGCAGGTCCCCCGGCAGCCGGCTGTGCAGTTCGATCCCCAGCAGCTCCGCCTGGTGGCGCACCAGCACCAGTGCGCGCCCAACCAATGTATTCAGATCGTTCGGCTCGCGATGGCTGGGCGCCTGCCGCGCGAACGTCAGCAGGTTGCGCATGATATCGCCGCAGCGCTTGCTCTCCCGCTCAATGATGTGGAGATGTTCGGCCATTTCCGTGCGAGACGCGGACGGGCCTTTCTCCACTTCTTTCTGCGTGAGCCGGGCATAGGTGAGAATTCCAAAAAGGGGGTTGTTGACTTCGTGCGCTACGGTTGCGGCTAACTTTCCGATGGAAGCCAGTTTCTCGCTGGCGAGCAGGGAGCGGTGCGCCTGGTCCAGTTCCGCGGTCTTGCGCCGCACACGCGCCTCTATCTCGGCGTGGGCTCCGGCGACCTCGGTGGTCATTTTGTTGAAGGACGCCGCCAGCTCGCTCAACTCGTCGTGGTTTCTGACCGCCAGCCGGTAATTCAGGTCGCCGTCCGCCACGCGCTGCGTTCCAGCGGTCAGCGCTTTAACGGGCCGGTAGACCACCGCCCAAATAAAGACGACGCTGACCAGCCAGATCATGGCCAGCGTGAGTCCCATAAAAAGGATGAGATGGTTGCGAGTCTGGGCCATCTGGCCATCCACCGCGGCGAGCGACAGGTTGGCGTCGATGACGCCCAACACGCGCTGGACGGAGGGATGACAGGCGCTACAAGCCGCGGCGTTCTCGATCGGCCGGATCACACCCAGCAGCCGCTCACCCCGTCCCGGGAATATGCGCGCGCGATCGGGCCGGTTCAGTTTTACGAGCGGCGCGCTTTGCGCGTGACATCCGTAGCAGGCCTCGGCGCTCTTGTCCACCACCCGGTTGACCTCAGCGGCGTCCGTGGAAAAGCTGATGCGGCCTTCCTTGTTGAAGATGCGGATTCGCCGGATACCCGGCTCGCTGCCCAGTTCCTGGATGATGTTGTAGAGCGCCTGCCGGTCGTTGTGCAGCATCTCGTAGCGTGTGCTGCGCTGGATCACATCGGTGATCCGCTCGGCCGATTGCAACACCATTTCTTCGGAGTGCCGGCGCTGCTCAAACAGGTTGAAGTAACCGAAAAGGACGAACAAAGCCGCGGTGCTCGCGACCAGACACACGGCGAGCTTTCCGGCCAGTCCCACCCGAAGCTTTTTCGCCGATTTCATCAACCTCCACAAATCCTAGTTCACCCCCACGGGTTCCCCGCGCTGGTCGAACGCCGCTGGCGCTCCCACCTGGGCGTGATGCTGCTCGAAGATCGGGAAGTGCCGGGCAATCACGCGGAACACCGCGAAGCCCAACGCAATGATCGCCAGCGTCACGGCAACTTCCGTCCATTTCGGAACGTAATGCGTCCCGGATCCGGCTTCCATGCCGGTCACGCTGACGTTCAACCGGTTGGCGACGAACCCGAAGATGACCATCACTGCGCAGCCGTACAGCCGCGCGGGATTCCAACGCACCCGCCGCCGAAACAACAGCAGCGTGGGAATGGCGAGCAGCGCGATTTCCAGTGCGAACAGCCACGTCTCGGTGCGGTTCTCGCGCAGCAAACCCAACACGCCGCGCTGTGCCAGGTCCAGGAAGCGAACAAACAAGTAAGTCATCAACAGCACGGCGAGCACGCGTGCCAGACCGGCGGCCAGCGGCAGTTCCAACTCCCGGCCGAACGCCCGGCTGCTGTGCCACGATTCGAAAATGGTCATGGCCAGCCCCACGCAGATGGCCGACAAATAAAAGAAGATGGGCAGCACCGGGGTGTACCAGAGCCCGTAGAGTTTGTGCGGCACGATCAGGTATAAGCTGCCCAAAGAGGATTGATGCAGCGTGGACAATATGACGCCCACGATCATGAGCGGCACCGAAATCAGTTTGAGCCATCCCAGGGGTTTCTTCCATCCCAGGCGCTCGAATACGGCGGGAGCGAACTCCAGGGCCAGGACCGTGGTGTAGAGCGTCACGCACCAGGCCACCTCGAACATTACCGAATGCGGATTCCACATCACCAGCGGATGCCATATACGATCCGGCCGGCCCAAGTCGAACATCAGCGCCAGCACTACCAGCACGTAGCCCAGGAAAGCCGTGAGAATGGCGGGCCGCAGAATGGACTTATACCGTTCGATGTTGAAGATGTGGACCACCGCCACCAGGGTGAATCCGCCGGCGGCCAGGCCCACGCCGCACAGGATGTCGAAGCCGATCCAGATGCCCCAGGGAAACTGGTCGCTTAAGTTGGTGACCCCACCCAAGCCGTATCGCACGCGCAAATAGGTGGCATAGGCGCCCGCCGCCATGAGGATCGCGAAGATGGCACGCCAGATCGTGCACTTCGGGAAAGTGCGGCCGTTCATGGCTTCTTCCTTTCCGCGCGGGCGACCTCGTCGCGGCGGTTGGTGATCCACCAGATGCCGCCGAGCAGCACCGACCCCACCGAGACCACATCCGGCACGGCCTCCAGCACCCGCCAGGTCAGCGCGGGCAGCGGTTGCTGCGGGAGATGCGTGCGCAGCCCGATCTGCGCGAAAGGCACCGCCGAAAGGTACAGCACGGAGGTGCCGCCCACTTCCTGCAGCCCATAAATGCGCTGGTAATAATCGCCCGGCTTGGCGGCCAGGCGGCGGCGCGCTTCGGCGATCAACGCATCGCGGTCGCCACAAGTGGTCGCGCCGGTGGGACACGCTTCGGCGCAGGCCGTGGGCTTCCCCGCCCTCTGCCGGTCATAGCACATATCGCATTTGCGCACTTTGGGCAGGCGGCTGTTCCATTCATAGGCGGGCACCTGGAACGGACACGCGGTCATACAATACCTGCACCCCATGCATTTGTCTGCGTCGTAGACCACTGGTCCAAGGCTGGTCTTATGCAAGGCGCCCACTGGGCATACCGAGGCGCAAGCAGGCTCGGCGCAATGCATGCACAGGCGCCGGCTGTAGCGTTCACCGAAGGCCTGTATGGTTGTCAGTTTATGAGCCGAGAGCCGGCTTTCGGCCGCCACCTTATCGTCGTAAGGCAAGTGCCAGCGCTCGGCACAGGCGGCTTCGCACGCCTTGCAACCGATGCACATGGTGCTGTCGTATAAAATTGCTCTAGGCATAATCAGATGCCTAACTCCTTTATACCTCTATTACGCCAGGAAGTGTGGAACAATTACGCAGTCAGGAAGAATTCGCCGGTAACGTGCTTCCAATCAACATCCGGAAGGCCGGCCAGCAAATCCTCCGTGGGCAGACCGCCGTCGGCGGCCGCGGCGCCTGCCAGTTGCGGCTGCCGGGCATATAGACGTCCGACGGCTTCGCGCATCCAGCTCCTCACCAACCCCTTGGGAACCAGGTTGCGGGCAGTGCTTTCCTCATCCGGCACGTGAATCAGGGCCAACCAGCCTTTGCCGTATGGGTCCGCCCGCAGCAACTCGGGATGAGCAGCCACTTCCGGGTTGATCTCTATCACTTCTCCCTCGGTGGGAGAGACCATATCGGCTTTCTCGCCATCGCGGAACAACGACCACGCCTTCTGGCCCTGCCGGACCCACTGGCCGGGCTTGGGCAGTTCGATGCGCTCCACCCGTCCGGCCAAAGCGGCCGCGAATTCGTCCATGCCAACACGCATCAGGTTACGCCGCTCCTGCATCGCCCAGGCGTGACCCGGGTGATACGACAACTGCTCGGGAACCAGGAATCCTTCGACGTAAGCCGGCTCCAAAGACGGCCGGCCGGTATGGGTAGATGCCACAGCAACCTGCGGCACTTTCCGCCGATTGATCACCCAATCGAGCAGAATGAAGATTGAGAATGTTACGAGAACCAGTATGACTGTCATAGCGCACCTCCACTGCTGATAGGGCAATCCCGCAGCCATACTGTGGGGTTTAGGGCTCTTTTATCTGTTGTGTTTGCATACACTTGGCAGTGTCGGAAAATACCGCGAGGCAGCCCTTGTTGAAAACTTCAGCATGTCCTGCTGAGGAAACCAGCGAAGTGCTTGGACCGTTGTGACTTGCGTGTCTGCTGGATTTATCAACGCATCTGTAGTAGAAAGCAGCATTCCGGAGCCTTGGGCGAGTCCGAACGACAGTTCCAAGATCGGAGATTACGCCGATTGAACAAATGCTGGCGAAACTTGAAGTTGATGAGTTGAGGGAAGGAATGGGGTAATACCACGACCACCACTGCCATATACGCTAAAGATCCGATGGCTGGAGCATCAAGGTAACGACCAAGAAAACCGTCAAGAGTCCGATAGTCGCCAATATTACGAATACGCCACGAGTCGTCACACCCATGGTTGGACCACACAGCCGGTCGACCCGGGTGCTCAAGACGCATGCAATCGCAGTACACAAAATGACAATAACGAATTGCACTCGTTCACTTTATCACGGGTAGGGAATGACCTGGCGAATCGAACGATAGCCGCGCCGGTACGATTGGCCGCACCGGCGCGATCCCCGTCTGCCCGCCGACCTGGCTAGCTGGCTGCGGCAGTGCTCAGTTGCGTGTTGGTCTTTGTCCAGATCGTGTTGACGCTGGAACCAGCGGAGGAAAACAGTGCCGCCGACGCCAGGGCCACGAAGGCCAGCATCAATGTGTACTCGATCAGGTCCTGACCTTGTTCATCACGCCACAAACGTCCGAAAAACGTCTTCATATCAAATTGGCTCCTTTTGTCTCGCTTAAGTCACGGGATGCCCGGTCGATGCACCACCGATCACAGTTGGGAAAGCAAGAGAGGGGCCATCCCGGCGGATCAGCTACGTACTGATATTTCAATTATTTATATAGTGTTTTCTCAGGTTTCGCTGTATCAACATGAGAAGTGTGTTCAGAAATGAGTCAGACGGTCAGTACCGCCGCGCCGCGGACCGCATCGTGCTTCAGTTTGTAGAGCGCGCTGTTAGCTTGCGCCAGCGGGAACTCCTCCACCTGCGTATGAATCGGAATTTCCGCAGCAAGGCGCAGAAAGTCCTCCCCGTCCTGGCGGGTGTTGTTGGCCACGCTGCGGATGACCCGTTCGTGATAAAGCAGGTTGTAATCGATCGCCGGAATAGGGCTCATGTAGATCCCGCCCAGCGCCACAGTGCCCCCCTTCTTGGGCGCAGCGAGGGCCGCGATCACCAGTTCGCCCGCGGGAGCGAAGATGATGGCGCTATCCAGCTTATCCGGCGGCGCATCATCGCCCGCGCCGGCCCACTCCGCGCCGAGCTCCCGCGCCAGTTGGCGGTGCCGCTCATTGCGGGTCATGGCGAAGACGCGCACATCCCAAGACCGCGCCACCTGAATGGCCACGTGCGCCGCCGCGCCGAAACCGTAGAGCCCTAAGGTGCCGCCTCGCTGGATTCCGGACACGCGCAGCGAGCGGAAGCCGATGATCCCGGCGCACAGCAGCGGCGCCGCGGCCATGTCGGAGAAACCTTCGGGAATCGGGTAAACGAAAATCTCGGGCGCGACGATATACTCCGCATAGCCCCCATCCACCGTGTAACCGGTGAAATCAGCCTTAGGGCAGAGATTCTCGCGCCCGGACCGGCAGTATTCGCAAACGCCGCAGGTGCGATGCAGCCATGCGACTCCCGCACGGGTACCCTCGCACAACCGCCGGGCTCTCTGGCCGCGCCGTTCCACCGTGCCCACCACCTGGTGCCCCGGAATGACCGGACTCTTGCGCGCCGGCAACTCTCCTTCGATCACATGCAGGTCGGTGCGGCAGACTCCGCACGCATGCACCCGCAGCAGAACCTCATCCGGACCGGGCACTGGCACAGGCACTTCCCGGAACGCCAGCGGATGCGTGTCGATCGGCGCGGGCGAATCCAGCAGGCAAGCTTTCATGACAGCGCGTCCACATCCCATTTGGCTTCCGGCCGGACTGACACATGCCCGCCGCCGTACACCGCGCGAACGGCGGGCACATCCATGGTGTTCCCTGCCCCGTCGACGGCGCCCGCCAGACACACGCGCCGCGGCGCCAGCGATGCGGCGAGGTCCGGCAAATCGGTGTGCTGCAGTATATCGAACACGAAGTTGGCGAACGGCGCAACGTAGGGTTCGGTCTCCACGACGCCGCGGAACGAAACCTGCCCGCCGGCCAAATATAACTGGTCGATCTCGGGACCCATGGCCGCGGCAAACAGCGCGGGCACCGTCATCTTGCCCAGCGCGGCGACCTTGACTGGCGCGCCCCGCAGCGCCGAATTCCCCCTCATGGCGCTCGCGAGCGCCAGGATATCGGTGGCGCGCTGGCCCAGCAGAGGTTTGCCCAGCATGAGGGACGCCCAAGTGTAGTCTTCGTCGCCGGCGTGCGAGCGCGCATACTCCGCCGCGCCCCGGCCGACCTCCGGCGCCAGATCGCCTACGCCGCGCACATCCGCGGCGCACACCGCAAACCCGCGCCGGGCCAGCGCGGCATAGAGTCCGCCTTCCTGCCAGTGAGCATCGCGCCCAGCCGGTTCCAGAACCAGCAACACCGGCTTGGATGCGTCTCGCGCCGCGGGCAAGTACAACCAGGCCGGCAGCCAGACGCGCGGGGCGCTGGCCACTTCCAGGGCTTCCACGGTAATATCCCGCCATACCGCGCGCCGCAGCACTGTGGCCCGCAAATCATCCGCGGGGCGCTCCGCTCCGATCATTTGAGCCAGGGGAGCCGGCTGCGCCACCATCCGGCGCGCCCGGTTTAACGTGAACGGCGTTTCGCCATGGAACGACCGTACCGTGCTCCCGCTGTCCGAAACCCACAGCGCCTGATCCTGTTCCGGCTCGGTGGCAGGCTCTACCGTAATTGGGTTCGTTTCGTTTTTTAACCACCGCGCGAACCAGTTATAAACCTGGATGCGCGAGTCGTAGGCCAAGCCGTGCGGCAGAGGTGTATCGGCCCACTGGAGTTTGCCAGCCGCTCCCAGGTTAGCATACACGGCACGCAGTTTGCCGAACTCCTCCCAACCATTGCGGATGTATTCTGACGAATACGTGCTTAAGAAATCCTGATCGCTGACCGAGATCAGCAGGGGCTTGGGCGCGAACGGATACAGCAGATCCCAGCGATCGAAGCCCAGGGGGCCGGAGCCAATGAGGTTTTGCTCGGCATCGTCGGTAGAGCCCGGTGGATTGAAATTCGCGCAGGCAAAATTCTCGGTATTGCCGCTCATTACGGCGGCGGCCGCCAGGCGGTCATCCACCGCGGCGAGCAGCATAGTGAGTGTCGCGCCGCCGGATTGACCCGCGGACGCCAGCCGCGCCGGGTCCACCGAGGGGTGGGAGGCCAGCACGTCCAGGCTGCGCACCGCATCCCATACCTGCATGCGCGTGGCAGTATCGCCGTTGAGCAGCATCTGCTTGCCGGGCATGGTATGTTCGCTATCGGGAGATGCCAGCCGGCTGCGCTGGCCGCTCGAGTCGGGATAATAAAACCGCTCGCCCTGGCCCATGGGATCGAATCCCAACACCAGGTAGCCCAGCTTCGCCAGACCCTGGCAGCAGCGTTGGTAGGTATCGCCTGCTTTGCCATTGCGGGTGTGGCCCATCTGAAACAACACGCCCGGAAATGGCGGCTGCACGCCTGTCGGGATGTACAAGTTTGCCGGAACGTGGAAGTTGGGCAGGCTCTCGTACACCAGCTTGTCGAGGCGATAGCCCGCGCGCGCGAACGAACCCACGGTGCGCACATTCAGCGGCGTGCGCCGGGGTTCGCCACCCACCAGTTTCCAGAACGCCTGCCGCACCCACTGCTGCCGTGCGTGAATGGCTTCCGCCGACGTGAGCCTGGCGATCTCGCGGTTGCGCGCCTGGTAGGCGGCGGCCGCCAGATCGCGCAGAAAATCGGGCAGGCATCGCGCATACTCGCGGTATGCCGCGCCTGGAAAGCCGGACTGCGCGCGCGCCGCACGCGATGCCCAGGCTGCGGCGGGCAATGACAAAAGCTGCCGGCGCGTCATAGTAGTTAGTGTACAATGCTAGATCCATGTCCCCATCCGAGCACGGCTCTTTCCATCCCGCAGCAGCGCCCTACCGGTTCGTCATCCTGACATTCGCTGCGCTGATGGCATTTGGAAGCTACTTCGCGTACGACAGCGTGGGCGCTATCGAGACCACGCTGATTCAGGTGTTCCAGACCGATCGCGCGGCGATCGGCACCATGTACACCATGTACAGCGTGGCCGCCGTGCTGGCCGTGCTGGCGGGGGGATTCCTTATTGACCGCGTGGGAGTGCGCAGAGCCAGCCTGATTTTCTCGACGTTCGTGGTGGTGGGCGCCGCCATCGTTGCCAGCGCACCAAGCCTGCCTGTCATGTACGCGGGCCGGGTCTTGTTCGGCATCGGCTCCGAATCCATGATCGTCGCGCAAAGCGCCATCACCGCCCGCTGGTTCACGGGGAAGGAACTAGCCATGGCGTTCGGCATTACGCTGACCATCGCCCGCCTTGGGACACTGTTTTCTTTCAATACGGAAGAGTTGCTCGCCAGCCGCTACGGATACCGCGGCGCGCTGTGGATCGCCGCGGGACTTTGTCTGGCGAGCCTGCTCTGCAACTGGATCTATACCCTCATGGATCGCCACGCCGAGCCCATCCTGAAACTACCCGAAGCAGGCTCCGGGGACAAGATTGCATGGAGCGACATCGGCAAGTTCCGTTCCTCATACTGGTACGCCGTGGCCATCTGCGTGACTTTCTATTCGGCAATTTTCCCGTTCACCGCGTTAGCTACAGATTTCTTCCACGATAAGTGGGGCATGAAAATGGCATCGGGTGAAGGCCTCGGCTTCATCGGCGGCGTGTTTTACAACTTCACCCATATGTTCAATACCGCGCAGGGTGTCACGTCGATCATTATCGCGGCTTCCATGGTGCTGGCGCCGTTCGCCGGCAACTTCGTCGACCGGGTGGGCCGGCGCGCGGCCTTAATGGTGCTGGGGTCCCTGCTGATGATACCCGCGCACCTGCTGCTGGGTCTGACGCATTTCTCGCCGGTCATGTCGATGATCGTGCTGGGCGCCGCGTTTGTGCTGGTGCCGGCGTGTATCTGGCCGTGCGTCCCGCTCATCGTGGAACCGCAGCGCGTGGGCACCGCGTTCGGCCTGATGACCGCCATCCAGAACATCGGCCTGGCCACCTTCCCGCTGGCCAACGGCGCGCTGCGCGACGCCACGCACGGCTACACCGCCAGCCAGGTCATGTTCGCCGTATTGGGTTTCTGCGGGCTGGTATTTTCGATCCTGCTGCTAGGCGCGGACCGGCGTGAGGGCGGACGCCTGGAGCGCGCCAGGTAGCATCCTCAAGGAAAGAGTAACGACTGCATCAAAAGAACGAAGAACGCCCCATTCTCCGGCGCATGGTCCGACCGATGAGCTATGATCATGCCGGTTGCGGAGTTGGGTGAGTAAGTGCACGAATCGGGACCGGTGGGCGTGGAATCGGAACTGGTGATGGCCGCATCCACTTGCACCTGTCCTTGGGCGTTATAGACGAACGCGGGTGGATCGATGCTGGCGAGTTCGGCGGCCACACATCCGATACTATTTTTTCCGCCTGAGTTGAACGCCGCGGTCATGATGGCCAACAGGACCCCGGGTTTGCTGCTGGGGGCCAGATCCATCTGCGTAATGTAAGTCGCGCCTCCCCCAAGATAGCTGCCCACACTCACGGCGTCGTTGTGGTTCGCGAATTGCACGGGTCCTTGCGGGACGTAAGTCCAGGACCAGTCCCCGGCATGGTCCTGCGGATCGGGCGTTTTAAAGACAGCATAAAACAGCGATCCGGTGCCGGCGAGGGGCGTGCAGCTCAGGAAGAGGTAAAGATTATTATCCGACAGGATAAGTGCCGGCTCATAATATTCGTTGCAGGGGCTCAGTTGCGAGTTCAAGCTGTTCAGTTCGATAGCCACAGGAAAGGTCGCGGGGTCCACATTGATGGGTTGACCCAGATACTGGGGTGTCGCGGCCGCCAATCCCATAGGACCGGTGGTGGCAGTGCCCGGCGCCATCGCGATCTCCCAGCGCTTCGTGTAGCTCTCCGTGGTGCTGCCCCCGCCATTGGAGCCTACGGGCACATAGTAATACGAATGGATGCCATACCAATAGGTGACGCCGTTCACCACTTGAGGCAAGAGGTTTATGACCTCATGATGTGTGTAATCGGTTTGCCCTGTGATGGGATTCAGCACCTGTTGCGACGTATAGAGAGCGCCCTGGTAGATCCAGGTTCTGCCTCCATCCGTGCTGGAGGCGACATGCGTGTCGATGCCGTGAGTGCCCCCTCCCGCGGTGGCGCCCGAGATAACGTGCAGATATGAGTATGCCATCCAGAGGGTGCCCGTTTGTGGATCCTGCCGGATGGTGGGGTCGTCGTACCCGCTGAATCCTCCCGTCGTGCTGTAAGGATCGCCGGTGATGGTGATCCCGGTACAAGTGGTCGACGTCAGGGTGCACGAGGCACTGAGCGGCGATGTGTCGGCCGACGTCACGGCGACCGTGACGCTTTTCGAGGTGGTAATGCCGTTTATCTGGACCTGCAGAGATACGTCTGTCCCGGTGGGGGTATTGGACGCTACCTGCACTCCGATTTGATATTCGCCGGCGAATTGGGGCGACAGCACCGAATACACGAAGCCGGCCTGTACGCCGCCAATCAGAACAGTCGGCTTGATCAGGGTATTAACAATTTTGCCGCCGGTGTTCCCGCCATTAGGCACGGTCGAGTCCACCGCCCCCAGACCGGTGCACCAAACGATCAAATAGCTGCCGATGTGGATGGGATGGGTACGCAGGCCTTGAATCGAAAGGGTCGCCGCGGAGATATCTCCGTCGTTGTTATCGGTCGTAATGGCCTGGCCGAGTCCGTTGGCGCTGGTGGTGAAGATGCCGGGATTTGCGGCGACGATCTGCACGCTCTGCGGAGCGGAAGCGCCGCCGGTAGTAGTGGCAACCACGTTAACCGTGCCGCTGGAGGCGCCGGATGGGAGCACGTCCCATGGGACTTCCGCGTTGATCTGACCGCTGGAGACGAAATACAGGCCGGCTTTGACGCCATTGAAGGTTACCGATGTCACATTTCCGAGCGAGGTGGGTAGGGGAATCGAGCCGGCCACGGAGACCTGCTCGGCCAGGTGTGTGCCGAAAATGGACACGATGGATCCCGGGGCTACGCCGCCAGTGGCATAATTGCCGGTATTCACGATGCCCCCGGCGTTAATGGCGGGTGACTGCGCGTATGCCAGGGTACCCAGGGTCAGCGCGAGCAGACCCCGCCGGACTGTTCTCATAACCACCACTCCTGAGGCTATTGTGGCCGTGCTTCTCAAGCCTGACCGTAGGTCCACGATATCATTAACACCGCACGGAGACGGTAAGTTTCGGCATCCCTCCGAAGAGCCGTGGTTGTCGGCTTCGGCATTCGCCGGCAAGGCTGGGAGGAGGCTTCTTGGGATAGACAAGCTGTTCTAGTACTCTCAAATCGTTGGCGCGGCGGTTGAAGGGGGCTTCGTCCAGGAGTATTATATCGAGATCCAACGTTCCCTAATGGAAATCGTGGCTCTTATGGCGTCGAATAACCCGTTCATGACGCGCTGGGTTCCGGGCGGCACGATTTTATACATCACTAACAAAACGTACACCGATTATTCTGTTCACGAAATGGACTTGACTGGCACGGTCCTCCATACCTACAGCCAGGCGGAGGCGAATCATCAGCTCGCCAAGATCGGCCAGCAGCCCATCATCGACTTCAACCACGAAGCCATGCGCCTGCCCAATGGCTATACCGCGATGATCGCCCACAACGAACGCCTGGAGACCAACGTACAGGGTTCCGGGACCGTTGACGTCGTGGGCGACGAAGTGCTGGTGGTTGACACCAACTGGAACCTTGTCTGGGTCTGGAACGTCTGGGTCTGGAACGCATTCGACTGGATGCCGGTGAGCCGTGCCGCGGTTTTGGGAGAGACCTGCCACCCCTGCCTGGCTGACGGATCGAGGAATTGCTGCGCGATTACGCTGGCCAGCACCGGCAACGACTGGCTGCACGGCAACTCTCTCACCTATGACGCCTCCGACGGTAACCTGATCATGTCTCTGCGCAGTCAGGATTGGATTATCAAAATCGACTACAAGGATGGAGCCGGGGACGGGCACGTAATATGGACCCTGGGGTATGAGGGCAATCTGGGCCCCGGAACCCCTTTGCGCTCTTGAGGAATACGCGCAAGACGGGGCGACCCGCGCCGCTTGAATCTGAGGAGTTCCTCGCTTATATGGCGGCGCGGCAAAACGCGCCCCTTTGCGCT
>DATGGM010000326.1:0-5712 GCA_035308525.1 Bryobacteraceae bacterium
GGAAGATGAAGGAAGACGGCACGCCCTGGGCCTCGGCGGTCCGCGCCATCACCTGGGCTTCGACAAAGCCGTATCCGGTCCGCCCGCCAGTGACAATCAGCCGGGGGGCGATGCCGCGCTCGTATTCGTGAACAGCCTCCGTGAGGCGGGCCAGTTGCTCGGGCGTCGGGTTCCCCTCGGAATCGGCCGGCGAGCCGAGCACGATGATCGCGTCGAACCGGGTGCGGGCGGTGTTTCTGGTGGGGGCAAACGCGCGCGCCAGGACCGCCCAGGCCGTCAGGATCAAAAACAGGCCGGCGCCGATGAGAATGGCGCGGGTGCGCAGGGTCATGCGCGAGCGCCGGGAAGCCGGCCGGCGCGATAGCGGACGTCGCACCGGCGCCTTGCGGCTGACTCTTCTGGTTGTTGCCTGGCTGTTCAAAGGGCCCAACCTCAGGCTTCCACTCTATCGCGGAGCCCGGGCGATCAAATGCACAAGGGGCCAGGGGCGAATCAGGGTATGCATTACCCCAGGTCGGCCGGCACGCCCCAGTCCGCAAGCACAAATTCGCTCAGGGCCTTCCTCTGCCGGGGCGCGACTTCCTGGGCGATGAAGCGTTCGTGCCCCAGGGCGGAGGGCTCGCCCTGGTAGCCGAGGGCCATGGCCGCCCCAAAGGTATACCCGTCGGGCACGTTGAGCAGCTTGCGCGCCACCTCGCGGTCGTACCCGGCCATCTGGTGGGTGAACAGCCCAAGCGCCCATGCCTGGTACACCAGCGTCGCCGCCGAGGCGCCCAGATCGTAGACGGCCACCACATTGGGGGAGTCATTGTGGCTGAACGTTGCCTTGGTCGCGTTCAGGATCAGCACCGGGGCCGAACGCGCCCATGCCTGGTTGAATTCTCCCAGCGATTGCAGGATCTTCTGGTAGGTTTCAGACCCGCGAATGCCGACAAAATAGCGCCATGGTTGCTCGTTAAACGAGGAAGGCGTCCAGCGAACGGCTTCGAAAATGGTCTTCAGGTCGGCCGGATTTACATCGCGGTCGGCAAAGGAGCGGGGGCTCCAGCGATGAAGGACAACGGGCAGGATTCTGTCATGGGCGGGGGCTTTCTTCAGCTCGTTCACTTCATGTGCGGTCAGAGTCATTCCAAAATGCTCCTTGTCGGTTCCAAATCTTCTCGATTGGATGTTGGAACAGGTTTTGCGGTGCAGGAAAGCGGAAAGACCGGGACCTGGGATTAGATCTGATCTCATTCAGAATTAGGCTGGACGGTCAGGTTCCTTCGGGCGCAGCCCGCGTTGCGGGCCAGAGAGGGATAGCCTCAGGCGCAAGCCTGGGGATCAAGATGGCGTCCAGAGTAACAGCCCCGCAAGGGGCGTGAGATCGGTGCGGTGAAGATCGAAAGAGTCCCCACCTCAACGAGAATCGCTCCCGGGATTAGGCATTCGGCACCAGAGACGGGAGCCTCGAGAACTGTGAAGAGGCTTGCCTCACCGCTTCTCCGACGCCAGGTACACGATTACGCCGCCCATGACAGCCATCACCGCCAGGGAGATGCCCAGCCAGATCTCCCAGGGAGAATTCGTCCAGGAGCCGGGCACGAAAGCGCCCAGGTGCAGAGCGCGGGGCAGGTCGCCAAACCACGCCAGCCAGTTGAATCCGCGCCGGGACTGCCACACGACATAGGCGACAGCAGCCGCCAGGCAGACCACCAGCGCAAAAATCTGGGCTCCCAACAAGGGCCTGGCAATGCGTTCGATGGCCGCATTCCGGCGCCGCAGTTGCGCACGCCACCAGAGCACGCCGGGAGATTCCAGTCGCGCCTCGCCGGCCGCCTCCATCCGTTCGCGGCCAAACGCCTGCTTCACCACCACCAGTTCCCGGCAAGCCCGGCAGCCGGCCACGTGCTCCCGGAGTTCATGGCTGCAGGCATCCGGCCAGTGACCGCGGCTGATCAGTTCGCCCAGTTCTTGTTCCCGAGGGCACGCACCGAATCTCATTGCGCCCTCCGATCCGGCGACAGGTCCGGCGTCACCAATAACCGCGCCACCTTGCGGCGCGCCCGGAACAGCAGCAGCTTGATGCTGGCCGTCGCCAGTCCCGTGATCTCGGCGATCTCGCGATGCGAATAGCCTTCGGCATAGGCCAGCCAGAGCAGTTGCCGTTCCCGCGGGCGCATGGCTTTGAGGGCCGGTCCCAGCGTCGCCTTCGAGTCGCATTCCGAGGAGTGGTCGCGGGTGCGAAACAGTTCCTCGGGAATGTCTTCGAGGGAGGCGGCCCGCGGCCGTCTCCAGTGATCGCGCAGAAGATTGGTGGCGATGCGAAAGAGGTAGCGCCTCGCGCTGACTTCGCCGTCAGTGGGATGATCGGCACAGAGAAAGCGAAGAAAACTTTCCTGCAGCAGGTCATCGGCCAGCGCCGCATTGCCGGAAACGCGCGCCAGGTAGGCCCACAGCGGCCGCGCCGACCGTTCGTAGAACTCGGCAAAGCGGTCGCTATCCATCGACGTGCTCGGCCGCGCCGCATCGAGGCCGGCGGCTTCGCTCGGCAGCACGTTCGGAATGGCGTTTTCCCAGTTCACTGGCCGTTCTTTCCTTTCCATGCTTGCGTCCCCAGCGGTGTTCGGGGTTCACGGCTTATGGCCGTTCCGTTGAACCGTAGGGCGCATCAGACCTGGCTGCGAGTTGTTCCTCGCGGGATGGCATCAGCCCCAGCCGCGCAGCCAGCAGCCACGTAATGGCTGCGGAGATGATAAATCCCACTCCCGGCATCAGGATCAGGGTTCCCAGAACCAGCATGGGAGTTTCCATGTCTGGACCGGCATGGCGAAGCATCAGGCACCCGATGCCCAGCAGGACCAGGACCACGCCGATCTGCACCGGCGTCAACACCCGCGCCACGGCATTGGGTACGCGCTGTTCCGTCCCCAGGTTCACCGGGATAGGCGCCGCTTCCAGGAAGCGACGCCCGGCCTCGGTCTCCATGTACGCCGCCAATTCCTGATTGGTGCTGAACTTGTCGATCAGCTTGGTGTGCACCTGGTTTTGCATGTTGAAGATGCGATGCCAGCGGCGGTTATCGAGAAACAGGCGGGTAAGCCACAGGAATGCCAGCAGAAAGCTGCCCACCGCCAGCGTCGGCGGGATATCCCCGGCCAGGTCGTCCCAGCCGGTGCGATCCCGGTGATCGCGGTACATCTCCGGCCAGGCGGCACGTTCCAGCGCTTCGTCCGGCCCGCCCCCGTCCCGGTTCAGGTGGGTGAAAAGGTAGTAGTCGGGATTGCGCGCCACTTCGGGATGTGCCGCCAGAAAATCCGCCAGTTGCGGATTGTTCTTCGCTACATACTCCTGGTTCGAGAGCAGTGAGGGGTCGCGCGCCACGACCGTGGTAAGCGTCGGGCTCTGGCGCAGCAGCTTGATGAGCTGGTCCTGGATGTCGCGAACGTCTTTCTCTGTCTGAATGGGAGCGGCCAGCGGCGGACTGGCGGGCGCCGGTCCCTTGCTGGGCTTGTTCTGCCCCGCCGCATGGGTTCCCGCCAGAAGCGCCGACCCGCCGACGCAAACGATAACCGGCCAGATGAATCTCGAACGAATGTGCATGATGTTCCCCTCGTGCATCAGCGGCGTGGCAGCCGCTTCTGCCCATAGAACGAGTGAGGGGCGCGGCCGGTTAACAGCCACCCGCCGAGCCCCTGCCAACCAAGGGGTTTATGATCGAACGTGGTGTAGAGCGCACTTGAGGCATTGGAACTGCGGATTGAATCGCGGGTCCTTCGATTCGGTCCGTCTCCGGCGGAACTGCGCTCAGAATGACAACCAACTTCAGAGAAACGGAAAGAGATGCGAGCGAAAACGGCGGTGGTGCTGGGCGCCCAGTGGGGCGATGAAGGCAAGGGAAAAATCGTGGACGTGCTCAGCGAGCGCTTCAGCGCCGTGGCGCGTTATGCCGGCGGGCACAATGCCGGGCACACCGTCATCATCGGCGGGCAGAAATTCGTGCTGCAGCTTATCCCCTGCGGGGTCCTCCGCAAGGGCTGCCAGGGTGTCATCGGCAATGGGGTAGTGCTGGACCCCATCGCCTTTCTCAAGGAAGTCGCAAAGCTCCGCGATCTGGGCGTCGACGTAGATGGCCAGCTCAAGGTTTCCAATCGCGCCCAGGTCATCCTGCCCTATCACCGCATGATCGAGCTGGCGGCCGAGAGCGCCCCGGGGCGCCAGAAGATCGGCACCACCAGCCGCGGCATCGGCCCCGCCTACGAAGACAAGATGGCGCGCAGCGGCCTGCGCATCGTCGACCTCATGCGGCCTGACCTGCTCAAAACCCACATCGAAGCCGCCTGCAACGAGAAGAATCAGATTGCCCTCGCGCTGTTTGGCACCGACCCCCTCGACCCCGCGAAGATGTACGACGAATACGCCGCCGCGGCAGAACAGGTTCGGCCCTTCGTCGCCGACACGGCCCGCCTGCTCAACGGGATCCTGCACGAGGGCGGCAGCATCATGTTCGAGGGCGCGCAAGGCACCATGCTCGACATCGACCACGGGACATATCCGTTCGTGACCTCGTCCTCGGCCACCGCCGGCGGCGCCTGCACTGGGACCGGCGTGGGGCCCACGGCCATCGGCACCGTCATCGCCGTCACCAAGGCCTACGTCACCCGCGTCGGCGAAGGTCCCTTCCCCTCCGAGATTCACGAGGCTGTGGGCGACCAGCTTCGCGCCCGCGGCAACGAATACGGCGCCGTCACCGGACGTCCCCGCCGCTGCGGATGGCTCGACATCCCCCTGCTCCGCTACTCCAACCAGGTCAACAGCGCGGAGTGGCTGGTGGTGACCAAGATGGACGTCCTCGACGAGCTCGAGGAGATTCCCATCTGCATCGGCTACGAAATCAACGGCAAGGTGACCGACGAGATTCCCGCCGACGTGCACGGCCTGGAGAGCATGAAGCCGCGCTACACCCAGCTGAAGGGCTGGCGGTCGTCCACCGAAGGCATTACGGATTTTGAAAAGCTCCCCAAGGCGGCGCAGGAATACCTTCGCTTCCAGGAGCGGGAGAGCGGCGCCCGTATCGGCATGGTGTCCACCGGGCCGGATCGGGAGCAGACCATGGTTCTGCCCGAGTTTGCCGCGGCGCTCGACCGATTTCGCGGATAATTGCGCCATAATGCTAGAGGCCCTTCGCGGGGCCGCTTCCGTCGCAAACTGTTCCGCCCGGATTCCCATCCTGGCGTTTATGAGAAGGGAATTCCCGCCCGATGATCACCTTCATGGTCCGTATGACTTTTTCCTCGGATGACCGATCCGAGATTGCCGAAATTCTTCGTGCCTTGACGCTGGCCTCCCGCCAGGAACCCGGCTGCGTTACCTACATCCCCCATTACTTAGACGGGGATCGCGACACCGTTTTGATTTACGAGCAGTACCGCGATGCGGCATCCGCCGAGGCTCACCGCCAGTCGCCGCACTTCAAGCAGTACGCCGTCGGCGGCCTGTACCAGAAGATGAGAGATCGGGTGCGCGAAGACCTGGTTGCGCTGGCGTAATGTGATCAGTTCCAGCCGGCGGCGCGTCTAATTGCGGGGAAGCCGGAATCTGTTCGGCCGCAGTGCGACATCGGATTAATACGGAAGGTGCATTGACCCTGGCAATGTTTCAGGTCTACCATCCGTAACACGATTATGTCGGATGTGAATATTCCACGTTCCGTGCGCTGGGTCGGCGCGGCGG
>DATGGM010000327.1:0-1535 GCA_035308525.1 Bryobacteraceae bacterium
GGAAAAAGATTCGCATGGCGCGGTGGCGTTTCTCGATTCGACCACGGTGGTGTTCGGGAGTCTCCTCCAGATTCAAGGCGCGATTGACCGCAGAATCGCCGGGTCCACGTTCACTGGTTCACTCGCGACCTCGGCGCAGTCGGTAAGCGCGACGAATCAGGCGTGGTTCACGACTGTGACCCCGCTTTCCGATTTCCTGAATGGAAAGCTCAATGGCAATCTCGGCAACGTTTCTCAAGGAAACCTGCTTCAATCGGTAACCGCAGCCTCGGGTGGCGTGAACTTTGGGTCGACCGCCATTACGGTGACCGCGGACGCCGTTACGGCGTCGAATCAAAACGCGCAGGCGCTGGTGGATGTTCTGAAATTCCTCGCCAGCATGATTCAATCCAACGCGAACAATCAGCCGGCGGCCACGCTGCTCAGTTCCGCGACGATCGCGGCGAACGGAACCGTGGCGCACATCAGCCTGGTGGTTCCCGAGCAGCAGGCGGAGCAGTTGTTCATTCCCGGAAAGCCGGGCATGCACAAAGTGAAGCGGCCCGCCGCCGCGCCGGCGCAGTAACCCTACTGCTTGCCCTCGACGATTCCGAGGCGCGTTTGTAGAATCCGCAGGGTCCGTTCGAGCTGCTGGATTCTCTCCGATTGCGCCTGGTTTTCGCGCCGCAGACGTGCGATCTCGGCTTCGAGTTCCGTCCGGCGTTTCTCAAGATCCGCGAGATCCTTCACATTCGCCGCCGCGGCGGCTGCTACTTCGGGTGCGCGGCCCAGGAATCGCGACGATTCCTGGACCTTCCCCGTTTCCGGGCCGTCCACTGTCAGGCGAACTTCGATGTCTCCGGTTTTGCGCTGGTAGGTAAAGTGACCGGCCGCGAGCATCTGCCGTGTCAGCGGAAAAGAGCGCGTTTCCGCCCCATCGGTCACGTCCAGGGTGCCGCTGGTCGCCGCCGCCACCGGTCGCGCGATGTGGTTCCATTCGATGAGCAACTGGCCGTCGCGCTCGACGACAGCAAGCGCAATCGGTTCCGCTCCCGCCACCGGCATGAAGTAGCGAAGGCCCAGAATCACGACCACGAGCACGGCCGCCGCCCACATGACGAGTAACGGCCATTTTCGGCGAGGAGGCCGGGGCGGCAAAAGCTGGGGACCGGCGGATTGGCTTGCCGGATCGACCGCCGGAAGCTCATGCGGGATGGGGGCCAGCGCGGCCGATTCAGCGCGATAGAAGCTCGGCGGCGGACGTTCCGGGCGATTGCCGCGATCGCCGCGATCCCTGGGCGGGCGGTCTCCAATGGGACGCTCCAGCAGCCCGGCGAGGCGGTCCGGGAAATTGAATTCCTGATAGCTTTGTTCTGCCTTTACGGTGCCGTCGGTCTCGCGAACGAAAAAGCCCGCGCGCATTGCGCCTCCGCGTCCGGGTCGGACCACCATCGTGATCTGCCAGGGCGCCGGGAAAAAGATGGTGAAAATCTCCCGATCGGAATCGTTTAAGGAAATCTCGCTGCGCGTATGCGACAGGAACCATCCAACCGCCA
>DATGGM010000328.1:0-7363 GCA_035308525.1 Bryobacteraceae bacterium
GCACGATGCTGCGCTAAGCGGCCAGCGCGAAATCGCCGAAATGCTGCTGGCGCATGGCGCCGAGAAAGACGCGCGCGATACCGAATCGAATGCCACGCCGCTCTATCACGCTGCCTCGATGGGCCGCGAGCCGGTGGTCGAACTGCTGCTCGAGCGCGGTGCCGATGTCAACGCCCAGACCAAAGCCGGCTTTACGCCGCTGCACGCCGCCGTCGGCAATGGCTATGAGCACGTGGCGGAGCTGCTGCGCGAACATGGCGCTGTGAAGTAAACCCCGCCACACCGATCCTCGTCTAATCCCTGCAGGAGCTCTTCACATCTATGAAAAAGCGCATTCTTTCTGCTTTAGCCTTCACCGGCCTCTTGCTCGCGCAGGGACCGGACCCGTCGCACACTCCGCCAACGGCAGCCCAAATGGTGGCCCACCGGGTTGCGCGCCTCACCACCCTGCTTACTTTGAACACCGCCGAGCAAGCCGAGGCAACCACCATCTTCACCACTGAGCAAACGGCCCTATCGGCGCTGATGACCAGCATGCGGACAGCACGCACGGCCCTGCGGACCGCAGTCACCAAGAACGATCAGGCGGCCATCGCGACCCAGGCGGCGGCAATCGGTAGTCTGACCACCCAGGAAATACAGGCGCAGGCCACGGCCGAGGCTGCTTTCTACGCCATCCTGGATACCAGCCAGCAGACAAAATTTACGGAGCTGAATGGCGCCGGCTTCGGTGGCGGATTCGGCGGCCCCGGTGGTCCCGGAGGCCATGGCCCGGGCGGACCTCGCTAAGCGTAGGATTTTTGCGATGAAACTCACCCGGCGCGGTTTGATAACCGGAGGCGCTGCCGTTCTCGCCTGTTCCAGAGCCATGCCTTCCACTCCGGCATGCACCCTGGCGGCGGAGCAGGAATCCGGCCCCTACTACCTCCGTTATGAAAACTTGCGGAGTGACATCACGGAAGGCAGGCCCGGCGTGCCTCTCAAGCTGCGGATCGCTCTCGTGGATGCCCGGCGATGCGCGCCTTTGCCGAACGCCGCGCTCGATATCTGGCACTGCGACGCCATGGGTGTGTATTCCGGCTTCACGGCCAATAATCCCGACGGCCGACCGGGCGGCAGAGGTCCCAGAGGCCGCGGTCCCGCAGGACTGGGTTTCGGGCCGCCGGGCGGACCTCCCCCCGCTCGCCGGACGGACGAGACCCGCTTCCTGCGCGGCGTGCAAATGACCGGTCAGGATGGCATCGCCGAGTTCGCCACGATCTGTCCCGGCTGGTACGTGGGACGGACGATCCATATCCATCTCAAGGTTCACCTGGGTGGCCACGTTTCCCACACCGGGCAGGTCTTTCTCCCGGAGGAATTCACCGAGCAGGTCGCTAAGATCGAGCCTTACGCCAAGCGGCTCAACGTACACCGCACGTTGCAACGTGAAGACGGAATTTTCAACGGACAACACGGCGCCGATTCGCTGGTCGATCTACACCGGCTTGGCGGCACCAACAGCGACGGCTTTCTGGCCACCGTGATGCTGGCGGTTGACCCTGAAGCGACACCGCCTCCGGCCGGCCATGGGCGAGAATAGGGGCATGCTGAAACACTGGTTGGTTTTTTCCCTCGCGACAGCTCTGCTCGCGGCCGAAAGCACTCCGCCGCAAGCCCTGCTGGTGCTCGCCAAAAGCGACCACACGCTAGCCATCGTGGATCCGGTCAGCTTCAAGGTGATTTCGCGTCTTCCCTCCGGACCCGATCCTCACGAAGTGATTGCATCGGCCGATGGCCGCGCTGCGTATATCTCCAACTACGGCAGCGGCGCCTACAACACGCTGACCGTTGTCGATCTGGCCGCCCAGAAACCAATGCCCACCATCGATCTCGGCGCCCTGCGCGGTCCGCACGGGCTGGTTTTCGCCGGCGGCAAAGTCTGGTTCACCGCCGAAGCTGCCAAAGTGATCGGCAGCTACGATCCGGGTACGCAGAAAATCGATCTGGTAATTGGCACCGGCCAAAATCGCACTCACATGATCTTCGTTACGGACGATTTGAAGCGCATCATCACTTCCAACGTCAGTTCCGCGACCATGACCTTTATCGACAAAAGCGCGGCGCGGCGTCCCGGTCCTGGTCCGGGCCCAGGTGGTCCGCCGCCGGGCGGCGATTGGGACGAAACCGTGATTCCTGTCGGCCGGGGCGCGGAGGGATTCGATGTCTCTCCCGATGGCAAAGAACTCTGGGCAGCGAACGCGCAGGACGGCACGATTTCCATCATCGACCTCGCCGCCAAGAGCGTCAGCCAGACGTTACCCGGCAATGTCAAAAGCGCCAACCGGCTGAAGTTCTCGCCTGACGGCAAGCTGGTCCTGGTTTCCATGTTGGGCGCGTCGGACCTCGTGATTCTTGACGCCGCCAGCCGCAAAGAAGTGAAGCGCGTGAAAATCGGCCGCGGCGCTGCCGGCATTCAGATGCAGCCCGATGGGGCGCGCGCCTTCGTCGCCTGCACGCCGGATGATTACGTGGCCGTGATCGATCTGAAAACGCTCGAAGTTACCGGCCACATCGATGCGGGCAAACAGCCCGACGGCATGGCTTGGGCGGTGCGGCCATGAGCATGGCTGAGTATTGTGTAAACCCGTTGGGCGAAGGACTCGTCTAAAACAAAATGGAGAGCGCGGCAACATCGCAATGGATGAGGGGCGTCCGCAGAGAGGACGCAGCCGCGGCAGCGGGCGATTTCGAAGCGGTCGTGCGGTTGTGCCAGCCTAAGATCTTCCGCTTTGTGCTGGCCTCGCTACGCGATCGCGATGCTGCCGAAACCGTGACCCAGGATTGCTTCCTGAAGGCTTTTCAGGCGCGCAACCGCTTCCGCCACGAGTGCAGCGTGGAAACCTGGCTGATGCGTATCGCGATCAATCTGGTCCGCGACCATACACGCAATCGCCGCTGGCAATTCTGGCGGCGGGCCGAGCAAACCGCCAAGCCAGTTGACGGGCTGCGGCATTGGCTGGGAGACGGCCGGCCGTCGCCTGAAGAGCAAACGTCGTTAAAGCAGCAGGTGGCGGCGATCTGGGAGGCGGCCGGCAGTTTGCCGGAGCGGCAGCGTACCGTTTTCCTGCTGCGCTTTGTGGAAGACATGGATCTATTGGATATTGCAGCGGCCACTGGGATGCGGGAGGGCACGGTAAAATCTCACCTGTTCCGCGCCTTGCAGGCCGTTCGCGAGCGGATGGGAGCCTCGGAATGAATCGCCATTTGTCGTCGGAAGAACTCTGCGCCTGGCTGGCGGGCAGCCACACGCTGGAATCGGAGCAGCACGTGCTGAGTTGTTCGGCGTGCCATGCGGAGATGGCGCGTATGGGCCAGGCGCTTACCCAGTTTCGCGGCGCAGTGAGGGGCTGGAGCGAGGAGCAATACACGCGGGAAGTGAGATTGACGCCGGTCAACGCGTTCAAACATTTCCGATGGGCGTGGGCGGTAATGGCGGCGTGTCTGATGATCAGCCTGTCCGTACTCTGGCGGGGAAATCAACCGGCAGCGACAGGCGCGCCGGTTGCCGATGCGGCCTTGCTGGCGCAGGTCGACCGGCAGGTTTCCCGAGCCGTGCCTTCGCCGATGGAGCCTTTAATGAACCTGGTCCTGTGGGATGGCGATACGCAGGCTGAATCCGGAACGGTGAAAACAAAATGATGCACGCACGACGATCGCTCTCTTTGATGCTCCCGACGGTCCTGCTGGCTGCCGCTGCGCTGTACGCCCAGCAGCCGCCGCCCGAGGGACGCCCGGATGGGCCTGGCTCGCCGTCCATGCATCCCGGCCGCCCGCCGATGGAGCGCGGCCTTCGCATGGGCCCTCCCGGCAGATGGTGGAGCGATCCGGCTTTAGTGGCCAGGCTCGGCCTTTCCGCCGAGCAGCAGAAGAAAATCGACGCCATTTTCCAATCCAGCCGCCTGCGGCTGATCGATCTGAGCGCTTCCCTGCAAAAGGAAGAAGCCATTCTCGAGCCTTTATTGGAAGCCGACCCGCCGGAGGAATCGACGATTCTGCTGCAAATCGACCGCATTGCCCAGGCCAGGGCCGGCCTGGAGAAAGCCAACGCCCGGATGCTGCTGGGTTTCCGTGGCGTGCTGAGTCAGGACCAATGGAAGAAATTGCAAGCCGAACGCCAGGGACCGCCGCGCGGCGAGCACCGGTGAGGTCCGTGACCGCCATTCAAGCCTTTCCCGGCGCCGATGGGCGCTGGCAGACCGGCCTCTGCGTACGCCTCCCGCGTGGCGCGCCGATCGAGATCCGCGGGCCCGGGTTTAGTGCGGGGACCGTGCTGGCTCAGTCAGAAGGCGCGTTCTATTTCGTGCTGCGGGCGAGCGTCTTGGGTCAAGCTGGCGGAACGCGTTTTAAATCTTAGAAAAAACTGAGAAATCCCGCGCTGCCGCTGCACTAATCCCATGCATACGTGCATGCGCCCGCCACGCCACCTGGGTTAGCCAACGCCGCCGACGTCTTGAGTGGCCAGTTGCGCGCCCATCTCGGGAAGCTTTTCCTTCTGTTGCGGCCACAAACGGCCCAAATCGACCGCCGTTTTCGCTCCTGGCTGCGGGGGCGCCGCTACGACGCCCGTCAGGTCAAAGCCCTGTGCGGAATCACGCCCACTGCGGCGGCCGCCCTGATGGATAAATGGACGCCGGCCGCCTTCTTCGAGCAGGTGGAATACCACGGACGCCGCCTTGCCAAGCTGGATGTCACACCCGAGCAGGTCATCGACGCCCTCCGCCATTACGACGTTCTGCTCGATCCCGCCCTGCGCCGCCTGCGTCCCGCCGCTGCCCGAGATCTCGAATGGGCTCGCAGCCAACTGCAGTTTTGTATCGTCCTGGCCCTGAATAACGCTTTCTACCAGGTACGGGAGACCGAAGCCCGCACCTTTTACGAACTGGCCGATGCCGGTTCGCAGGCGGGCAGCCTGGAGGACCTCATTGGCCGTTACCTGCAGATTCTGAAAGAGTTCTGCCGGGCCGATGCCGCGCGGCTGAAATTGTTTCCGGCTGGCGCTGAGCCGACCCGCCGCATTGCATCTGGCCTGGTCCGCTCGCGCTTCCTCGACGGAGCAAGCGGCCGCCAGTGGGTGTTGGATGCGAGCTTGCGTCGCCGGTACCGCTGTTTCTGGTCGATACCTCTGCTGCGGGAAGGCCACCTGGCGGGGGTGATGCAATTCGGGTTCAGTGTGCAATACAGCTGGCTGCCGCGGGAGTTGCAACTGCTGACGGCCGCCGCCGAGAGGTGCCTGCGCGCCGCCGAGCGCGTCAAGCTCACGGCCGATCTGGCTGGGCGCGAGGAGCAGGTCCGCCGCCTGGGCGAGCATATGATGCGCATCGAAGAGGAGGAGCGTCGCCGCATCAGCCGCGAGTTGCACGATGAAACCGGCCAGTCGCTGCTCTGCATTCGGCTGCAACTGGAGCTGCTGGAGCGGCTGGCTCCCGATGGGCTGCGGGCCCGCGTGGTCGAGATACGCGAGCTTTCCGAACATACCATTATCGAGATCCGGCGCATTATTGCAGCGCTCAGCCCCGCAGTTCTCGAACAATTGGGCCTGGCAGCGGCGCTGCGGCAGCTTACCAACCGCTTTCGCAGCTTGCACCCGGGCCGAGTTCGATTGCAGATTTCGGCGCGCTTACCACGCCTGTCGCGGGAGACCGAGACCACTGCCTACCGTCTGGTGCAGGAGTGCTATCACAACATCGCGAAGCATTCCGAGGCTGCCACCGTAAACATTTCCCTGCGCTCCACCGATGAACTACTGAGGCTTAGCGTGAACGATGACGGTGTTGGTTTCGAAACGGGCAAGGCTCCGGGACGCAATTCCACGGGCCTTACCGGCATGAAGGAGCGGGTGGCGCTGCTGGGCGGCCGTTTCGAAATCCGCAGCCGGCTGCATCACGGAACTACCATTCGGGCCGATTTGCCGCTGGGGACGATCAAGCGCCAGGTGAAAAGCGCCGGGAAAGCGGCCTTGAAACGTAAACAGGACGTGATTTGAGTATGGGCAAGATTCGGATATTTCTCACGGATGATCATACGTTGTTCCGCCAGGGCGTGAAGACGCTCATCGATTCGGAGGCGGACATGGAAATTGTGGGTGAATCGTCGAGTGCCACCGATGCCATCGCCCATGCGCCCGAAGCACGTCCCGACGTGGTGCTGATGGACATCGGCATGCAAGGTCTCAGCAGCTTTGAAGCGACGCGCCAGATCCGCAAGAACCGGCCGGAAACCAAAGTGCTCTTCCTCACCATGTACGATGACGAGGATTACCTGGTCGAGTGCATGGAAGCCGGCGCGGCCGGGTACGTCCTCAAGGACAGCCCGGCGCTGGAGTTGCTCAACGCCATCAGGGAAATCCACCGGGGAGGCACGTACTTGAGTCCCCGCATGCTGGCGCAGCTGGTCGACGATTTCCGGTCACGCATCAAATCCACCACCCGGCTGCCGCGGTTCGCCACCCTCACCCCGCGCGAAAAGGAAGTGCTCAAAATGCTGGCGGAAGGCAATTCGGTCAAGGAGATCGCGTGCACCCTCGATCTCAGCGTCAAGACCATCGAAGCCCACAAATTCAACCTGATGCGCAAACTGGACATTCACAACAAAGCCCAGCTAGTGCAGTACGCCGTCCAGAAGAAAATCATCAAGATCGCTATCCCGGCTTAAAACCCGCGGTCTCCCCCGCGCGCCCCTGTTAGAATCTCTACATGCACGCCATCACCCGCCGCAGTTTTGCCGGAGCGATGATGGTTCCGCTCGCCCGGCCACTATTCGCTGCCGGTCCGCGGCCCATTCGCCTGGGCGCTCCCATCTTCTTGAAATCCGACGATCCCCGCGAATTAGCCCGCGAGCACCGCCGCCTGGGCTATAGCGCCGCCTATTGCCCGCAAGCCAAGGTCGGCGATACGGAGCGAATCCGCGAAATCGAAAAAGCCTTCGCCGCCGAAAACGTGGTGATCGCCGAAGTCGGCGCCTGGGTCAACATGCTCGATCCCGATCCGGAAAAGCGCACCAAGAACCTGGCGTATGTGATCGAGCGTTTAGCCCTGGCTGACGCGGTGGGCGCGCGCTGCTGCCCGGACATCGCTGGCTCCTACAATCCCAAGGTCTGGTACGGACCGCATCCCAAGAACCTGTCACAGGAATTTTTCGATGCCACCGTGGAGAATTGCCGCCACGTGATCGATGCCGTAAAGCCCACCCGTACCACCTTCACTATCGAAATGATGGGCTGGAATATTCCCGATGGTCCGGATTCCTATCTGTCGCTGATTCGCGCCGTCGATCGCAAGAGCTTTGCCGTGCACATGGATGTCTGCAACGGCATCAACAATCC
>DATGGM010000329.1:0-28022 GCA_035308525.1 Bryobacteraceae bacterium
CGCAGCCCGCGCCAATCCCCAGCACCGTCCCCGACGTCCGTACCACCGCCAGGTCGCCCAGCTGGTACGCCATGGCCGCGCCGCCTCCGCTGCCCGAAACCGTCGCCGGCTGCCAGGCCCCCGCGCCCGAATTCCACACCAGCGCCTGCCCGTTGCTCGGAAACGTGCTCGATACCGGCTGCCCTTGAATCGCCTTCACCGTCGCGGTCGTCAGCGTCCCGCTCAGATCGCCGCCCGCCACTGGTAGCTGCCCGGTAGCCACCGCGCCGGATATCTGGTTGAACCCGTAATCCCCGTTTTGGGAAATGACCGCGCCGCCTCTCCCGAACACGCTGCTCACCGCGCCGCCGCTGCCCGAAACCGTCCCCGGCTGCCACGCGGACGCCGCCGAATTCCACACCAACACCTGGCCGTTCGTGGGAGCCGTATTCGCTACCAGGCGGTTTTGTATGCCGGTAACCGTGGTCCCGGTTATTGGCCCGATCACGTCGCCCCCGGCGCCGGGAAGCTGGCTGGCCGCCGCGCTGCCCGTGATCTGCCCGAAACTGTAGTCCCCCGTCTGCGCCGTCACGCTCCCGGTCCTCCCGAAAACGCTCGCGACTGCCCCGCCGCCACCCCCGGCCACCGCTGTGCCCGCGCCATTCACCACGCAATACCCGGTCTGCGCCGTGCTGAAATTGACCGTCACGTTGTAATTCGCCGGATTGATCTGTACCTTGTCCGGCTCCACGTTCTGCGGTGGCGACGAGCCGTCGTAGCAGTTCACGATCAGGTTGGCCGTCCCGAACTGGTGCGTGGTCCCTGGAATCGTGATGCTCACTTGCGCCGTGAATGCGTACGCCGCGTTGCCCGCTTGCGCCGCCGCCGGCTGCCACTGGTTCGCCGGCCCGTTCCACTGCAGCACCTGGCCGCTCGATGGCGCGGCATTGCTCACGCTTCGCCCTTGCAGCTTGCCTACGGTTAGTCCGCCCGGAGCGCCCGATATGTCCCCGCTCAGCGCCAGCCACTGTATGTTGCTTCCGTTGCTCGACAGCACTTCATTTGTCGTGCCCGAATTCACCGACAGGCTGTTGCCTTCCACCGTCCACGTGTTGGCCGGATTGCACGCATACACATTGCTTCCCGCCGGCGCGCTCGTCAGAAAAAAGAATTGCCCCACGGCACACGTCGCGGGCAAGCTGCCGCCCGTCTGCATCGGCTTGGTAGACGCCGCCGCCGAGAAATCCACGCTCTTACTCTGCGTGCGTAAATCGACCGATGTCTGGCCGCTTAACGGGCACACCGCCCACAGCCAAAGGCCCGTAGCCAGTCTGCATTTGTTCATGTTGCGAGCCCCACTCCTGCTTCCTCACTACCACGGCGGCATCCCGTAAGTGGCTCGAAACGTCTCGCGTTCCCCGCATAACCCGCAGAAACCAAACAGACCAATGAAAAGATGAAGTGACGTGACCGGCTGCAGGCTGCTGCCAGTGGAGTAAAATGCCTGCAGCCATGCTCAAACAAGAACGCTGGAGCGCCCTGCCGGCACTCTGGCAAGACATCCGCTACGCCCTGCGTGGCATGCGTCGCAGCCCCGGATTCACCGCCGTTGCGGTCCTCTCCCTGGCCCTCGGCATCGGCGCCAACACCGCCATCTTCAGCCTGATTAACGCCCTCATGCTGCGCCCGCTGCCGGTCCGCGATCCGGCCCGATTGGTCGAGCTGCTCTTCAAAGCGCCGGGGCAGGACCATTTCAACGCCTTCGACTGGCGCAACTACCAGCACTACTGCGAGAACAATTATGTGTTCTCGGGACTGATCGCGGTGTCCGACACACCCTTCGCCATACATGGCGACGGACTGGAGCCGGAGATCGTGCGCGGCGGATTCGTATCCACGAATTACTTCCCGACGCTGGGCGTCAATCCCGTGCTCGGCCGTCTCATCGGTCCGCAAGACGGCAGCCCCGGCTCGCCCGCCGATGTCGCGGTGGTGAGCTGGTCCTACTGGCGGAACAGGTTCAACTCCGACCCGGCGATCGTCGGCAGGCAAATCAGCGACGGCCATCACCCGCTGACCATTGTCGGAGTCGCCCCCCGAGGCTTCGCCGGCCTGGAGCCCGCGAACCGTCAAGACATCTGGTTGCCGCTGACTGCTACCCACCCGGCCGGCGCCGCCACCGCCCAGTACTGGCTGAAATTGGCGGCGCGTCTGAAGCCGGGTGTATCCATCGCGCAGGCTCGCGCGGAAATGAGCGTCCTCTGGCAGTGGACTGTGAACGAGGAATTCAAAGCCCACGACGATCGCACCGTTCGCGACTGGAAAATGGAGGTGCAGCCGGCGGCGGCCGGTCTTTCCCAACTGCGCGATCAGTTTGGCAAGCCGGCCCTGGTGCTGATGGCCGTGGTGGCGCTGCTCTTGCTGATCGCTTGCGCTAATATTGCCAGCCTGCTCCTGGCGCGTGCAGCGGGCCGCCGGCGGGAAATGGCCGTGCGCGTCTCGCTGGGCGCCGGACGGCTTCGGCTCCTGCGTCAGCAGCTGACGGAGTCCGTGCTGCTTTCCGCGTTGGGTGGGCTGGTCGGCATCCTCCTGGCAAATTGGGGCACGGACCTGCTGGTGCGGATTATGGGGAGCGGCCGGATGCGCGTCGAACTCCAGGCGCGTCCCGATCTGGTGGTGTTGCTCTTCACCGCTGGAATCGCTTTCCTCACCGGCATCCTGTTCGGACTGGCGCCCGCCTGGCAGACCTTCCGCTCCGCTCCCATGTTCTTCCTTCGCGAATCGGCCCGGGCCGGCGAAACCCGCGGACGCCGCCTTTTTGGCAAATGCCTGGTCGTGGCGCAGGTGGCGATCTCGGTGGCGCTGCTGAGCGCCGCCGGCTTGTTCGTCCGCCACCTCTCACAACTGGAACACGTCGACCTGGGCTTCCGGCGCGACCATGTTCTGCTGGTGGATCTCAACCCGGCCGGCAGCGGCTATGACGGCGAGCGATTGTCTCGCGCCTACCACGAACTCCTCGGACGTTTCGAAGCCATTCCGGGCGTGCGTTCCGCCACCCTGTGCGGTTTCTTTCCGATGGCCGGCGTGGGAGCCATGCGCCCCGCCAACGTGGAGGGCTATCAGGCCCAGCCCGGTGAGCGCCGCTTCCTTTCGGAAAACTGGGTCGCGCCGCGGTACTTTGCGACCTTCGGAATTCCCCTGCTGCTGGGGCGCGATTTCAGCTTTCAGGACCAGGGCCGCCCGCGCGTGGCTATCGTCAATGAAACCTTCGTCCGCTACTTTTTCCGCGATGGCAATCCCATCGGAAAACACATCCTCTTCGACGGCGACAGCCGGCCATTCGAGATCGTAGGAGTGGTGGGCGGCGCCAGGTCCGGAGACATAAGTGAGCCGGCGTTGCGCTTTGTCTACTTCAACAGCTTCCAGTCGGCAAGCGATTTCTCCCACTTCGCGCTGCGCACCTCCGTGGAGCCGGAGGCAGTGACGGGTGCCGTGCGCCGTGTGGTGCGCGGGTTCCTAAAGACCGTGGCCGTCGAGAACGTCAAGACGCTGGAGGGCCAGGTGGATGGCGCGTTCGTCCCCGAACGCCTCAGCGCCATCTTGTCCGGGTTGTTCAGCGCGCTGGGCGCCATGCTCGCAGCCCTTGGCCTGTACGGGCTGCTGGCCTATACCGTGGCGCGGCGCATCAACGAGATCGGAATCCGCATGGCGCTCGGCGCGACGCGCACCGATATTACCCGCATGGTGCTCGGAGACGCGTTCGGCATGAGCTTCGCCGGCCTGCTGATTGGCGCGCTGCTCGCGTACTGGGGCAAGCGTTTCGTCGTGAGCCTGATCCCGGGCCTCCCCGTCCAGTCCGTAGTCCCCATCGTTTTCGGCGCGGCAGTCATGGTCGCGCTCGCTCTGCTAGCCGCGTATACGCCCGCCCGCCGCGCCGCCCGCGTCTCTCCCATGGAAGCCTTGCGCTACGAATAACTCGTGGGGCAGGGCCTCGCCCTGCGGCGGCCTCGTGGGCCGCCACCCCGCGCTGCGGTCACAGCTCCAGTTACAAAATCGTATCCGCCTTTTCAATTACTTAAGCTTTCACCCCCTCTCGCGCCAATTCCCGTGCCTTCTAATGGAGGTGAGATACGGAGTCAACTCCCATGGCCACTGAAGCGCAAATAAATGCCAATCGCCAAAACGCAAAGATGAGTACCGGCCCTCGCACCATCGAAGGCAAAGCCGTTTCCAGCCTGAACAGCTTGAAACATGGCCTGTCCGCCGAAAAGCACGTCTTCAGCGGCGAAGTGCCGGACGGCTTCGCCAGCCTGCTGCGCGATCTCGAATTGCGCTTCCTTCCCGTCGGCGACGCTGAATTCGCGCAGATCTTCCGTATCGCGGCCGCCCAAATGCGCCTCAGCCGTACCCCTTTCATGGAGGTCCAGATCTTCCGCAGCCGCCTGGATCTACTCGCCCGCCTCCGCGAAATCAACGAAGATGACGAAGATGACGAAGATGACGGCGCCGGCCTCGATGCCCCCGCTCCCCGTCCCCCCGCGTCCGAGCTGACCGAAGGCGAGTTGCTCGGCAAAGCTTTCGAGCTGGATTGCCAGGATTCCACTAGCCTGGCCAGGCTGGTCCGCTATGAAACCGACCTCGAGCGCAGCATAGACCGCTGCATCCGCCAACTGGAAAAGCTCCAAAAAATCCGCGCCGCGCACAACCAAAAAAACGAAACGAACCCAATTAAAGCCGGCCGCCGCAAGCCGCCCAAGTGAGAGAATCTCAAATAGGCATATGTGTGGCATCGCCGGATTCGTAACTCGCGCCCCCGCGAGCCAGCCTGATTCCGTCCTCACCCGCATGGCGGACGCCATCCGCCACCGTGGTCCGGACGATGCCGGCTATTACCGCGACCCCTTCGCGGCCCTCGGCCACCGCCGCCTCAGTATCATCGACGTCCGCGATGGCCGCCAGCCCATGTCCAACGAAGATGGCGCGCTCTGGATCACTTACAACGGCGAAATCTTCAACCACGCCGGTCTGCGCCCCGCCCTCGAACAGGCCGGCCATCGCTATCGCACGCGCTGCGACACCGAAACCATCCTGCACGCCTACGAGCAGTACGGCCCCGATTGCGTCACCCGCTTCCGCGGCATGTTCTCCTTCGCCATCTGGGACAAAAACTCCCGTACGCTATTCTGCGCCCGCGACCGCCTCGGCAAAAAGCCCTTCTACTACTATTGGGACGGCCGCCTCTTCGCCTTCTCCTCCGAAATCAAGGCGCTGCTCGAACATCCCGCCATCTCTCCGCGCTTCGAGGAATCCCTGCTCTCCGAGTACCTCAACTTCGGCTATTGCTCCGGCGATCGAACGCTGTTCTCCGGCATCCGCAAGCTCATGCCCGGCCATTGGCTGCTCCTCACGCCGGACCAATTCGAAATCCGCCAATATTGGGAGCTTCCCTGCCCCGCCGCCCATGAACGGCGCGATGACCAATCCTGGATCGCCGATCTCCGCACTCGTCTCGATGAAGCCGTCCGCACCCGCCTGATGAGCGATGTCCCCCTCGGCATGTTCCTCTCCGGTGGAGTCGATTCCAGCGCCATCGCCGCCCTGATGAAGCCCATGTCCGACGGACCCGTCAAGACCTTCGCCGTCGGCTATCGCGAGCAGGCCTACAGTGAGCTCGACTACGCCCGCCAGGTCGCCCGGACCATCGGCACCGATCATCACGAAGTAATCGTTAGCCGCGACGAATTCTTCAACGCTCTCCCCCGGCTCATCTGGCACGAAGACGAGCCCATCACCTGGCCCTCCAGCGTCTCTCTCTATTTCGTTTCGCGCCTCGCCGCCGAACACGTCAAGGTCGTTCTCACCGGCGAAGGCAGCGACGAGCTGTTCGCCGGCTATGCGCGCTACCGCTTCTATCTCCTCAACCAGCGCCTGCTCAAGGCTTACCGTGCCGTTCCCGGCTCCGCCCGCAATCTCATCCGCGGCCGCATCGCCGGTACGCCGCTGCTCTCCGCGGATATGCGCCGCAAGCTCCGGCACTCTGTCATCGGCCGCGGAGAAACCCTCGAAGCCCTCTATCTCGATAACTTCTACTCCGCCTTCTCCCGCGCCGAACAACAGCAGCTCCTCAACGCGCCCCCCGGCGCCACCTACGATTCCTTCCTCGGCTACTGGAACGCCCCTCCGCAGGCCTCTCTGCTCTCCCGCATGCTCTACGCCGACCAGAAAACCTACCTGGTCGAGTTGCTCATGAAACAGGACCAGATGAGCATGGCGTGCTCCATCGAAAGCCGCGTCCCATTCCTCGATCACCACCTCGTCGAGTTCTCTTCCACTGTTCCCGACCGCCTGAAGCTCCGCGGCGGCGTCGCCAAGTACATACTGAAGCGCGCTGTCGAGGACCTCCTCCCGCGCGATATCATTTATCGCAAGAAGATGGGTTTCCCCACTCCTCTCCGTCAGTGGCTCATGGAACAGGCCGCCGATGCCCTGATCGCCCAGCTTCACGACCGCGCCGGCCTGCTCGCCCCGTATCTCAACTTCACTTACCTGGACGATCTCCTCGCCCGCCACCGCGCCGGTCTCGAGGATGCCACCGATCGCATCTGGCGGTTGCTCAACCTTCAGCTCTGGGGCGACATTTTCATCACCAGCCGGACAGGCGTCCTCGCCTGTCAATCATGAACCTCGCCCGCCTGTTCCGCATGAGTCCCGACGAGCTGCGCACCCGCGCGCGGCAAGCCCTCTCCAAACGCTGGGCACGGCCGCCCGCCTGCAAACTCATCGCCTCTTCCGCATCCCCGTCGTTCCCCGCCCCGCCCCCTCTCGACTCGCCGGATGCCGCCGCCACACTCCAACAGCGCCGTTTCGATCTTCTCGGCTACCAGGACCTCGACTTCGGTTCGCCCATCGATTGGCATTACGACCCGGTCCACCAGAAGCGCGCCCCCCGCCAACCCTGGCACAAAATCCCCTTCCTCGATTTCGATCAGGTCGGCGATCACAAAATCATCTGGGAGCTGAACCGCCACCAGCATCTTGTCACGCTGGCCCAGGCGGGCTTCCGCGACGAAGTCCTGGCCCAGTGGACTCACTGGCAAGCCGAAAACCCCTACCCCATCGGCATCAATTGGGCCAGCTCTTTGGAAGTCGCCTTCCGCGCCCTCTCCTGGCTTTGGGTCCGCAGCCTCCTCGGAGACTTCCATCCTGACCTGATTTCCGCCCTCCACCTCCACGGCTGGTACATCGAGCGCTTTCCCTCCACGTACTTCTCCCCCAACACCCACCTGCTGGGTGAAGCCGTGGCGCTTTTCTCCATCGGCGTCATGTGCCCGCAAATCGCCGAAGCCGCCGGCTGGCAGGCCCGCGGCTGGCAGATCATCCTCCAGCAGGCCCAAACCCAGGTCCGCCCCGGCGGCTTCCACTTCGAGCAGTCCGTCTACTATCACGTCTACGCCCGGGACTTCTTCGAATTCGCCCGCAATCTTGCCGCTCGAAACGCCATTGCCATCCCCCCCGCCTTCGATGGCGCCATCGAGAAAATGAACGACGCCCTGGCCGCCCTCTCCCGCGCCGGCCGCTTCCCCAACTTCGGAGACGACGACGGTGGCCGCGTCATCGCGCCGCTCCCTCGCCCGCTCGCTCCCACCACCGCGCAGACCGTCGGCGGCATCTACATCATGTCCTCCGGCGACTCCCATCTCTTCATTAACGCCGGTCCCCCCGGCGCGCTCACCGCCGGCCACACCCACGCCGACGCCCTGAGCATCCAACTCATCACCGGCGGCCGCCCCGTCCTGATCGATCCGGGGACCTTCTGCTACGTCTGCCCCGAGCGCGACCGCTTCCGCGGCACCGCCGCCCACAACACCTTGCAATTAGACGGAGCCGATCAGGCGCAGCCCGCCGGCCCCTTCGCCTGGACCAACCTCTCCGAAACCGTTGTCGACCTCTGGTACACCAGCCCCGCGTTCGATCTGTTCGCCGGCCGCCACAAATCCCATCAGCGGTGGGTCTTCTGCCTGAAGTCCGGCTTGAATGCAACGCTCTGGTTGGTCCGCGACCTCGTGACTGAGCCGCGCCCGTCAACCGGCTCTCACCGCCTCGCCATCCACTGGCATTACCTCGACCTGCACGACCTCGTCATCCTCGCCCCCCAAGACCACACCTGGACCGAGTCCGACGAGCGCTGGGACTGGTCCCCCGTCTACGGCCGCAAAGAACCCGCCTGGGTCCTTCGCTTCACCAGGGAAACTGCGCTGCCCGCTGAGTTCGCCGTCATGCTGGTCCCCCGCAATCACGGCGTCTTCACCCAGACCGCCCCCGGCAGCTACGAATACAAAGAACCCCAGGGGTCGCATCAATTCATCTTTACCGGCGACCGCTTCACTTACCGCGTCACCACCGCTGTCGGCGTCACGGAGCACCACCTATGAGGCTCCTGTGGGTCAAAGCCGGAGGCCTCCTGCCCCCCGATATGGGCGGCAAAATCCGCAGCTACCAGATCCTGAAACAACTCGCCCGCCGGCACGAAATCACGCTCTTCACCTTTTACGCCGAGCACACCAACGATCAACACCTCCTCGGCAACGACATCTTTTCGAAGCTCGTGCCCGTTCCCCTTCCGCTTCCCGGGCGCCGCAGCCTCGGTGAGTACCTCCACGCCGCCCGCATCATGGCCGCCGGCCGCCCCGTCTCCGTCTACAAATTTCTGCACCCCGATGTCCGCCGCCGCTACGCGGAACTCCTGGCCGCCTCCCAATTCGATCTGATCGTTTGCGACTTCATCGTTCCCGCTCCTCTCATGCGCTGGAACACACCCCCGCCCACCATCCTCTTCACCCATAACGTCGAAGCCCGGATCTGGGAGCGCCACGCCCAAGTCGCCTCAACCCCACTGATGAAAGCCGCCTCGTGGTTCGAAGCGCGCGCCCTCGTGCGCACCGAACGCCGCTATGTCGATCAAGCCGATCACGTGTTTACCGTCTCGGAGAACGACCGCGCCCACTTCCTCCAATACATCGCGCCAGACCGCATATCCGTCATCCCCACCGGCGTCGATACCGAATACTTCCAGCCCCTCGCCGAACCCGCGCAGCCCTTCGCCATGGTCTTCACCGGCAGCATGGACTACATGCCCAACGAAGACGCCGCGGCGTACTTCGTCGACGAGATCCTCCCGCTGATCCAGGCTGAAGTTCCCGCAGCGCTATTCTGGGCCGTCGGCCGCCGCCCCACGCGCCGCACGCAAGCCCTGGCATCCGCCACAATCCTGGTGACCGGCGCCGTCGAAGACATCCGCCCCTACCTCGCCAAGGCCGCCGTGTGCGTCGTTCCCCTGCGCAGCGGCAGCGGAACCCGCATCAAGATCTTCGAAGCCATGGCCATGGGTAAAGCCGTCGTCTCCACCACCATGGGTGCCGAAGGTTTGCCCGTGCGCCACGGCGAAAACATCGTGCTGGCCGACCGCCCGGCCGATTTTGCATTCCACGTGGTCCGCCTCCTGCGCGATCCCGCCGCCCGCGAGCAGCTCGGCCGCGCCGCGCGCAAGCTCGTCGAAGAGAACTATAGCTGGGCGTCCGCCGCGGCGGAGTTCGACAAAATCATGCGCCGCGTGGGCAATCTTTCGTGAGAATTCGTACTTCGCGCGCCGCACTATCTTTCGCGTGCGCAAGATCCTCGTCACTTTCGGAACCCGCCCCGAGGCCATCAAACTCTGCCCGGTGCTTCTCGACCTGTGGCAGAGCGCCCAATTCGACGTGCGCGTCTGCGTTACCGCCCAGCACCGCTCCATGCTCGATCAGGTGCTGGCCGCCTTCAATGTCACCCCGGATTACGACCTTGACCTCATGCAGCCCGGCCAGACTCTCGCCCAACTCACCGCCCGCATCCTGGCTGCTCTCGAGCCCGTGATCGCGGCCGAGCGGCCCGACATGCTGCTGGTCCAGGGAGATACCACCACCACGCTGGCAGCCGCCCTGGCCGCGTTCTACCAGCGCGTTCCCGTCGGCCATGTGGAAGCCGGTCTCCGCACCGGCGATCTCTCGCAGCCGTTTCCCGAAGAGATGAACCGCGTCGCCGCCACCCGGCTGGCTACCCTGCACTTCGCGCCGACCGATAGCGCGCGCTGTAACCTGCTCGCCGAGGGCGTCCAACCCTCGCGCATCTCCGTCACCGGCAATTCAGGCATCGATGCGGTGCTCTATGTGCGCGACGGCCTCGCCGCCGGCCGCCTTCCCGCCCCCGCCTGGCCCCAACTGAATCCCGCCGCGAAGCTGATCGTGGTCACCGCCCATCGCCGCGAAAGCTTCGGCGATGGTTTCGCGGGCATCTGCCAGGCCCTGGCCCGTCTCGCGCGCCGCCCCGATGTCCAGTTGGTCTACCCTGTCCACCGAAATCCCCGCGTCATGGACCCCGTCTATCGCGATTTGGGCGGGCTCGCCAATGTCTTCCTGATTGAGCCGCTGGATTACGTCCCCTTCGTCGATCTCATGCGCCGCGCCTACCTCCTGATCACCGACTCCGGCGGCATCCAGGAAGAAGGCCCGTCGTTAGGAAAGCCCATCCTGGTGATGCGCCAAAAAACCGAGCGTCCCGAAGCCGTGACCGCCGGCACCGTCAAACTGGTGGGCACCGACCCCCACCGCATCGTGAGCGAAGCCGAGCGCATGCTCGAAGATGAAGCCGAATATCTCCGCATGGCGCGCATCCACAACCCCTACGGCGATGGCCGCGCCAGCAGCCGCATCCGCGAAGCTATTCTGGAGGCGCGCGCGTGAGCCGGCCGTTACAACCCGAGCTTCGCCGCCGCGTTGTCGCGAAACAAGGTGCCCTCGCGAATATATTTCCGGACTGTGGCCAGCGACCGGTGCCCGGTCTGCTTCATAATCGCCAGTTCGCTCGCGCCGTTCATGGCCGCCTGCGTCGCCAGGCCCGCGCGCAGGCTGTGGCCGGCGTATTCCAAGGTATCCAGACCCGCCCGCCCGGCCGACCGCTTCACCAGGAATGCGACGGAATCCGCGTGCAGCCCTTGATCGCTGATCACGCCATAACGGTCGATCGCCCGAAATACCGCCCCGGCCCGGATGTCACCTTGCTCCAGCCACCCGCGCAGCGCCCGCACCGGACAGGTCGCCGCGTCCGAACCATAAGGCAGCGCTACCCGTCTTCCCTGCCCCTCCTGATCCGTCTTCGACTTTCCCAGCCGCACGATCAGCCCCTCCGGGCTGGTCTCCAGATCCTCCACCCGCAGCGCCGCCAGTTCCGACCGCCGGAAGCCGCCCGCAAAGCCGGCCAGCAGCAAGGCCCGGTCGCGCAGACCCCGCAGATCCTGCGGCAGTTCGGCCACCATGCGCCGGACATCCGGCGTCAGCAGCGGCTTCTTCCCGCGCTGCGCCGTCCCTTTGGTCCGCTTGATTCCCTTCCATACCTCGCTGACCACGGCATTCTGCATGGTGGCGGGCGAAGGCTGCCCCGCCGCCCGATGCGCCCGGTTAATGGTGGTCAGGCGCCGCGTCAGGCTCGAGACCTTCAGCGTTGCCGCCCGGTCGGTCAGATACAGTGCGATCGTCCCCGGGCTCGCCGGCAGCGCCGCGGCTCCGTGGCCTTCGCACCACTCCCAAAAATCCTGCCAGTCCGCCTGGTAAGCCCGCAGGGTGCTGGGCGCCTTGGCCGCCGCGGCGAATTCCCGGGCCCGCTGGCTGAGCGACACCAGTTGCATGGCAGCATCTTATCACACTTCTGATAACGTTCTATTATCAGGTGTGATAAAGGTGGCCATATTTCGCACTCGCGCACAACCGCCTATAATGTGGTAGATTGGCAGCATGCCCGATAAGCCTATATGGTATGGGCGCTTAGACGCGGTCATCCAGGAACTGAACGCTCTCCCCTGGCCCTGGGTCGATCGCCAGACCCTCCAGTCCATCCTCCAGGTAGGTCCTCGCCGGGCCCAGCAGATCATGCAGCCCTGCGTCTCCCGCCAGCTCGGCGCCAGCAGCGTAGCCGACCGTGGCGAATTGATCGCCCACCTGGCCCGCCTGGCCGCCGGCGATCAGGCCCACTATGAGCGCCGCCGCCGCCACCGGCTCGCCCAGGTCCTCGACGGGCTCCGCCAAGCCGCCTTGGCCCAGCCGAAGCTGCTCGTGGAAGCCCCTACCGCAGTTCTCGGACAGCAGTTCGCCGATCTGCCCCAAGGAGTCTCCCTCAAGCCCGGAGCCATCGCCATCACCTTCTCATCCCCCCGCGACGCCCTGCAACGCTTGCTCGCCCTGGCCATAGCCATAGGCAACAACTTCACCGAATTCGAGCGCCTTACGACTGCTGAGGCCGAAACGACCACAGGGGCCGAACCGGGTAGTGGTCGATTATGACCGTCTCCGCCACGCGCCAAACCCCAACAGACACAGCAGCGCCAGTCCCGAAACCGCAGCCCCGGCGCGGAACGAAGCGGGTTCATACGCGAACCGCACCAGATGCCGCCCCGCGGTCATCGGCACGCCGCGAAACAGGTAATTGGCCGTGACCGCTCGCGACCGCCCCCCGTCCACGTACACATTCCAGCCCGGATAGTCTGTGTCCGTCAGCACCAGCAGCGCCGGCCGCTCCGTGACCGCATCGATGATCACTTCCTGCGAGTTGTACGACACTATGGTGGCCGCCCGCGCGCGCTCCGCGTGCTGCAAGCCGGCCAGGCCGGCCGAGCTGACCACCGCCGTCGTGAAGATGTCCAGCGATGGAGATCCCAATCTGGCCAGCACCGCCGCCTCGTCCGCCACCACTTCCAGGTTCGTGAACAGGGCCGCCCGCGGCAGCGTCTCCCGGTATTCGTAAATCTTCACGCCCCGGTCGTACACCAGGTCGAACGGCGCCGCACTGCGCTCATCTCCATTGAAATGCGGATCGCCCCAACCCGCCCACGCGGCGCACGTATCGCCCGTTGGCCCCGGCAGCGTAGTGAACAACAGTTCCACCGTCTGCCCCAGGTACTCGCTCAAATCCACCGACGCCGCAATCCAGCGCCGCTCCGCCGGATTGTGCTTCGGGTCGATATACCGCTCGTACACTTGCCGGATCCGCCCGGCGCTGTCCCGCACTTCCAGCCTGAACTGGACGCCCGCGCCGCATACCGGCATGGACCCGTCATACACCGCCGGCTGCATCGCCACATCGAACGAAAACTCCCGGCTCGCGGGCGTAATCGCAATGCGAAACGGTAGCCGCTCGTAAGGCGGATGCTCGTACAACACCGCCTTGGTCTCGCCGCCCATCGTGAACGTCCGGATCTCGATAGGCCGGCCCTGATTCTGTTGAAAGATCTCCTGCACACGCTCTGCCGCTGCCCCATAAGGGTCGCGCGACAAAAAGAATCTCACCGACGAGAGCTGCAACAGCCGTGTCTTGAGCGGACTGTCGCAAGCCGACCACCGCATGCCGGCGAATCGGTTGACCAGATCGCCGCGCGCCTCCGCCGGTATCTCCTCCCGCAGGAAGAACCGGACAAAGTCCAGGTACTTCCGGTAATACATGGCATCCAGCCCGCGTGGATCGTCGATCTGAAAACTCCCCGCCCAGCCCGGATGCAGGATTCCCTGCCGCCCAAACACGCGCTCGTGTGCCCCGATCCTGGACTTCAGATAGTCGATATAGGGCGCGCCCCGATACGGATTCGCCTCATCGCCCGCCGAGCGCGTCAAAACGTAGTAGACCGGATAAATGTAGTTGCCGGCCATCTCCCCCGTCATGAGAATTATCAGCGCAGCCGGCCACCATTTAACGCAGGACGGCGCCGCTGCCACGAGCCTCCGGTGGCTTCCTCTCCCGGTCAGAATAAAATGCACGCCGTATCCGCACAGCACCGCCATCGAGAAAGCCAGCAGCGCCTCTTCGTATTTTGGAAACAGAACAAACCGGCAGAACGGCAGATACCCGATCCAATTGATGACTGGCACGCCATACCGCTTCAGCACCAGAACGAACGCCGATGCCGCGAAGAAGAAGGTCACGCGCTCGCGCCTCAGGCCTACCAGCGCGACGACCGCCAGCAACACCTGCACCACCCCCATGAATCCCCGCAGATCGTGATATCCGCCCGGCATCAGATAGGTGAACAGCGAAAGACCAAACGCGTCGTGCTGCAATCCGGGAATGACTCCACCCAGATTTACCGGCTGATGCGTATCGAACGAAACCTTCATGTATTCGAAGAACGGAGCCAGCAGAAAAGCTGCCAGCATCAGCCCCATCCCTTGCACGAAGAAAAAGTACTTCAGGTGGGTGATCGACGCCGCCCGCATCTGCCCGTCCGCTGCGATCCGGAAAAGAAAGTACGCGCCACCGAATGCCAGTGCCAGAAACGCGCTCTCCGGCATCCCACCCACGATGCACAGAAAGGTCACCGCGGCCGACACGATCGCATTCCTGGTGGTCTGTTCCCGCAGCAGGCGCTCCGTGGCCAGGAAAACTGCCGGCACCAGCATATCCACGCTCAAATGCGGCATGTTGAAAAACAGAATGTAGTAGCCCGACAGCATGCACCCGATTCCGCCTGCAATCGACGGCGCGAAGCCCAGGAACAGCCGCAGATAGAGGTAAGTGCAGAGGCCCGTCAGCAGAAAGCGGGCCAGAATAAAAACGTTGTACGTGCGCGGTCCGGGAAACAGCGAATACAGGAAAAAGAGCGGCTGGAACGGTTGCGACTGCATGTTGGCAGCCAGTGGCGCGCCGAACGATTGATAAGGGTTCCACAACGGCAGGTGCCCCTCGTGGAAGTATTCGTAACGAATCAGCGATGCGTCCGGCTCCAGCAGCCAGCCGGAAGCGCCCATGTCATTCCCTCGAAAGATCGTGGGACCCTGGCTGCCGCCGTACCATGCGCCGTTCGGCATGATGCTGGGCACATCGCCGCGCGAGCTTGCCAGCAACGTCTTGTCTCCCCAGATGAAAGGAAAAAAGCAAACGTGCAAAACCACGATCAGGATGAGCGTTGCGGAAAGAGTAGTGTGCTTCGCGAGCCAGGCTATCGCCACGTTGCCGGCTCCGCCGGATCGTGCAGCTCCAACCCGGCGTCCTCCAGCGTGCGGCGCAGATGCGGACTGTAAAAAGGATCGCCGCGCTCCAGCCAGACGCCCCAGCGCTGCTCGAACAGGTAGCGTTCCTCCAGCCGCACGCCCGCCTGGCGCGATTGGCATTCATAGTGCCGCAACAGGGCGGCCGGTTCCACGATCACTTCATATCCGGCCTGCCGCGCCCGCAGGCACAGGTCCACGTCGTTGTAATTCACCGGGAACGATTCATCGAATCCGCCCAACTCCTCGAAGACTTCCTTACGTATCGCCAGGCACGCTCCCGTCACCGCGCAGACATTCCGCGTAAACGGCAGCCAGTTCCAGTAGGGAGATCCAAATGTATTGCGATGCAGGTGGCCAGCGCCTTCCATGATGCCGATCACGATGCCCGCATGCTGCACCGCGCCCGAAGGATACACCAGCCTGGCCCCCACTGCCCCCACTTCGCGCCGGTTGACGTGCGCCAGCAATGCGCCGAGCCAGTCGGGATCGAGCGGCTCCACGTCGTCGTTCATGAAGACCAGCGCCTCGCCGCTGGCGTGCGCCGCGCCCAGGTTGTTCATCGCCGCGAAGTGGAATGGGCCGGCGTACGGCACACGGATGCAGCCGGAAGCATTCAGCAGCCGGTCCATAGCCGCGATATCGCCGGTGAGGTGCTGCACCACGAGCACCTCGCGGTTGGCGTGCGCGGTCTGCCTCGCGATCGCCTCCAGACACCGCGACAGCAGTTTGGCGTCGCGCGAACAAATGATCAGGCTGGTTTTGAGATCCTCGGGAATGAACCAGCGCACTCGATACGTATTGGGAAACGTCCCCAGCGTCACCACCGCCTGCGCGTCGCGGCGGGCCACCGCTTCCGAAACAGCCTTCAACCCGGCCGACTGCGTATAAGGCTTGGCCGCGGCGTGCTGGGCAGTCGAGTCCGCGTGCCTCCGCCAGTGATAGAGCACCCGCGGAATGTGCCGTACCATGGCCGCGCTGGGCAAGCCCCCGCCGGTCAATCGCAGCGCCAGATCGTAGTCCTGGCTGCCGTCGTACCCGGCGCGAAAGCCGCCCAGCTCCCGCAGCCGTGCCGTGCGGACCACCAGCAGATGGCCGAGGTACATGCCGCAACGCAGCAGGTCCGGAGAAAAGGCCGGCTTGAAGATCGGTTGCACCCGCCGCCCCTGGTCGTCCAGATAATCCTCGTCGCTATACACCAGGTCCGGTTCCGAATCCGCCACGGCTTCCGCCACGGAAGCCAGGGCGTGCGGCGCCAGCAGATCGTCCTGGTCCACAAATCCGGCGTACTCTCCGCTTGCCAGCTCCGCGGCCCGGTTCAATGCGCCCGAGATCCCCAGGTGTTCGTTCGCTTGCACAAAACGGATGCGCGGCTCCGTTGCGCTCAACGCTTCGAAATACTCGGCCACCCAGCTCTCCGCCGACGCGTCGTCGCACACGCACAGTTGCCAGCAGCCGTAACTTTGCCCACGTACCGATTCGACGGCCGCTTCCAGCCAGTCTCGCCGCGGATTGTATACCGGCAGAATCACGCAGAGCAGAGGTTCGCGCGTGAGGGGCCGGGCGGCCGGCGTTCGTTCGCTCTCTACCCACAGCCTGTAGCGGTCCTCCGCCCGGTGCGGGTTCACCAACTTCAGATAGAGAGGATGCAGCGGAGAGTGCAGCAGGACCTGGCCCAGCCGGCCTTTCCAATCCCCCAAAAACCTTCCGGGCCACTGCAGCGTGCGCAGGAAGCGGCTGTTTTCAATATCGAGCAGACGCCGCTCCAACTCGGTGTAGTGGCGCACCGCCTGCTTCTCGTCCGCGTCGATGCGCGCCAGCGCTTCTTCCAGCAACTCGGCCAGCGCCAGGATTTCCTTTCGTGACGGAGCGGAATCCGTGCGGCGCAACAACTCCTGAAGTTCCGCGATTGCCCGACGTAGCTGTGTGCTGTTTCCGGCCAGGCGATCCTCACATTATGCGGGGGCGATGGGCCGCCCCGCATAGGCTGCCGATACCTCCGCCACCGGACCGCTCAGGATCAACTCGCCATGGTCGAGCCAAAGTGCCCGGTCGCATAACTTCTGGACCAGGTTGGAGTGCGAAACGCACAAAAGCGTCTTTCCGGCATTGCGGAACTCGTGGATCTTGTCGATACATTTGGCCTGAAACGCCGCGTCGCCCACCGCCAGAATCTCGTCGATCAGCAGGATCTCAGGGTCCGTGTTGATGGCCACCGAAAACGCCAGCCGCATCACCATGCCCGTCGAATACGTGCGCAACGGCTCATCGATGAAGTCGCGGATTCCCGAGAACTCCACGATGGCGTCGAACGCTGCCGCGGTCTCTCTGCGCGAAAGACCCAGGAGCGCCGCATTCAGCCGGACATTCTCCCGCCCCGTGAGGTCCGGATGAAAGCCCGATCCCAGTTCCAGCAGGGCGGCGAGGTGCCCGTTCACCGTCACCACGCCTTCGTTCGGTTTGGAAACGCCGGCCACCAGGCCCAGCAGGGTGCTCTTGCCCGCGCCATTGCTTCCGATCACCGCCAGGCTTTCGCCGCGCTCCAGCGTGAAAGACACCCGCTTCAGGGCATAGAAGGGCTTCTCGCGCTGGCCGGTCAGGATCCTGGTTAGATGATTCCGCAGCAGCATCTGCCCGGCATGGCGGTGAAACTTCTTGGATACGTTGTGAAATACAATCACGCTCATGCGATGTCACAAATGATCGGAGAAGCGCGGCTTCAGGTTACGAAATACCAGCAGTCCCGCCGCCAGCATCACCAGCGAGATCCCCGAGAGCTTGATCAACAGCGTGGAAGCGGGGCGAGTCCCGTCGATCAGGATGTCTCGCATCGCCATTACCAGGGCCGCGATGGGATTCAGCTGATAAATTCCCCGAAAACTCGCGGGTATAATGGTAAAAGAATACACCACCGGCACCAGCCAGAACAGTACGGTGTTGGCCGACTCAACCAGGTAGCGCATGTCCCGGACATAGACGTTCAGTGCGGAAGTAATCAGTGAGAGGCCGCACACAAAGACAACTTCCAGCGTCCAGATCAGCGGCAGCCATGCCCACTGGCGATTGGGAGTTTTTCCCAAAAGGAAAGCCAGGCCGAACAGCAGGCCGATCTGGATGAAAAGGTGCGTGCAGTTGGAGAGCACGGCCGCCAGAGGAATGATCTCCCGCGGCGCCGGCACGCGCTTGATCAGGCCGGCGTTGTCCACAATGGAAGTCGTCCCGAAAAGCCAGGCGGTGCTGAAGAAATTGAACGGCACCAGGCCGCACATCACGAACAAAGGAAAAAGCGGATCGGGATTCTTGAGTATTTTGGTGAAGACGAACGTCAGTACGCCCATCATCACCAGCGGATTCAACAGGGACCAGAACACGCCCAACGACATGTTGCGGTAACGGATCTTGAAGTCCTTGATGATCAGGCTGAATAGAAGGAAAAGAGAATCGCCGCGCCACATGTTGGGGCCGTGCTGGAAACACCCGAGTATAGCACATGCCCCGCCTGTAGCCTTTCGATCCCGCCCGTGAATTTGAGCTAGACTGAATCCTCTGTTTTCATGACCAACGTGGAACGCCTGCGGGAGATATCGTTTGGCTTGTTTGAACGCTACGTCCTGCTGGAGCGCATCGCCGGGCTCTTTCGTCCCCACCAATCCGAATATCGGGTCTTGGATGTCGGCGGACACACGCCCGCTTTTTGGCCGGGATTCCCGTCTTTAGCCGGGGCCTTGATCCCGGACGCCACCGCGGTGGTGGTGGACCTGGTCCCCATTGGCGGTTTGCGGAACTACATCCGGGCGAGCGGAATCGAGCTCCCGTTTCGCGATGGTTCCTTCGATCTGGTGTGCTCGCTCGACACGCTCGAACACATTCCCGCCGAACACAGGGCTCAGTTCCTCGGCGAGCTTCTCCGGGTCACGCGGGACGGTCTGTATCTGGCCTGTCCTTTCGACTCGGAGAACAACCGCTGGGCGGAATCGGTGATGGTCGAGTATACTGGCTCCGTTCTGCGGGCTCCGCTCCAGGCCCTGCTGGAGCACCGTCAATACGGCCTGCCGGACCGCGAGAGCATATCCGGCATCTTCTCGCAGAATCCGCATCCCTGGATCGATTTCGTCCAGGGCAACACCAATGTCTGGTTGCTGATGATGTTGACGTACCACAGCCTGCGGCCATCGGGGACGGATTTCGTGCTGGAGCTCAATCGCCGCTTCAATCAGGTATATGCCGGACAAGATTGGGGAGAGCCGGCTTACCGCGTGGGATACCTGCTCTCCAAATGCCGCAGCGCGGCGGATCTCGAGACCGCGCGGGCGTCATTCGCATCCGGCGGGAAGGCCGTAGATCTACAGGGTGTGTTGGCATTCTGCCAGCTCTTCCTGACCATCGCCCAAAACGCGCGCGCGGCCGCCGCCCTGGAATCCCACACCAGCTTGGAACAGCGCCTGCGGGATCTTGAGTCCGCGCTGGTCTCCAACAGCCGTGCGATTCACGCCATCTACGACAGCCGGATTTGGAAAACCCTCAGCCGCATCGGAGGAATGCTGCTGCATCTGAGTGGACGCCCAAAACCTGAACCTGCCGACGCGGCGCCCTCGCCGGAGTATGACGCATGGATCACCCGCCACGAACCCGGCAAAGAAGCCGTTCATCAGATGCGGCTGGATATCGGGAAGCTCACGGCGCGGCCGCGCATCAGCATCGCGGTCCCCGTATATAAAACCAGTGTGGCGTTACTGAGCCGCTGTATCGAGTCCGTCGTAAGCCAGGTCTATCCTGACTGGGAACTATGCCTGGCGGATGATGGCTCGGATGATGCCTCGCTGGCCGCCGTTCTGCGGAAGTACGCCGAGAGCGATTCCCGAATCGGGGTGACCGCGCTCAAGCGCAACCGGGGTATCGCCGGCGCCACGAATACGGCCTTGAAACTATGCTCGGGAGAATATGTGGCCTTTTTGGACCACGACGACGAGCTCGCGCCTTTCGCCTTATACGATATTGTACGGGCCATCCAAGACTGCCCCGATACCGATCTTTTCTATTCCGACGAAGACAAGATCGATGAACGCGGCCGCCGCTACGACGCCTTTTTCAAACCCGATTGGTCGCCCGAACTGTTTCACTCCTGTAACTACATCTGCCATTTCGTGGTGATGAAGCGCTCTCTCGTGGATCGTCTCGGCGGGCTGAATGAAAACTATAGCGGCTCTCAAGACTACGAGTTCCTTTTGCGCGCCACCGAACTGACGCAAAAGATCCGCAGGATCCCCAAAGTCCTATATCACTGGCGCGCGGCGACAGGTTCGGTAGCCAAGGCGTACTGGGAGAAGCCCGAGGCCAGCGCGGATGGGCACCGCGCCTTGAGCTCATTTCTCGAGCGCAATTCCCCCGGCGCGCACATAGTTGAAGTGGGACCATGCCGCTATCGGGTCCGGTACGCCATTCGAGAGGCCCCCCGGGTCAGCATCCTGATGCCTACCGGCGGCCATAAGGGAGTTTTCCGCGCGATCGAAGACGTCTTAGATAAAACGGAATACAAAAACTACGAGATCGTCCTGATAGACAATTCACCGGCTACGAGCGTGGCCGAGTATGCCGCGCGTCTGACGGCCCGCAAAGCCCCCGTCCGATATTTCGACTGGCGCGGCCAGCCGTTCAACTTTTCTCGCATGAACAATGCGGCGGTTCGGGCGACGGATTCACCCCACATTCTGTTCCTGAACGACGACACGTCGATCATCTCGGCGGAATGGCTCACGGCTATGCTCGAACATGCCCAGCGGCCCGATGTCGGCGCGGTGGGCGCGCAGTTGTGGTATCCCAACAATCTGATTCAGCATGCTGGGGTGGTCATGGGCCTCTACGGCAATTGCAGCCATGCGTTTAAAAACGTGCCGGCGAACCTGCCCCATTATTACTTCGACCTCGCCAATCTCACCAGGAATTGCAGCGCGGTTACCGGCGCATGTCTGCTGGTGGCGCGCGAGAAGTTCCTTCAGGCTGGCGCCTTCGATGAGGTCAACCTGGCGGTGGCGTTCCAGGACGTGGATCTGTGCCTGAAGCTGCTGGAACTCGGCTATCGCAATGTCTACACACCTTATGCCAGGCTCTATCACCACGAATCGGCCACCAAGACGGAGAAAGATAAGATCCCGGACCCGATGGAAGACGCATTCATGAAGAAGAAGTGGGCAAAGTATATTGCGGACGACCCTTACTACAATCCAAACCTGACCCGCCGCGCAGAGGACTTCAGCTTGTCCACGGACTGAAGCGGCCCGGCTATATGAGCTTGATTGGCTGTGTGGACACACTCACGGAGGCGGGGATTATTGGATGGGCCGCCGATGACGCGGACTTCAGCCGGCCACTGGAAATCGATGTCATGGTGAATGCGCTGCGTGTGGCCGGTGTCCCGTGCGGCCGGTTTCGCGAAGACCTGCGGGCGGCCGGCATCGGCGACGGCGGCAAGGGATTCGAGTTCGATCCAAGCGCTTATCTGAAGCCTGGCCGCAACAGTTTGGAGGTGCGGCACGGCGGCACGGATCAAGCGCTGCCCAAGGGCCGTGGCCACTGGGTCAAGCCACGCGAATGCGAGGGGTCCTGGGAGCGGGCGTTCATCGCCGCGCTGGAAGCTTACTGGGAATTCTCACCGCACCAGCGCATTTACGCGGTTGGCCAGCAAGAAGAAAGATTAGAGCGCGCATTTCACCAGGCGCGGCTTCCGTACGGCGAATTCACCAGGCGCGAAAAGGCGGATACAGTGATCCATCTAGCGTCCGCGGTGCCGTCGCCCAAAGATCTCGGTGCTCTGCTGGATCGCGCCAACACACCAGGCTTGATAGCGCTCGGAATAGCCGGGACCCCGGAAGCCGCCAGCCGGATCCGCGGAGTCTTCACGGAGTGCGGCGCCCCGGATGTGCGGCTCGAGTCGATTACGCCGGCGCGGGGATTGCCGGGCCTCCTGGCTTTCGCCAACCTCGGAAACGCGGCCTCGCATCCGCCGCCCGCCTGTCCGGTTCTGGCCCACATTCACGTACCCAAGTGCGCCGGCACGTCCTTCCGCGTTCTGCTCGAGACTTACTCCGGGCCCCGGCACGTGCGGCTGTATGTCGACGATACTTACTTTGTCTACGGCGGCGAAGCTCTGCGCAGCTACCTGCTGCAGGATCCGGCGATCCTCAGCCTGAGCTCCCATCACATACGGTGCTTCCCTCGCTGGGTGGCGGGGCGCGAGATGTTGTACGTCACGTTCCTGCGAGATCCTGTCGAACAGTTCGTCTCGTACATGACGCATTTCAAGAAACTGTATTCCACGATCACTTCGCCCAGCCTGCTCGCGGCAGTACCGCCGGATGCGCCGCACCTGAGTTTGCGCGACTTTGCCCGCTGGCTCTTGACGAACGAACGGGACATTCCCTTCCGCGAGAATCACAACGTCAACTTCTTCGCCCGTCACAGTGCGCCTGCCGCCGTGGACCGCCTGGAGGCTGCCAAGGCGGCTCTCGAGGAGTTCTTCTTCGTGGGCATCTCGGAGCGCATGGAGGAAAGCGTGGGCAAACTGCGCGTGCTGGCGCAACAGGCCGGACTCGATTTTCCGCCCGGCCCGGTGCCTGTCGAGAACACGTCGCACGATTATCGCGACGACCTGAGCTGGATACACGCCGGCGATGAAGTTGGAGCGCTGTTGCTACATTCGGTCGAGAAAGACCGGCAGCTCTACGAGTGGGCGCTGCGGCGTTTGTGAGAGCCTACTTCTTCTCCGCCCGGAACTTGGCCCACGCCAATTGCGACTTGCCCACTTCAAACAAAAGCTTCAGCGCGTTGACCTTCTCGGGTGGCACCAGCTCACCCGCCAGGAACTGGCGCAGCGCCTCGGACCGCCGGAGCTTGCCCGAAGACGTCCGCGGCAGCGTGCCCGGCTCCAGCAGTTCCACGTCGCGCGGCTTCAGCGAGAGTCCCTTCAGGATGCAATGGCTGATCTCAGCGATCACTTCCTCTTCCGCCCGTTTGCTGCGCGGGTCTTTCTCCGCCAGGATGATGAGCTGCTCGCCCTCGCCCTCCACCATCGTGCTCACGGCCACCGTGCAGCCCTTGCGCACGCCTTCAACGTCGAGCAACAGCTCCTCCATCTCCTGCGGCGCGTAGTTACGGCCGCGGATGATGATGAGATCCTTGGCGCGTCCGGCGATGTACAGTTCACCCGCATGGAAGAACCCCAGGTCGCCGGTGTCCAGCCAGTCGCCGTGGATCATGTTGGCGGTCAACTCGGGGCTTTCCCAATAGCCCTTGGTGATCGACGGCCCTTTCACCCAGATGCGCCCCACGCGGTCTTCCGGCACGCGCTGTTCCTGGTCGTCGAAGATGGCCACTTCCACGCCGGGCAGCGCGTGGCCCACCGATACGATGCGCCGGCCCTCGCCGAGGTGGGCGGTACCGCCATTCCACAGGCCCTCGCGGCTGAACTCCGTGAAGCGCGGCAGATCGTCGAGGCCGGTGAACGTGACTCCCAACCCCGCCTCGGCCAACCCGTACACGGGCGTCATGGCGGCCGGCTGGAAGCCCCAGCGAGCGAAGCGTTCCGTGAACCGCTGGACGCCGTCCGACTCGATGGGCTCGGCCCCGTTCAACGCGGCCCGCCAGTGCGACAGGTCCACACCTTCCATCTCCTCATCCTTGATCTTGGTGGCGCACAAGCTGTAGGCGAAGTGCGGCGCAGGCGAGATCGCGGACTTGTAACGCGATAGCGTTCGCAGCCAGATCGCCGGACGCGCCAGGAAAGTATCCGGCCCCATGTAAGTCACGGTGCCGGGGTAATACATTCCCAGGTAGAGACAGCCGACCAGGCCCATATCGTGGTAGAGCGGCAGCCAGCAGACGCAGCCGTTATCGATCTCGTCTTCGCCGCGATACACCAGGCATTGCTGCATCATGGTCAGGTTGGCGAGCAGGTTGGTGTGGGTCACCATGACGGCCTTCGGCTCGACCGTGGTGCCCGAGGAGAACTGCAGGAACGCGGCCTGATCGGGGTCCACATCCACGGGCTGCCAGCGTCCGCCGCCATTTTGCAGGTCCTTGGCGTCGAGCACTTCCTCGAGCGACTGCACCCCTACCACGCCCGGACCCAGCAGCTTGCGGATGCGTCCTTCTGTAATCAGATACCGCGCGCCGATCTTCGCCAGCATCTTGCGCAGCCGCCCGAAATATTCATCCAGCTTGCCCAGGCGGAACGGCGGATAGAGCGCCGCTGGAATGCCTCCGGCAAGCTGCACGCCGAGCAGCGAATCGAAGAACTCTATGGATGTGGAGAGGATCAGCGCCACGCGGTCGCCCCGCCGCAGCCCGCGCGCCTGCAGCGCGGCCGCGGCTTTCTGTGCGCGCCGCAGCACATCCTGATAGGGGTAAAACGTGGCATCTTCCGCAGGAGCTACGAAGCGCGCACCCCAGCGCGCGCATGTCTCCAGGTTAAGCAGAATTTCGGGAACCGTGGCGCCCTTGAGCGTCAAAGAACTCATGCCTGCGTCTCCGGCGGGCACGCCCGGCTGGCGATCATCTTCACCAGGTCCTGGACGGTTTCGAGCTGCTGCCATTGCTCCAGTCCGAACGCGCAGCCGAAGTCCTGTTCGATGGTGGTCACCAGCACCACTTGCGCCAGCGAGTCCAGTTGCAGCGCATCCATGAGCGAGACGTTGGGACCAATCGCCTGTATCTGTTCCGGCGTCAGATTCAGTTGCTCGCGGGCGATCTTCTTGAGATGCTCGAGGATCGTTTCTTCATTCCATTTGACAAGCGTCGGTTCGGCCATGGGTCCTCAATCGTGCAGGCAGCCGGAACGGCCGCCGTCCTTCCATTATGTTGTATAACTGCCGGCGGACACGGCCCGTTCGGGTACTGTGATAACCAAAGGATCATCCTGTTGGTACATATGTCCGATCCATTCCGCGTACTTACGTTCCAGTACCGAACGCCGTATTTTCTGCGTGGGCGTGACCAGTTCGGCGTCCAACAAGGCTTCTTCCTTCAGGAAACAGAATCGTTTGGCCCGCTCGAACGAGGAGAACTCCGCCTGCAACGTCTCCAGTTCTTCGCGGAACAGGGCGACCACCGGTGGCGCTAACAGCGTGTCTTCGTAACTGCCGACGGCCAGCCCGCGGGCGTGCGCGGCGCGCGTCACATTCTCGGGATGCGCCACGATCAGAGCGCTCACGAACTTGCGGCCTTCTCCCACGATCAGGGCCTGCTGGATGTAAGGGCTGCGCTGTAGCGCCTGCTCCAGGACGGCGCAGGCCACGTTCTTGCCATTGGAGAGAACCAGGATCTCCTTGCGGCGGCCGGTGATGGTGACGCAGCCGTCGTTGTCCATGCGGCCCAGGTCGCCCGTGTGCAGCCAGCCGTCCTCGCCGCATATCTGCCGCGTGGCGTCGTCGTCTTTGTAGTAGCCCAGCATGACGTGGGGACCGCGGGTGAGGATTTCGCCATCGCCGCTGATGCGCACTTCCACGCCATCGAGCGGCCGGCCGACCGAGCCGATTTTCTCGCGGTGGTATTCGTTGAGAGTAATCACCGGCGAGGTCTCCGTCATGCCGTAGCCCTGCAGGACGTCGAAACCGGCCGCCCGGAAGAATATCTCCACGTCCGGATTCAGCCAGGCGCCGCCGGAGATGAAGTACTTGAGTCCGTGCAACTGGCGGTGCACTTTCGGGTAGACCAGCACGTTCGCCAGGGGAGCCAGCATCCGGTGGGACAGGCTCACGGTCTGGCCGTCAAGCATGCGGCCCCGCGCGCGCGCCACCGACGCCTTGAGCAGTGTGCGGGCGATGGCACGCCGGTGCGGCAGCAGTTGGGCGATCTGGGCTTCCACGGCCTCTTTCACCTTCTCCAGAATCCGCGGCACCACGCCGATGATATCCGGCCGGTGCACGGGCAGCAGTTCCTTTAGATCGTGAGGATCGCCATATGCGATCGGCACGCCTTCGTGGAAGTAGCCATAGCTCAGGGTGCGCTCCAGGACATGCGGCAGCGGCAGCACCGACAGAGCCTGGTGGGCCGTATTGGAGGGAACCCGCGCCAGGCTGCCTCGCAGGTCGGATACGATGTTGCCGTGCGAAAGCATCACACCCTTGGGAGCCCCCGTGGTGCCGGAGGTGTAGACGACGGTGGCCAAGTCGTGCGGTTCGACGGTTAGCGCCTCGGCGCGGATCTCCGCGACCGACGCTTCGTCGAACGCCGGCGCTTCCGCCACGATGCGCGGCAGCGATGTGGCGACCCCCGGGGTGTCTTCCATGGCGAGGATGACCTGCATCTCCGCCAGTTCCGGCAGCAGCGGCTTGAGGATCTCCCATTGCCTGGCGCCAGCGATAATGGCCGCCCGGCACCCGCCGTGGCGCAGCAGGTAAGCGATCTGCGGAGGCGAGAGCGTGTTGTAGATCGGCACCACCACCAGGCGCGACAGCAGCAGGGCAAAATCGGCGATGTGCCACTCCGGCCGGTTCTCCGAGAACACCGCCACCCGATCGCCGGGCGTTAGTCCAGAGGTGAGCAGAAACCGGCGTAGCGAGAACACGGCCCGAGAGAAGCGCTCGGTTGACCAGACCATCAATTCGCCATGATTTTGATAGCTCAGCAACCGGTCAAAACGGTAACGATCCAAATGGTGGAAGAAGAGATGGTTCAGCGTGAGGACGTCATCGTGCGGCTGCATGCGGCTTCCATAGGGGGTCGGAAAAATCCGAATGGTGTCCTTGAAGCTAACACAAATGCCGCAGTAGAATCAAGCGAATGCGGGCTATTACTAGTACTTGCAGGCCTCGCCAGGGATACCGCGAACAGGCTGAGCAGGGCGGCCAGCAGGGCGATGGCCGGGAACAAGGCGCCGGGCATCAGGTGAATCATGACTCCCAGGCTGGATCCAAAACCAGTCAGCAACCAGAGGATGCAGACCACCTGCCGCTGATCCAGGCCCAATGATGCCAGCCGGTGCGAGCTGTGATCGCGGCCGCCCACTGAGATGGGCCGCCCGGCCAGTTTGCGCAGAACCGAAACCAGCGCCGTGTCGAAGATAGGATAGGCGAACGTGAGCGCCGGGTAAAAGAAGCCCGCCAGCACCACGGCTCCATGCGGCGCGGGACCCGCCAGAGTCAATGCGCCCAGCGCGAAGCCGGCCGGCATGGTGCCACAGTCGCCCATGAAGATGCGCGCCGGATGATAGTTGAATATCAGAAAGCCGCCGAATGCTCCGGCCAGGATGGCGCATAATTCCGCGTCGGTACGGTATCCCTCCGCGCTCAGCAGCCAGGAACGGAACAGGCAGATGATGATGACCACTCCCGCGCACAGGCCGTCCATGTTGTCGATCAGGTTCAGGGCATTGGTGATCATTACGATCCAGAACATGCTGAGGGCCGCGTCCAACGGATAGTAATGCGTCAGAGGGAAGACCAATCCGCCGAAGACTACGAAGGCCGCCGCCACCTGCACGGCCAGTTTCAACCGGGGCTGCAGGTTCAGCCGGTCGTCGAGAAACCCGAAGATCCAGAGCGCCGCGGCAGCCAGCGCGATACGCGGATAACGCCCCGGACACGCCAGCCAGTATGCCGCCGCGCAGCTCAGGAAGATAGCCAGTCCGCCACTCGAAGGCGTCGGGACCCTGTGCCAGCGATCCGCGCGCGGCGCCGCAGTGAGACCCAGCCGCGAGTTCAAGCGAATCTGCAGCCGCGTCAGCAGCGCCGAGAGCAGGCCGGTCAGCAGGATCCACATGTGCTAGACCGCGACCGCCAGTGCCCGCTTCGGCATATGGGTCCATTCGTGATCGACTACGCGCCGTACGATGGTATCGAGGGGCGTGGCCGGGCGATATTGCACCAGGCTTTCCAGCTTTTCGAGACAAGGCACGCGCCGCGGCATATCTTCGAAATCGCGCCCATAGGCTTGAGCGTAAGTAACGTGCTCGATGCGCGAGGGTGATCCGGTAATCTCCTTCACCAG